>JBGQJK010000005.1:0-50534 GCA_041499035.1 Patescibacteria group bacterium
AGTAGATTCACAACCCTCCTTACGTCTCCAAGATTTGGAAGAAGTCGGCGATAACCGTCACACGACTTTTTTTGAAATGCTCGGCAATTGGTCACTCGGGGATTATTTTAAAGAAGAACAGCTGCCGTGGATTTGGGAATTCTTTACGAAAGAACTTGGACTCGATCCAAATAGACTTTATGTAAGCGTCTTTGACGGCAACGACCAGGTGGCAAAAGACACGGAGTCATATAAAGTTTGGTTAAAAATCGGGGTCAAGCCGGATCACATATTTTTCTATGATGCCAAAAAGAACTGGTGGAGCCGGGCCGGGGAGCCGAGCAAAATGCCGGTCGGTGAAATTGGCGGACCCGACAGCGAGGTCTTTTACGAGTTTGATATTCCACACGACCCGGAGTTTGGCAAAATTTGCCATCCTAACTGCGATTGCGGAAAGTTTTTGGAAATCGGCAACTCCGTGTTCATGCAATTTAAAAAAGTTTCCGAAACAAAACTTTCCGAGCTGCCAAATAAAAATGTGGATTTCGGCGGAGGACTTGAGAGGATTTCCGCGGCAGTCGGGGGTGACCCGGATATTTTCAAGATTGATATGTTTGCCGAAATAATCAAGAAAATTGAAAAGGAAGTTAACTTTAACTACGTGACCGATCCAAAGCGCGACCGCAGCTTTAGGATTATCGCAGACCATCTTCGGGCTTCGTGCAACCTCTTGGCCGAAGGCGTTTTCCCTTCCAACAAACTTCACGGTTATGTACTCAGGCGGTTGATCCGGCGTGCTATGTTTCACTTTCATCTCCTGGGGTCGGGAATTTCCGGAAGTGCGGTTTCACATGTTGCCGAAAGTTTAAGGCGGGAATACCCGAATATTGATAAGAATTGGGATTTCATCGAAGAAAACCTGAATACTGAGGCGACCAGGTTTGAATCGGCCCTGAAGCGGGGACTGGCGCGCCTGACAAAAGCGGTAGCTGAGGGAATTGAGATTGACGGCAAGTTTACTTTTGATCTTTTCCAGACCGAAGGCTTTCCACTTGAACTTACTTTGGAAATTTTAGCTCAAAACGGAATTAAGTTTACCGAAGAAGAAAAAAATGCCTTCGAGTCGGAATTTCAAAAACATAAAGAACTGAGTAGGACTACTTCCGCGGGGATGTTCCATGGTGGTTTGGCTGAGGCATCCGAAGAAACCAGAAAACTACATACGGCAACTCACTTACTGCATGCTTCGCTTCGTCAGGTGTTAGGCGAACACGTTGCTCAAAAGGGCAGTCATATAACCAAGGAGCGGCTCCGTTTTGATTTTTCCCACCCGAATAAACTGACCGATGAGGAAGTTAAGAAAGTCGAGGACCTAATTAATGCTCAAATTAAAAAAGGTCTGCCTGTTTCTTTCAAAACGGAGACTCTAGATGAGGCAATTGCCGAAGGGGCTTTACACTTCTTTGGTGAAAAATACGGGAAAGACGTTAAAGTTTACACAGTAGGAGACCCAACGGGTAAATTCTTCTCAAAAGAAGTTTGTGGTGGGCCGCATGTGGAAAACACCAAAAGTATTGGGCGTGTTAGAATAAATAAACAGGAAAAAATAGGATCCGGTGTTATCCGGATTTACGCTGTCCTTACCTAAATGAACCTCAAAGATTTTTTATCTAGCCGTGATAAACCGCCGGAACTCTACTGGTCTCTGGTTATTGAACAAGGCTGGGTCCAGGCGGGGATCTGGTATATAGGTGAAGCCACTGCGGAAGTATTAAATATAAGTCCCGGGGCTGCTTGGGAGACGGAAGACGAATTGGTGGGGGCATGCGATGCTGCCCTTTCCTCATCGGTTGCCAAGCTTCCGGAGAGCTATGTTGAGCCGAGTAAGACTGTTTTTGGAGTAAGCTCGTCATGGGTTAAAGCCGGAGAAATACAAGATAGTTATTTGGCAATGATAAAAAAGGTTTGTACGGATTTGTCCTTAACCCCTGTTGGTTTTGTAGTTTTGCCTGAAGCTATCGCCCACTTATATAAATCTGAAGAAGGAGCCCCATTAAGCGCCATTATTATCGGACTCGGGTCAGAAAATTTGGAAATATCCGTCTTTAAGCTTGGAAATTTGGTTGGGACTACAACCGTAGCAAGAAGTGTATCAATCACAGATGACGTTACCGAGGGGCTTTCCCGGTTTGATGGAGCTTCACCTCTCCCTTCCCGGATGATTGTTTTTAACGGTAAAGGAGGAGAACTTGAAGAGGCAAAAGAGGAGCTGATGAAAGCGGGTTGGGAAAGCACAGGGAAAATGAAGTTCCTGCATACTCCGAAAGCGGAAATCCTTGAAAGCAGCAGAAAAGTTTTGGCCACTTCCCTAGCAGGAGCCGCAGAGATAGGGAATGTTACGGGTGTTGCTTCGCAGGAAGAAAGCGCTGAAGATGAAGAAAAGCTCCCATCAGAAAACGAAATTAAAAACGTATCGGAGCCCGACGAAGAAACTTCAGCCGAGGACCTGGGTTTTGTGGTGGGCGAGGATGTAACAAAGGACGAAAACCCTAAAGAGGAATTTGTGCCGATGAGTCCACGGGTTGCCCCTGAGGCAGTAGCTACCCCTCCGCCTTTGCCCCAACCGCCACCTCCGAAACCGCAATCGTACTTACAAAAGACCAAACACGTTTTCCACGGCTTCTCATCCAAATTTTTAGTCAGGGGTCCGAAGATTTCTTCCCAGACGAGTAGAACTCCCATTTATTTCATTTTGATTGCATTACTGGTTTTGGTTCTGGGCGGAGGAGCTTACTGGTGGTTTGTTCCCAAAGCTGTCGTAACAATTTTTGTCGCCCCCAAGTCTTTTCAGGAGGAGGTCAGCATTTCTTTTAGTACCGCCGGCGTTTTTGATGAGTCTAAAGCGATAGTTCCTGCAGAGATTGTTACCTCTCAGGCAAAAGGCGATAAAACGAAGTCTGCAACGGGAGCAAAATTGATTGGCGACAAAGCGGCCGGTAGTGTTCAGATTGCAAACGGGAACGGTAATGCAATCAATTTAGCAGCCGGGACGGTTTTGACTTCTACTGCGGGGCTAAAGTTTGTTACAAACACAGAAGCCTCGGTGTCGGGACAACTGATTCCCGGGTCGCCCGGAACAGCGACTCTGAGTGTAACTGCGGGGGATATTGGTGCACAATATAATCTTGCAAAAGGCGAAGTTTTTAAAGTTGGGGTTTTCGATAAATCTCAGGTTGCCGCAACTTCCCAGGCGGATTTTTCCGGCGGAAGCAGCCAGCAAATAGCGGCAGTATCGGCAGACGATCAAAAAAATCTTGAGAACGATCTCAAGACCGAGCTTTCGGGGCAGGTGGTTACAGAGCTGGCAGGTAAAGTTAGCGATAGTCAGTTGTTTGTTAATGATCTGGCCGGGCTGGACACATCTTCGGAGACCTTCGACCATAAAATAGGAGATGTGGCCGACACTCTTAAACTTTCCCTTAGCGTGAGCGGAACTGGCGTTGCGGCAGATAGGGCCAAACTCCAGAAGTATGCCGCAGACACCCTAAAAGATAAAATTCCGTCAGGTTATGCTCTCAGAAACAGTCAAATAAACTTTAAATTTAAATTTGTGGGCAAACAGAATGGTAATCTTACCTACACGGCAGATATAAGCGCCAACTTTTTACCGATGACAAACTCCGACGATATTATTGGGAAGATTATTGGAAAATCTGTACCGGATGCGACAAAATATTTATCAACCGTACCCGGTTATTCCAGAGTTGCGGTAAAACTAAGCCCGACCCTAATCGGGCCCCTTAAAACTCTGCCGCACATAAACAAAAACATTACGATCGAGGTCGAAGCGGAACAGTAATTTAAACCCCCCGTTTTTCTGGTATCATTTCATATATATGAGTCAAAAGACGGTCCTCAGGATTGCGGCGGTTATATCCGGAATTTCGGGAATAATTATTCTGGTTGGAGTAATTTATCCGATTGTTTCTTACAATGCTACTTACGGAAAAAACTTCTCGGAACTTGTTTCACCGATAAATGAAAATCCTGTCGGACATCTACAGACAACTTTTATTCAGGGGGCAAATACAAATTCGGATACAAGTACGTCAAACACAAATGATTTTTCCAAGGCCAGCAACTGGTTTGTAGGTGGGGCCAAGCCGTCCGACTTTACAACTTCCAAAGTTAAATACTTCACAATCAACATTCCTAAATTAAAAATAAATAGCTCAACCGTAGCCATTGGTGGCGAAGACCTGGATAAAAGTTTAATTCAGTACCCGGGAACTGCCTTACCCGGACGTAGCGGGAACACGGTTATTTTCGGCCATTCAATCTTGCCGATTTTTTATAATCCGAAAAACTATATCTCAATTTTTTCTCTCCTACCCACACTTACCAAAGGCGACGAAGTTGATATAAATTACGACGGCGTTTCTTATGTTTATAAAGTGGAGCAGATGTTTGAAGTAAGGCCTACCGATATTCAGGTATTGGATCAGGATTATTCCGACTCTTTTGTTACGCTTGTAACTTGCGTCCCTCCGGGAGACCCGAGTAATCCAAAGCGCCTTATTGTCAGAGCCCGTGTTGTTCCACCAACTGATTAATTTGATGCATAAACCTTACTTTGAGCACAAAGGAAAAGTTTTTTCCAAAGACAAACGATTTAAGCATGTGATGGCAGTTACCTTGAACCCGCAAACTGGTTTTAAAGACGGGCTCGTACGCTGTGTTGTTAGCCGTGAGGGTGACGTTGGAGTAAGCGGCTATATCGACAGGAGCGAACTCCATAAAGTAAGCGGCGATTCTTTAGAAAGTTTTAGTATAGGGGAACGGCTTGTTATTAAAAATGAGGAATCGGTAATTAATAGTCTTAATGATACTCATCATATTTTCGTAGGATTGGAAGATCCGGATATTTATGTTGATGATAATAACTTAATTCATGTTTACTTCACTATTCCTGTAGTGGGTAAGGGTCGTTACCATAATTTAATTAGTTTGGGCCATGCAGAAGGTAAGAATTTAGACTGTCTGGAGATGACGGACCCGGTTATTACCACCGGTAAAATGGGTGGAGCCAAGGAAGTTTCGATAGCGCCAATCAACAGGCAAGGATTTAGATATAACTTAGTCGAGTCGGAAAAACGTGAGAAAGATTTTAGTTATTCGGTAGTATCAGTTGCAGAATGTCAGGATATGGGAAAACCCTGGAAACTTGGGAAAATAGTTTATCATCCCAAAGAACATAAAATTCCCTGGATTGGCGGTCATGCATCCCCGGGACCATTATTTTCGGATTCATTTATTGATGTCGGGAAAGGAAAAAGATTGGGTGTGATAAACGGCCGCGAGGCAAATAAAAAGGTGGGTGGAAAAATCGTATACGGGGTATTTTCCGTGGGGCTTTTCGTTTACGATTATGAAAACGGAAAAATAGATTGGATTTCGGAAAAGCCTTTCATAATTGACAGCGAAGCAAAAATAATAACTTTTGCGAGTCAGTTTGTTGGAACAGGAAAGGGATTAGGAATACTATATGCGCATGTGGACGACTCGTTTGTCAGGGCCTATTCGTTAAACGCAGAAGCTATAAAAATCCATTATGAAAACACTTGGAATTGACTACGGAAGAAGCAAAATCGGACTCGCAATTGGGATCGGAACAGTTGCCGAACCACTTAAAGTCCTTCATATAAACTCTTTTAAGGATGCGGTTCAAAAACTAAAAAAGGAGATTGAACAAGAAAAGCCGGATAAGGTTGTTGTCGGAATTTCGGAAGGCGAGATGGGGAAAGAGAGTAAAAAGTTTGCGGAAGCAATCGGGGCGGAAACGTTTGATGAAACATTAACTTCGAAAGACGCTCAAAAACTTTCCATTGAGGCAGGAGTTGCTCAAAAAAAGCGTCACGCAATGGAAGATGCCTATGCCGCATCTATAATGCTCCAAAGCTATCTTGACTCAATCGAGCCTTGACGTGCGAGCTTCTGTGTTATACTTTAGATGCATGTTCAAAAGTGTAATTTCACCAATTCAGGCGTGGCTCCTTTCTCAAGCCCGTTGTGTCGGCTGCGGCAGGGAACTTTCCGAAGGTAAAATGTCTGATTACAAAATGGGAAGCAAAAAAGTTGTCTGTCAGTGCGGCCGCATTTTTATTAACGACCCGAGCACCAAGAAATACAGACGCGCCCTCCTTGAGGAGGTTTAAAAACTTCAATGAAGAAGCTAGCTTTATTACCTTTTTTACTAATTATTATATTGGCGGCGGGCGTTGTCTGGTTCTTTTTGAATATCGAACCGGTTTCCCAAACGACCTCTTTTGTAGATTTTAATGTTGCTTCGGGTTCCACCGCTACTCGCATCGGGTCGGATTTGGCGAGTGCGGGACTAATCAAAAACCCGACCGCATTTAAAATCTATGTTCAGTTTTCCGGAGTTTCTGCAAATATTCAGGCGGGAGATTACAGGCTTTCGCCCAGCTTCAGTCTATTCCAAATAGTTGATACTCTGTCTAAAAACCCACTGGAGGTTAAAGTAACCATTCAGGAAGGGCTTAGGCGTGAGGAAATCGCCGCCAAATTTGCAAAAAGTTTGGATCAGAATCAATCCTTCGTTTCTCAATTCTTGGCAGCCTCGCAAGGAGATGAAGGCTACCTGTTTCCCGATACCTATTTAATTGCCAATAACGCTACACCAGGGGCAATAATCGCCAAAATGAAGGCCAACTTCCATACTCGGGTAGATTCACTGGTATCCGATAGCTCTAATTATAGTAGGTCACAACTACTCATTTTGGCCTCACTTATTGAGCGCGAGACAAAAACCGGAGATGAACGGCCTATTGTTGCCGGCATTTTACTTAACCGCTTGAGCGCCGGCTGGCCTCTCCAAGTTGACGCGACCGTGCAGTACGCCATGGCAAATGTAAATTGCGCAGCTTCGTCGACTTCGTCGATGAAAATTGTAAATTGTGCTTGGTGGGAACCGTTAGCCTCAGGAGGCACAAATTTTAACTCGCCTTACAATACATATAGTAATATTGGCCTTCCGCCCACCCCTATCGCCAACCCCGGTCTATCCGCAATTAAAGCTGCCTTCAGCCCCGCATCAACCGGCTATTTTTACTATCTCCACGATTCAACGGGTACTATCCATTACGCCAAGACACTTCAGGAGCAAAATGCCAACATCAAAAAGTACCTGCAATGATCGTCTTGACTTCCAAAAATTTCCGAATATAATTTCCAATTAGGCGTACAAACATAGGTACGCTCGTCCCGCTTCTATCGTGCGGGCTTTCTTGGTGTTTAGGGGCTACAGGCACAAAAAAGCAACCAATGACGTCAAAAACCAATCGCAAAAATTTCGGAAAGGAAGAAAAAAACTTACCTAAGATTGATTTATCCGAAGTTCAGAGAGAAAGCTGGCAATGGTTTTTAAGCGAAGGGATTGCGGAAGAACTCGTCGCAATTTCACCGATTGATGATTTTACGGGCAAGAACTGGCAACTGCGCTTAGGTGAGCACTCCTTAGGATCCCCAACAATCTCCCCCCGAATGGCCCAAGTTAAAGGAATCACTTACTCTCAGCCGGTAAAGATCAGAGCTACCCTTATTAATAAAAGGACGGGTAAAGAAGTAACACAGGATGTTTTCCTTGGGGATATTCCCCAAATGACAACCCGGGGGACTTTTGTGGTTAACGGTATTGAACGCGCCGTTATTAACCAGATAGTCCGCTCCCCCGGAGCCTATTTTTCCGGGCAACTTGATGCCGCGAGTGGCCGCGTTCTTTATGCAGCTGAGGTTAGACCACTTCACGGAAGCTGGTTGGAATTTGAAGTAACCAGGGGAGACCTACTCTATGCCAGAATCGATAGACGCAGAAAAGTTCTGGCCACAACACTCTTGAGGGCCATGGGAGTTGAAACCGATCAGGATATAACTCAGGCTTTCGCCGAGGCCGATAAAAATCCGGATCACAAATATATAGCTGCCACGCTTGCCAAAGATGCCACAAAAAGCCGGGAAGAAGCAATAATTGAAATTTACAGGAAAATGAGACCGGGGGAGCCTGCGGTTCTCGACAATGCGGAAACCCTTTTTGCCAGTCTTTTTACCGATGGTAGAAGGTATGACCTCGGAAAGGTTGGTAGATTTAAGATTAATAAAAGGCTCGGGCTTACACTTTCTAACGAAAAAAGTAATTGGGTACTCACCAAGCAGGATGTAGTTGCTGCTTTAATCTACCTCATTGGTTTACAAAACGGGGTAGGTAAGCTTGATGATATTGACCACCTTGCAAACCGCAGACTTAGGCGTGTAGGGGAGCTGGTTGCTGTAAACGCCTTTAGAGTCGGGCTACTCCGTCTTGAGCGCAGCGTCAAGGAGAAAATGAGTTTAATTTCACCGGACGACAGACCGCTTCCCGCAAACCTGATTAACGCCAGGCCTTTGATAGCATCGCTCAATGAGTTCTTCCGTAGCAATCAACTCTCTACAATTCTTGACGATACCAATCCTTTAAGCGAAGTTGACAACTTGCGTCGTGTTTCTGTCCTTGGAACGGGTGGAATAAACAGGGAACGTGCCAGCTTCTCCATCCGCGATGTTAATGCTTCGCAATATTCAAGGCTTGACCCGGTAAGAAGTCCGGAGGGACCGAACATCGGACTTGTGACCTATTTGGCACTTTATGCCAAAGTTGATGAGTTTGGATTTATTGAAGCGCCATATAGGAAAGTTGAAAAAGTCGGTAAAAAAGTCCGTGTTACTGATGAAGTAGTTTATTTAACCGCAGACGACGAGGAAGACAGATATATTACTCATTCCGGCGTAACAATTGACAGTGCGGGCTATATTACCGACAAGCGCGTGCCTCTTAGGTATATGGGTAAGTTCATTGAAGGTGCGTCTGAGCTGGTTGAATACATAGATGTGACTCCCAGACAAGTGATCGGGGCGTCGGCTTCGCTTATTCCGTTTTTGGGCAATGATGAAGGAAACAGGGCCCTGATGGGAAGCAATATGCAATGTCAGGCGGTTCCTCTAGTCAACCCCGAGAGTCCTGTTGTCGGAACCGGGATGGAATCAACAATCTCCGAAGGCATGAAACGGGTAATCAGAGCCAGGCACGCTGGAGTGGTTGAGTTTATAGACAGCGAAAAAGTCATTGTTAAACTCGATAAAAAGGCCCAGGAGTCAGATAACGAAATTGTGGAAGATGTTGAGCTTACGGACGGTGGAAAGAAAGAAGTTTATTTACTTAGTAAATTTAAGCGTACAGCTCATTCAACCTGCTATAACCAGGTAGCCAGAGCAATGCCAGGGCAAAAAGTTGCAGCCGGAGATCTTTTGGTGGACGGTCCTGCCAGCCAGGATGGGGAACTCGGACTTGGGCGTAATATGGTTGTGGCCTACGCCAACTATGGGGGCTATGGATTTGAGGATGCGATTTTGGTTTCAGATAGACTAGTCAAAGAAGACCTTTTAACCTCAATTCATATTGAGGAGTACGAAGCGGAAGTGGTTGATACTAAACTTGGCCCGGAAGAAATAACAAACGATATTCCGAACGTCAGCGAAGCGGAACTTGCAAATCTTGCCGGAGACGGAATAGTCATGATCGGCGCCGAAGTCGGGCCGAACGACATTCTGGTTGGTAAGATTGCCCCGAAAGGTGAAACCGAACTTACTTCAGAGGAAAGACTGCTCCGGGCAATATTTGGTGAAAAGGCCCGGGAAGTACGTGATACTTCCCTCAGGGTTCCGCACGGTGAGCGTGGAATTGTTGTCGACGTTCAGATACTTGACAGGGACAAAGGTGATGAGCTTGGTCCGGGAGTAATTAAGAAAGTAATTGTTAGGGTTGCACAGATCAGAAAGATTACCGTCGGAGACAAAATCGCAGGGCGTCATGGCAATAAAGGAGTTGTAGCCAAGATTATGTCGGCTTCCGACATGCCTTTTATGGCCGATGGAACTCCGGTTGATGTTGTCATCTCCCCTCTCTCGGTCATTTCGCGTATGAACTTGGGGCAGCTGATGGAAACCCACCTTGGCTGGGCGCTTAGTAAAAAAGGTGAAAAAGGAGCACTCCCTGTTTTTGACAGAATTGATGCCGATGTAATTGCAGACCAGCTAAAAGAAGCAGGCTTGCCCGTGAACGGAAAAACAAGACTATATGACGGCAAAACCGGGGAAGCGTTCAAAGAAGATACGGTAGTAGGTGTTAGCTATATTCTCAAGTTGACCCATATGGTTGAGGATAAGACTCATGCCCGATCAACCGGTCCGTACTCGCTCGTTACCCAACAGCCCCTTGGCGGGAAAGCCCAAATGGGAGGCCAACGTTTAGGGGAAATGGAAGTCTGGGCGCTTGAGGCCCATAGAGCCAGCCACACCCTACAGGAAATGCTTACAATTAAGTCCGACGACGTACTGGGCAGGGCCAAGGCATTTGAAGCTATTGTTAAAGGCGTCGAAATTCCCGAGTCAACCATTCCCGAATCGTTCAAAGTTTTGGTACGTGAACTAAATTCCCTAGGACTCTCAATCGAACCCAGGGGGGCAACTATTGCTAAAGTTGACGAATCGGGAGACGCGGAAGGGCTTGAGTTGGCCAAGGCAGCAGGAGCAGAAGTTATTGCAACCGACGAACTTTTGAAAGTCACAGGACCGATGGAGGTTGAGGAGGCGAGAGTTTAATAATATGGACGCACTTGTATCAAACGATCTTAAGAACTTAGTGGACTTTACCTCCCTAATGGTTAAGTTTGCATCCCCCGATGAAATCAGGGCTTGGAGCAGAGGAGAAGTTACCAAGCCGGAAACAATCAATTATAGAACCCTAAAACCCGAAAAAGACGGCCTTTTTGACGAAAGAATTTTTGGCCCAACCAAGGACTGGGAATGCTACTGCGGAAAATATAAGAGAATCAGATATAAAGGTGTTATCTGCGACAAATGCGGAGTTGAAGTTACTCAAAGCAGGGTCAGGCGTGAGAGAATGGGGCATATCACGCTGGCAAGCCCTACCGCTCACGTCTGGTTCTTTAAAGGCGCCCCGTCAAAAATCTCACTTCTACTCGGCGTTGCCCCGAGGGGAATTGAACAGGTCGTTTATTTTGCAAGATATCTGGTAACGGAAGTTGATGAAGAGAAAAGAAAAGGGGCAGTCGCAAACATTGAAAAAGCAAAAGTTGCAAGAATTGCCGAAATCTCGGAAGAATTTAAAGGTAGACGCGACGCCCTTAAAATCGAGGAAAAGGAAGCAAAAGAAAAGATCGGGAGTAAAATCAAAGACAAAGAACAAGCCTCACTGGCCATTTCCGAGATTGAGCTTAATCTTAGGAAAAAAGAGGCCGCAATTAACGAGGAAGAAAAAAGCACAGATACAAAAACCGAGCAGCTTTTTGACAATTTGACGTCAGTAGTAAAAAGCCTGAAGCCACTTAGCATCCTAAGCGAGGAAGAATATGATGAAATCAACGAGCATGAGGCAACTGACTTCTTTACGGCAAAAATGGGAGCCGATGCAATTCTCTCTGCAATAGAAAAAGTAAATTTGGAAGAACTCGCTGTCTCAGTTCGTGCAGAAATTGTCGGCATCAAAGGCGGCAGTTCAAAATATGTTAAGTTGGTTAAAAGATTAAAACTTATCGATGGTCTTAAACGTGCCAAGATAAACCCAAGCTGGATGGTTCTTAAAGTTTTGCCGGTTCTTCCCCCGGACCTTCGCCCCATGGTGCAGCTTTCCGGCGGCCGGTTTGCTACAAGTGACCTAAACGATCTTTACAGGCGTGTTATCAACAGAAATAACCGTCTAAAACATCTAATTGGCCTTGGAGCCCCGGAAATTATTCTAAGGAACGAAAAAAGAATGCTTCAGGAGGCGGTGGACTCTCTAATTGACGCAAGTCAAAGGAAGGCTACCAGAAAATCGCGTGGCAGGCAGCCCCTCCGCTCTCTAAGCGACATGCTTCGCGGCAAACAGGGCAGGTTTAGGCAGAATTTACTCGGTAAGCGCGTGGATTATTCGGGCAGAAGCGTTATTATCGTCGGTCCTGAACTTAAACTTTCCCAGTGCGGACTTCCGAAAGACATGGCGCTTGAAATGTTTAAGCCATTCGTTCTTAGAGAAATGATAACGAGGGGAATTGCCCCCAACGTTAAAAGTGCCAAAAACATGCTTGATAGGAGGCCCCCCGAGGTCTTTGACATCTTGGAAGAAATTACTAAGGATCATCCGGTACTACTTAACCGCGCTCCTACCCTGCACAAGCTTTCGATTCAGGCTTTCTATCCGATACTCATTGAAGGCAGCGCGATTAGAATTCATCCTGCGGTCTGTGCTGGGTTCAATGCCGACTTTGACGGAGACCAGATGGCAGTTCACGTTCCGCTTTCCAGTAAAGCCATTGAAGAAGCAAAAACTTTGATGCTTCCGGAAAACAACTTGCTTAAGCCCGCCGATGGAAGTCCGGTTGCCACCCCTTCCAGCAAGGAAATCGCACTCGGCGCTTACTATTTAACCAGTGATGACACCAGGCTTCCAGTTTATCCGACAATTTTTTCCGATCGCGACGAAGCAGTTTTTGCCAACCAGGCGGGGAAGCTCGAAATCAGGCAAAAAATTAAAGTCAAAATAGGTAAAGAAATTGTCGAGACGACAGTTGGCCGCATTCTTTTTAACGAAGTCCTGCCGGAAAACTTTGATTATGTAAACGAGGCTTCAACTTCATCCGTCATTAAGGCATTGTTTGTTAAAGCTTACTCAACTGTTTCCAAAGAGCGTGTAGTGCAAATGGTTGACGATATTAAAGACCTCGGATTTTACGGAGGCACAATTTCCGGAATTTCATTCGGCATTTTTGATGCCAAAGTTTACCCTGGTAAAGCAAAAGTCTTAGCCGAGGCGGATGCAAAAGTGGCCGAAATTGAGGACAATTTCAATCAGGGACTAATCACCGCGGAAGAAAAAAGGAGACTTACTCAGGAAGTCTGGATTGAAGTTTCGGAAGACCTCGCCGATAAAACCTGGGAACTCTTGGAACCCACCAACCCGATTAGGGTAGTTATTGATGCCAAAGTTGGCCGCGCTTCAAGGGATCAGGTTAAACAGCTCGCCGCTATCCGCGGCCTGGTAGTCGATCCGCTTGGTAAAATCGTTGATCTGCCTATTAAATCCAACTTTAGGGAGGGCTTGTCCGTTTTTGAATATGTAACTAGTAGTCGTGGCTCCAGGAAAGGTCTAACCGATACCGCTATTAAAACCGCCGATGCGGGTTACCTTACCCGACGTCTGGTTGATGTTGCCCACGATGTTCTGATCCGCGAAGAAGATTGCGGAACGTTAGAAGGCTATACGGTTAAGAAAGAAGTCAGGTCGAACGTATTTGCAGCCAGACTTTTTGGCAGATTTACGGTCAAGGATATTGTTGATAAAGATGGGAAGACAGTTATTGTTCCTGCAGGAGAAATAATCGACGAGGTTCAGGCTAAGAAAATTGATGAAGCCGGTGTAACGGAAGTAGTAATCCGCTCTCCCCTTACCTGCGAAGCCAGATATGGCATGTGTATGAAGTGTTACGGTTGGGACTTGGGAACCAAGAAGATGGTCGAAATAGGTATGCCGGTCGGGGTAGTTGCCGCTCAATCCGTAGGGGAACCGGGAACTCAGCTTACCCTCAAGACCAAGCATGCCGCGGGAGCAGTGGGCGTGGTCGACGTTACACAAGGACTTCCCCGTGTAGAGGAGTTGGTTGAGGCCAGAATTCCTAAAGTAGTCTCCGCTCTATCCGAAATTGCGGGCAAAGTTAAAGTTGCGGAGAGCGAGCAGGGTTGGAAGGTTACCGTTGTCGCCAAGGGTACGCCTAAAGAAGAAAAAGAATATATTCTTCCACGCGCGCTGGAACTTAATGTCGAAAACGGCCAGCTTGTAGACGCGGGAACAGCTTTAGCCAAGGGCCCCTTGGACATTAAAGATATTCTTTCAATCAAGGGCCTTCGTGCCGCGCAGGAATATCTGGTCCACGAAATTCAAAAAGTTTATGAATCACAGGGAATTCCGATAAACGATAAGCACTTTGAAGTTATTGTCAGGAAGATGAGCGATGAAGTCAGAATCGTCACAACCGGGGACACGCCTTTCCTCCCGGGCGAGCTTACGAGTAAGGCCAGTTTTGAGGAAGAAAACGAAAAAGTTTTGGCCGCCGGTGGGGAACCCGCCAGCGCTCAGCAAGTGCTACTTGGAATTACCAGGCGTGCGCTTTACACCGACAGCTGGCTTTCGGCAGCGTCATTTGAGCAGACAACAGATGTTCTTACCGAGGCTTCGCTTTTGGGCCGCGAGGATAAGCTGATGGGACTCAAAGAAAATGTTATTATAGGACGTTTGATTCCGGTTTCGCCGGAAAGGGCAATGTTACCCAATAATTAATATGCCGACAATTAATCAACTCGTTAGAATTGGTAGAAAAAGAGGGGTTAAAAAGATGAAAACCACCTCTCTCAAACGCTGGTTTAATGCCAAGGACAGAGTTTTTAAAGATACGCCGTCTGCTTTCAAGCGCGGAGTTGTCCTGGCAGTCAAAACCATGACCCCAAGGAAACCAAATTCGGCTTTGCGTAAAGTAGCCAGAGTGCGCCTTTCCAATAAACAGGAAATTACAGCTTATATTCCCGGTGAAGGGCACGAACTTGCCGAGCATTCAATCGTTTTGGTCAGAGGAGGCCGTGTTAAGGATTTGGGAGGAGTAAAATACCATATCGTTCGCGGTAAATTTGATACAACCGGAGTTTCCGGGCGCCAAAACAGTAGAAGTAAATACGGAGCAAAGAAAAGCGCAATGGCCAAATCTGCTGCAAAGCCAGCCTAATTATAAATTTATAATTATTAATTAATAATTAAATTGTATGGCACGAAAAGGACAAGTTAAATCAAGAAAAATAGAAGTAGACCCGATTTACGGGAGTGCCATTCTGACAAAATTGATCAACAGGAGTATGAAGGACGGCAAAAAATCTGTTGTCAGGAAGCAGGTTTACGCGGCTCTTGAAATAATTAAAACAAAGTCCGGCGAAGATCCGATCAAAATCCTGGATCAGGCCATGGAAAATATTAAGCCGAATATGGAAGTTAGGCCGAGGCGTGTTGGCGGCGCGGCTTATCAAGTTCCGCAGCAAGTCCGTGGCCCCAGGCGCGAGTCATTGGGTATCAGGTGGCTGGTTGGTGCAGCAAACTCAAAATCAAACACGGAATTTCATACTTTTGGCGAAAAATTAGCGGCAGAAATTATGGATGCTGCCAAAGGCGAGGGAGTTTCCGTCAAGAAAAGACAGGAAGTTGAGCGTGTAGCAGAAGCAAACAAAGCCTTCGCTCACTTCAGGTGGTAATTTAATCTAATGGGACTAAGAAGATTTCTTCGAAGACGGACGGATAGAGAGTTAAACATAGCTAACTCTATTGGGACTGGAAACCAATCTAGGATTGAACTTAATTTGAGGTATGGGCGTGAAGTAAGTGTACAAGAATTTCAGGAAGCTTCAGAAACAATGGTAGTAGCAACCGTTGCCCGAGCTGTTGCAAGGGAAAGAACAGGGTCTTCCGATGGACATTACGATTTGACGGATGACATGCGAGTTGCACCCAAAAAAGAATGGAGACTTTTTGGCAGATGGATTGTAGGTAAAAGAGGGGTTGAGAGGTAGTTTTATGCGTAAAAACCGCGAAGATGATCCCTTGGTAGCAAAGTACAAGGAAATGGTTTCGCACGAGGCCATGAAAATCACCATGGAGAATCTTCGCTTTCCGGAGCTAACGTCGCGTAAGAAAATAGCAACTTTCTTAACTGCTCTATACAGCGGTTCTGACAATAACGACAGTTTCGAAAGACTTGTAGAAATTACCCACCTTACCCCAGCACAAACCAGATCGGCTTTAGCCGTAATACGAGAAGCATTACATGCAGGTGACTGGCGGGGTATTGACATAGGTCGTCGAAAGATTAGTGGTGAAGACTTTCATAAGAGGTAATCGCTTGCAGGTCGGGCAAGTCTTGGATTGAATTGTCTCCTTACTCCTGTTAAAATCACTCTTGCTTCCGTGAGGAAGTTTGTTTTTTGTTCTCCTAGTATCTAATATCTAGTTACTAGTATCTAACTCGTATGGCAGAAGTAGCAAAGAAAAAGGCAGCGATAGTTGTAACGGCCACCAAGGACCGGAATGTTTCCTATGAAAAGATCCGTAATATCGGCATTATTGCCCACATTGACGCCGGCAAGACCACAACAACGGAAAGACTTCTATTCGAAACCGGAAGAACTTACAAGTTAGGCAGCGTTGATGAAGGCACGACCGTTACCGACTGGATGGCCCAGGAGCGCGAGCGTGGAATCACAATTGTTTCCGCCGCCATCACCGCTTTTTGGGATTTGAAAAAAACAACCTCGGTAGATTCGGGCCACTATAGAATTAATTTAATCGATACTCCCGGCCACATTGATTTTACTGCAGAAGTTGAGCGTTCCCTTAGAGTTTTGGACGGCGCCGTTATGGTTTTTGACGGCCGTACCGGAGTTGAGTCTCAGTCCGAAACGGTTTGGCATCAGGCAGATAAATATAGAGTCCCAAGGATTTGTGTTTTAAATAAATTAAATCTAATTGGCGCGGATTTTGAGGGATCAATTAAATCGATTAAGGAAAGACTTGGCGCAAACGCTGCCCCCGTGATTATTCCTATAGGTCAGGAACACGAACATAGGGGTGTAGTCAATCTGATTACAATGAAAGCCCTGACTTACAAAGACGTTACTGATCACCAACTAACGGAAGAAGAAATTCCGGCCGATTTAAAAGAGATGGCTGCCAAGTACCGCAAAGAATTATTAGAAAAAGCTGCGGAGTTTGATGATGAGGCTTTAAACAAATTTATTGAAGGGCAAGATCTTGATGAAGCAACTTTAAAACGAGCAATAAGAAAGGGCGTAATTTCGGGGCTCTTCTTCCCGATTTTTGGCGGGGACAACAGGACTGCAGAATCACAATTACTTCTCGACGGGGTTGTAGAATATTTACCGTCTCCGACCGATTTACCTCCCGTTACCGGAATTGACCCTAAAACCGGCGAAAAATCCGAGCGCGAAAGAAAAAATGAAGCGCCATTTAGCGGCTTGGCATTCAAGGTTATGACCGATCCGCATGTGGGCCGCTTGGTTTATGTTAGAGTTTATTCCGGAAAACTTGCATCGGGGCAGCAAATTTACAACTCGACTAAGCAAAAATACGAAAGAATCGGAAAATTAGTTTTACTTCACGCTGATCAGCGTGAACTTATAGAAGAAGCTTATGCAGGGGAAATCGTGGCTGTAGTGGGTATTAAGGAAAGTACTACTGGAGATACGCTTTGCGACTCAGACCACCCCATCGTACTTGAATCAATCAGTTTCCCGGAGCCTGTTATCTCACTCGCCATTGAACCGGCAACAAAATCCGATCAGGAAAAAATGGGCTTGGCACTCGGCAAGCTGTCAGATGAGGACCCAACCTTCCGCATCAAATCAAACCAAGAAACAGGGCAAACAATTATTTCCGGCATGGGTGAACTCCAATTGGAGGTTTTGGTGGACAGGATGAAGCGCGAGTTTAACGTACTCGCCACTACCGGCGCCCCCCAAGTTGCCTACAAGGAAACAATCAAGAAGATTGGCAATGGGGAAGGTAAATATATCCGTCAAACCGGAGGCCGCGGACAGTACGGACACTGTTTACTCAGGCTTGAACCGCTGGGCCGCGGCGAGGGCTTTGAATTTAAGAGTGAAATAAAAGGCGGAGCCATTCCGCAGGAATATATTTCCCCGATAGAAAAAGGCATCAAGGAGAAAATGGAAAACGGAGTTATGGCGGGATTCCCGATGGTTGATATGAAGGCTGTTGTTACCGATGGTTCGTATCACGAAGTAGATTCCAGCGAAATTGCCTTTAAGATTGCAGGTTCAATGGCACTTGAGGATGCCTTTAGAAAGTCCGACCCGATCCTTCTTGAGCCTATCATGAAAGTCGAGGTTTCCACACCTGACGAGTTTATGGGAGACGTTATCGGAGATTTGTCCAGCAAGCGTGCTCAGGTTTCGGGAACGGATAAAAGGGGACTTATGACCGTAATTAATGCAACAGCCCCACTCTCCGAACTTTCCGGCTACGCCACAAAACTTAGGTCCTTAACTCAGGGCCGCGCTTCTTATTACATGGAGCCCAGTCACTATGAGGAAGTTCCGCGCAACTTGGCTGACGCAATTGTTGCCAAGGCGGGGAAGGTTACAATGGCCCGGGGCAATTAACTATTGACAGTCTAATTTAGCCTCGAATATAATACAAGCACTGAGGGCTAATCACCCTTGTTATTTTGAAGAGGAAGTTATAAAATACAAACTCACATGGCAGACGCAAAAAAGAAATTTGACAGAACAAAGCCTCACGTAAACATCGGTACTATCGGTCACGTTGACCACGGCAAGACTACTTTAACTAGTGCTATTACTATGGTTTTGGCTAAGCAAGGACTTGCTGTAGCCAAGAAATATGAAGATATTGATAGTGCTCCCGAGGAACGTGAGCGTGGAGTTACAATCAACCTAAGCCACCAGGAATACGAAACAAAGAAACGCCACTATGCCCACATTGACGCTCCGGGCCACGCAGATTACATCAAGAATATGATCACAGGTGCAGCCCAAATGGATGGTGCCATTCTTGTTGTCTCAGCAGCCGATGGCCCCATGCCTCAGACTCGCGAGCACGTAATTTTGGCCAGGCAAGTAAATGTGCCTGCAATTGTCGTTTTCCTTAACAAGTGTGACATGGTTGACGACCCTGAACTTATTGATTTGGTCGAAGCTGATGTTCGTGAGCTTCTTAAGAAATATAAGTATCCGGGGGATGAAGTCCCGGTAATTAGGGGATCCGCTCTTAAAGCAGTTGAGGGTGATCCCGAAGCAGAGAAGCAAATTCAAGCTTTGATGGACGCGGTAGATAGCTACATTCCTGATCCGGTTAGGGATACTGACAAGCCGTTCCTGATGCCTGTAGAGGATGTCTTTACTATTCAAGGTAGGGGAACCGTTGTTACCGGCAGAGTTGAGCGTGGAATTCTTAAGGTTAACGAAGAAATCGAAATAGTCGGACTTAAAGCAACTCAAAAATCGGTTGCAACCGGACTTGAGATGTTCAGGAAAACCCTTGATGAAGCCCAAGCGGGAGACAATGTTGGAGTACTTTTAAGGGGCGTAGAAAAAGATCAAGTCGAGCGTGGTCAGGTTTTGGCCAAGGCAGGCAGTGTTACTCCACACACCGAGTTTGAAGCAGAGGTTTATATTCTAAGTAAAGAAGAGGGTGGACGCCACACGCCGTTCTTTACAGGTTACAAGCCACAATTCTATATCCGCACAGCCGATGTTACCGGAGAAGCGACTCTTCCCGAAGGAATTGAGATGGTTATGCCTGGTGATAATGCCAAGATGAAAATTAAGCTCATTCAGCCGGTAGCCCTCGAAGAAGGCCTTAGATTCGCAGTCAGAGAAGGTGGGCACACGGTAGGTGCCGGAGTCATCACAAAAGTAATAGCTTAAGAGTAGTAGCACATTCATATGGCAACAGGACGACTTAGAGTTAAACTCAAGAGTTACGATCATAGAGTTATCGATGAGGCAGCAGCCAAGATCATCGACACGGCTCTTGCAACTGGTGCCAAAATTATAGGACCGATTCCCCTTCCAACTTCCAGAACAATGATGGCCGTTAAAGAGTCTCCTTTTACGGATAAAGACGCCCAGGAACACTACGAAATTTTAGTTCACAAGCGCTTAATTGATATTTTGGATCCAAGCCCGAGAACTGTTGACTCTCTTGGAAATCTTGACCTCCCTGCAGGAGTCTCCATCGAAATTAAGATGTAGTTTTTCATATTGAATTCTTCAGAGAGAGAGTAGCATCTGCGTTATATGCAAGTTGTTTTTGATGGCTTTAGAAAACTTAAAGAAGAGATCAATGTATCTGTTATAGCCGGCATGACTGGATTTTCAAAGGACGTTGTTAGACTTGCGCTTGAAAACGAAAGGAAGCAAGCGGCAGACTTCAACAAGAGGATGCAGAGGAAGCTACAGGAGCACGCTAGAGAAGTAACGGCTACTAGTCATGGTTCTTCGAAAGAAAGATAATCTTTCAATAAGAATAGGGTAAGGATAGGAATCCGGCCTGTGTCTCCATCGAGATTAAGATGTAAGTTTAACTACTTTAAATAAACACTTGCTCGTTTCACTATGGCCTCATGAAATAACATTTGCCATTCTGATAGTGGTTTTGTTACCATTTCTTTCGGCGTCTCTCCACCAGTATCTGCGTGTACAAGGCTAATTGGACGGTTGTCGCCACTTTCTAATATTTTGACTGAGATAAAAGAAAAATTAAATAGCCTTCTTTGCTCTCTTATTTCTGGTTTTTCTAATTGTTTAAAAAAATCAGGTAGCCTGTTTTCCAATATTTCCTCAGCTTTTTCGTATGTTATCGGTTGTTGATCGTTACTTATAACTTCAGTCATGCCTGCAGTCTACTCCTTCTTCTTTCTCAAGGCAAACGAGCGCGACTTAATTCAAAGGTTTTGTAAGTGCTATAAATGTATTTTAGTAAGAGGGCAGGGAATAAGACGGACTTGCTCTAGTGTTTCCAAAGTGGAATACTAAATAAATGAAACAAAAAGCCACGCCCCGTATCGAATGGTATGGGGGCTTTGCACCATTAATATTAATTATAATTTTGGCCATGTTCGCCGTTGTTGGGTACTTTGCTTATAAATATCAAACTTTATCTAAACAAACCACGACTCTCACGCAATTGAAAACTAGCCCTTCACCAACAGATAATGGTGTATCAAATTGGAAAACATACGCCAATAGCTCAGGCGGTTACAGCTTTCAGTATCCTGATGATTGGAATGCAGCCACAAATAGTGTATTTCCTACAAACTCCCTATTTGGACCCAATGCAACATCTACATCCGGTACAGGTGGGGTTGAAGTAAACACTTCTACAAAATCAGTAGATGGATATATAGATGAACTTCTCAATAGTACTATTGGTTCTGATAATGTAACTTCAAGGGAGTCTGTTGTAATAAATGGTTTGCAAGGTGTCAAAATAAGTGCGCACGGTCAAGGTCCTTGGGACTCAAGAGAATTTTTTACAAAAAAGGGGTCATCAATTTACAACATCTATATTAATTTATTTCCCGGTTGGAAAGATAGCGATGTAACCAACTTTGATCAAATACTCACCACATTTAAGGTTTTTGGGCAAACAACGTCTATACCAACGGGAACGGTGACAGGAAAGCTTTGTTATCCATCAGAAGGAATTCCTGCTTCGCCTATCACAGCTAAGGACCTGCAAAGTGGCAGGCTTTTCACACAAAGCTACCCGGGAACAAGTGCAGGTGGAAAAAATAATTACACATTTGAACTCCCGGAAGGAAATTATCATCTAAAGTATGACGATTCCGGATACTATGATGCATGTGCAAAAGATATGTCAAATGCCACTTGCTCGTCAGATAGTAGCCATACCCAGACACTAGTGAATGTCGTCTCCGGCCGAGTGACTCAAAATATTGATTTATGTGATTTTTACTACAGCCCGGATCAAAAAGTAAATCTTGAAAAAAGTTTTTAAAATGAGACAAAAAGGCTTTGCTCCAATTTTAATTTTACTGATCTTGATAGGTTTGGGATTTGTTGGCTATTTTGCTTATAAAAATTACTCTGCTCCAAAAAGCATAGTTTTTCCAAATCCTCCTACCAACTCTCCAACTGCAACCCCTATCATAACGGTTTCGACAGCGGGCAGGAAAACGTATACGAACAACCAGCTCGGGTATGAAATTACATATCCCGGATCGAATACAACCATTCAATCCGATGTACAATCGACGACAATAACCTATTCAGTTCCTACAAAAGGAGGTATAAACGATTTTCCTTTTCCCGATAGGTTTAGAGTGGAAATCCGAAAACTTGACAATCCCAAGAATATATCGCTCAAAGTACTGGGAAACGAAAATTTTGCGACGGATTCTAAAGTACCTTATGATTTGGGTTGGAAAGATGTTGTTTTCAATAACGTTCCTGCCATAGTCTCGACCCACATGCTCCCCGGAGACGGTGGAACTCAGACCGTTTATATTTTACAAGAAAATAGCTCCGTAATTGCAGTTTGGAAAGAAGTAGTAGACACAACCTACGAAAATATTGCTGATCAAATCCTCTCCACTTTTAAGTCCACAAATTAGTAGCTGGGCAGGGAATAGGATGGGCTTCCTCCGGCACCCCTAAAGAAGAAGTAATATACCAGGTAGTATATTACCCCGCCTATCAGGACATAGAGTAAAACCCATTGCCATAGCGGTCTTTTGCCGTAGCCGCGGCCTGACTCCTCTTTTTTGTACGCCATAATTTAGTTAAGCAAGTTTGAAGAAGGTTGTCAACCTCCCCGGCGTTCTGCACCGGGTTTGACTGGTTTAGTTGGAGCGTTAAGTTCTGAGTTGGTTGCTACAGCATGAGCCTCGTTATATAGTTCTACAAACCCATCTCCAGGTTTAACTAACAGCCATTTATCACCCTCTCGCTTTGGTTTGACGGCAATAAGACCGGTTGGCAAGACAACAGTTCTCGGATATTTTCCTCCCATAGTATGTGTATTTTACCCCAATCGGTCCAGTATTGCGAATCTGGATCCCGTCTGGTATAATTCCCACTTAGAATATGGTGGTTTTCAACAAAGTTGACCACGTTAGCTAGTCTTCTTTAGGATCCTTCAAAAGGCGCCTAGGAAGGCGCTTAAATTGTTTAATGGTCCGGTTAGATACTTTCAGATCTAACGGACTCCAAAACAACTATGATCAATACGATTTTAGGCTCAAAAGGAAATAGTTCCCAGACCTTTGTGGAAGGGTTTAAGGTTCCCGTTACTAAAGTAACCGCGGGGCCTTGTATTGTTACCCACATTAAATCCGAAGCCCGTGATGGCTACTGGGCAATCCAACTCGGTTTTAACTCCAGGAGCCTCAAAAATACTTCAAAACCTCTTCAAGGACACTTAAAGAAATCTCAAAACTCAGAACTAAAAACTAATAACTTTCCACGCTACTTAAGGGAAGTTAGGACGGAAAAAGAAACGGAAATGAAGGTTGGAGACGAAATAAAGGCCTCCGACATTTTTAAGCCTGGAGATGTAGTTTCCGTTACCGGTATTTCAAAAGGTAAGGGTTTTGCAGGGGTTGTCAAAAGGCACGGATTTCACGGTGGTCCAAGGACTCACGGACAATCCGACCGCGAGCGCGCGCCGGGATCGATCGGTCAAACAACCACGCCGGGAAGAGTTTACAGGGGCAAGAGAATGGCCGGAAGAATGGGTGGGGAACAAGTAACTGTAAAAAATCTTCATATAATTTCCGTTGATGCTGATTCCAATCAAATGGAAATTTCCGGGCAAATTCCCGGGACTCCCGGAAACCTTATTATCATCAATAAAATTAAGTCGGGAAGTCTTAAAGACCTTGAACACGAAGTAGTAGCACAAGTTGTTGAAGGCGAGGGTGGAGAGGAAGCAGCTCCCGAAGGCGATAAGCAAAGCTTGCCATCGGATGGTAAGAAAGCTGAAGAACCAAAAGTAGAAGCTGCTAAGGAAGGAGCGCAGGCCGCATAGGGAAAGGCGGAAGGGGGCGAAGCCCTCGTCCGAAAAAGAATATGGTTAAAGCACAAATTTACACACTCAAAGGTTCAAAAGTCGGGGAATTTACACTCCCCAAAGACATTTTTGAACACGAGATTAACTTAAAATTATTGGCTCAGGCAAATCATGTTTATGAAGACCGCGGCCATATAGGCCTAAGGAATACCAAAACCCGATCCGAGGTCAATAGGACCACAAAAAAGATTTACAAACAAAAAGGAACGGGAGGCGCCCGCCATGGAAGTAGACGTGCCAATTTGTATGTAGGAGGAGGCATCATTTTCGGCCCGCGTCCCCTAAGGCGTATGCTTGATATGTCGCAAAGTCAAAAGAAAGCAGCAATCCTCTCCGCATTTTCGGCCAAAGCCAAGGCTGCTGAAATTGTGGTTCTTAGGGGTATTTCCGGATTAAATAAAACTAAAGAAGCGGGGGAATTTTTAGCTAAACTTGGCAAGGACGTCAAATTCAAAAAATTTACGTTTTTGCTGTCGGAGAGTAATCTAAAGAATTTCAGATTCTTAAGGAATATCCAAAGTGTTACAACTATTCTTTATAAAAGTGCTAACGCCTTTGACGTAATCAGTGCCGGACAACTGGTACTCGATGAAGACATTTTTGAAAAGAAAGTAGTGAAAGTTGTTAAGAAAACAAAATAAACATGTTGAGACCTGTTTTTACAGAAAAAAGCACAAAAATGGCCAAAGAAGGCAAATACACCTTTTGGGTGGAGCCCAATTCTGACAAAATGGGGCTAAAGTCCGAAATCGCCAAGCTTTTTGGGGTTCACGTGCTCTCTATTAGAACCGTAGGAAAGGGTAGCGAAGTAGGTAAAAATGCCCGGGGTAGAAAATTCAGCAAGTTGGCCTCCAAAAAGGCAATAGTTACGCTTAAAGGTGATGAAAAAATTGATGTATTCGAGGAAAGCAAAAAGAAATAACCATGGGAAAACTTAAATCAATATTACAAAAGAGGTCGGGTAGAGCCCACGGCGTTGTCGTGGTCAGGCACCAGGGAGGCGGACACAAAAAGTTCCTTAGAGAAGTGGACTTTAAACGCGGTAAACTGGATATCTGGGGCAAAGTAATCGCAATTGAGTACGATCCCAACAGAAATGCCGAGTTGGCTTTAGTGCTTTACGAAGACGGTGAAAGACGCTATATTCTTAGCCCGGACAAGCTTGAGGTTGGTATGAAGGTTATTGCCTCGGAGCTGGCACCAGTTGAGGTAGGGAACTCTTTGCCTCTTTCCGCAATTCCGGTCGGCGCCCAGATTCATAATATTGAAATTAGTAAGGGCAAAGGCGGCCAGATTGTTAAAAGTGCCGGAAGCGCAGCCGTGGTATTCGGCAGGGAAGACAATTGGGTTTTGGTTAAATTACCTTCAGGGGAGATCAGGAGATTCTATCCTGATGCCTGGGCAACTGTAGGGCAGGTAGGCAATGTTGAATCAAAGAATGAAGTTATAGGCAAGGCCGGCAGGGTCCGCCACATGGGCATTAGACCTAGTGTACGTGGCACTGCAATGAATCCGCATGCTCATCCGCACGGGGGTGGAGAAGGCAGGTCAGGCGTCGGTATGAAGTTTCCCAAGACTTTCTATGGCAGGAAGGCGGTAGGTAAGACTAGAAACAAGATGAAGTATTCTAATTATCTGATAGTTCAAAGGAGGGGAGGCAAAGCCATTTTAGGCTAATATTTGATTATGAGCAGAAGCAATAAAAAAGGGCCTTATGTAGACCCGATCTTAACCGCAAAGATAGTAAAAGGCATGGGACTTAAAGAAAGTCCTATTAAAACGTGGTCCAGGGCCTGTCAGATTCCTCCGGAGTTTGTAGGCAAGTATTTCCAGGTCCATAACGGCCATGTGTTTATTCCCGTATTTGTAACGGAAGATATGGTAGGGCACAGATTGGGTGAATTTGCCCCGACAAGAACCTTTAGAGGCCACGGCGAAATCGTTAAGAGAACTATGGATAAAACATAACCTTATGAAAAACGAATTTAAAGCGACACAAAAATATTTGATAGAGAGTCCGCGAAAGCTCAGGGCAGTAGTTGCTTTGATCAAGAAAATGAAGCCTACGGAGGCTATTGAGAGATTGCCATTTGCCGGTAAGCGCGCTGCGGATAATCTGTCAAAAGTGATTAAATCTGCGCTTGCCAATGCCAAGAACCAGGGAGTAGGCGAAACCGATTTGGTTTTTAAAGAAATCCAGATAGGCGAAGGGCCAAGATTAAAAAGAGGTAAAGCAGCCAGTAGGGGCCGTTGGCATCCCTTCAAACGTAGAATGAGCCACATACGCGTAGTACTGACGCTGAATAAGCAGAGCGTGCCATCTGATGGTAAACAAATTTCAAGTAAGCAAATAACCAAATCAGAGAAGATGGCTCCTGAAGAAGGAGGGAAAGACGGAAAGGAGAACGAAAGTGTCGCAAAAAGTTAACCCAATCGGTATAAGAACTGGCCATTTTCTACCCTGGAAATCAAGGTGGTTTGGCAATTCAACGACCTTTAAAGAATTTTTGGTTGAAGATATCAAGATCAGGAAGGGCCTAATGGACAAGCTTAAGCTTGCCGGTATTACTACCGTTGAAATCGAGCGTATGGCCAAAAGTATGGTAATTATTATTACTGTAAGTAGGCCAGGAGTAGTTATAGGCCGCGGCGGAACGGGCATTGAGGACGTAAAGAAATTTATAGTCAATACAATGAACGAAGTAAGGAAGGTTAAGGTAAAGGATGTTAAAATAGACATACGGATTAATGAAGTTAAAAATCCCGAACTTTCGGCCCATTTGGTAGCGGGTAGGATTGCACAGGAGCTTGAGCGTAGAATCCCTCACAGGCGCGCGGTTCAAAAGGCAATAGAGAGGGTTATGGCCTCGGGCGCCCTGGGCGTCAAAGTTGTTCTGGCCGGGCGCATTAATGGAGCGGAAATAAGCCGTGTTGAAAAATTCCATCAGGGTAGTGTTCCGACACAGACTTTAAGGGAAAATGTTGACTATTCGCAGGTTCCGGCTCTCTTGAAACGCGGATACGTAGGGGTCAAGGTTTGGGTACACAGAAAGCAGGAGGAATAATTGTATGATGCAGCCAAAACGCAGAAAATTTATCAAAGAATTTAGAGGCAGGAGACGCGGAAATGCGACCAGGGGATCCGAGATTTCGTTCGGTGACTACGCAATGAAGGCTCAGGAAGTTGCCTGGGTAACTTCGGCACAAATTGAGTCGGCAAGGCGTACCATTACTCATTCTCTGAAAAAAGGGGGAAGGGTTTGGATCAGGCTTTTTCCGGACAAGCCGATAACAAGTAGACCCGCAGGCAAACGTATGGGTGGCGGCAAAGGTGAGATTTCGACTTATGTTGCCGTAGTTAAGCCTGGAATGGTACTTTTTGAGGTAGCCGGAGCAGCGGAGGACATAGTTCGCGAGGCATTCAGAAAGGCCTCGGCAAAGCTACCAATTGATGTAAAGATGGTTGGCAGGGAGGTCTAAAAAATGAAAAAGAAAGACTTTAACGATTTAAGAACGAAGGAAATGAGTACCCTAAAAAAGCTGGCAATGGAGAAGAAATTGGAAGCTGCCAAGAAAAGAATGGAAATAGTTGGAGGCAAAGATAAAAATCTTAAAGCTACCGGGAGCTTGAGGCATGATTTGGCCCAAATTCTAACTGTGATAAGAGAAAAAGAGATAATTGAGAAGTTGAAGAAATGAAAATATTTACGGGTAAAGTAATCGGCACAAAAATGGCAAAAACCGCGGTAGTTTCGGTGGAGAGGGTCGTGGTGCACCCTCTTTATAAAAAGAGGTTCAGGAGGGACAGAAAATATCAGGTTCATGATGAGATCGGGGTAAAACTTAACGATGTAGTCAAATTTACTGCCAGCAAGCCCTATTCCAAAACCAAGAAATGGAAAATATTGGAAGTAGTTACTGTTAAAAAGAAAGGAACCAAATAAAGTGGTACAGCTTAGATCAATTTTAGTTCCGGCAGATAACAGCGGCGCAAAACGACTGATGATAATTGGTGTCCCCGGTAGAGTCGGAATAGTCGCGTCTTTGGGGGATGTTGTGCTTTGCGTAGTTCAAGGCGCGGACCCTGCAGGAGCCGTAGTTAATCACGAGAAAGTCAGAGTCCTAATTGTCAGGACCAGGAAGGAAGTGGGCAGGCCCGACGGCACATATGTCCGCTTCGATGATAATGCGGGGGTAGTTATTGATAAGCAGGGATTACCCAGAGGAACCAGAATACTCGGTCCCGTGGCACGGGAAGTTAAAGATGCGGGATACAATAAAATTGCATCATTAGCGCGCGAGGTTATCTAAAAAACAAAATATGATTAAATTTAAAAAAGACGACACAGTCAAAATAACGGCAGGCAAGGATTCCGGACGTGAGGGCAAAATTGAAAAAATCCTACCTAAGGAGATGAAGGTAATTGTTCCGGGAGTTAATCTTTACAAAAAACATGTTAAAGGCATGGGGGACACTAAGGGTGGAGTTTATGATATTCCGCGTCCCCTCTCTTTTGGCAAAATAGCTTTGATTTGTCCTAAGTGTAAAAAGATTACGCGGGTTGGTTTTAAATTTGCAGGCAAGGAAAAGGTCAGGGTTTGCAGGAAATGCGGAAAGGAAATTGATACAAAATGAACAGACTAAAAGAAAAATACAACAAAGAAATTAAGTCAGCTTTGGCCAAAGACCTGACAATTAAAAACCAGATGGCCCTTCCCAAACTCATTAAAGTTGTAGTTAATATGGGTGTCGGTGAAGCCGCAAAAAGCAAACAGGCAATGGAGGCCCTACAGAAAGACATGTCGGCTATTACGGGTCAGGCGCCCTCAACCAGAAATGCTAAAGTTTCCATTGCCACTTTCAGCCTCCGTGCCGGAATGCCCGTGGGTCTCTCCGTTACCCTCCGGGGTGAGAGAATGTTCTCATTCCTGGATAGGCTTTTCTCCATAGTTTTGCCGAGACTGAGGGATTTCAGGGGGGTTTCTTTAAAATCTTTTGACAAGCAGGGCAACTATACCTTGGGAATTGCAGAACACACGGTTTTTCCGGAGATCGACCCTACAAAATCTGCCCAACCGCATGGAATGGAGATTACGATAGTTACCAACGGGGGAGACGTGAGAGGCGAAGCCGACACCGCTGTGGTAAAATCCAAGCTGCTTTTGGAAAAATTAGGTATGCCGTTTCAGAAAGAAGTATTAGAAAGAGAAAGGTAAAAGTATTATGTCAACAACTGCAAAAGAAGTAAGAGAATCAAAGAAATTAAAGTATAAAACCAGGTATCATAACCGTTGCAAAATTTGCGGAAGGTCACGTGGTTATATGCGCAGATATGGTCTCTGTCGTTTGTGTTTCCGTGAGTACGCCCTGAAGGGGGAAATCCCCGGCGTGAGGAAGGCCAGCTGGTAAAAATATGTCAAAAACAAGAAAACAATCAGCAACAAATTATCCGGTGGGCGACTTCTTAATCAAAATTAAGAACGCCAGTATGGCCGGAAACAAGGAAGTCAAGATTGCAGCCAGTGGTAAAGTCCTGGCGATTGCTGAAGCCCTTAAGAAACTTGGCTTCCTGGACGGGGTCAAAAAAGACAAAGACATAATCACAGTCACTTTGGCTTTTAAGAATAAAAAACCCTTACTTATGGACGTCAAACTTATGAGTAAGCCGGGCCTTAGGATTTACATGGGGGTTGACGAAATTGAGAAGAAAAAAGGTCCGTCGATATTTTTAATAACCAGTCCGAATGGCATTATTTCATCCCGTCAGGCAGTCAAAACCAGAACCGGTGGGGAAGTGATAGCGGAAATACTCTAACATGTCAAAAATCGGCAGATTACCAGTACCACTTTCAGGCGCAACAGTAGCAGTTGAGGGTCGTGTGGTTAAGGTTACGGGCCCTAAGGGTACTTTATCACTCAAGCTGCCGAGGGGGATTGAAGTCGCGGTAGAGGGACCTGAAGTTAACGTGACAACTAAGGGTAAAAGTATATCCGATACTGCAAATCATGGAACAATCCGCGCTCTAATCAATAACAATGTCAAAGGAGTTACAGTTGGTTGGAGCAAGCAGCTTGAGCTGGTCGGAACAGGTTTCAGGGCCGAGGTTGCAGGTAAAACCCTAAGCTTAACAGTGGGCTATTCCCACCCCGTTAAAATTGAAGCACCGGAAGGTATAACTTTTAAGGTTGAAAAAGCAATTATTACTGTTGAAGGCGCCGACCGCGAAGTCGTAGGGCAAACCTCGGCCAATATCAGGGGGGTTAGACCTCCCGAACCTTACAAAGGCAAAGGTATTAAATATGTAGACGAAGTAATCAGGAGAAAAGCAGGCAAAGCAGCAGCAAAAACGACAGGAGCTGCAGCTTAATTAAACCATGGAATTGAACACAATATGATTATAAAAGCAAAAAGATACAAACAAAGAAAGGCCAGAGTCCGCTCCCGGATAGTGGGAACTGCGGCCCGTCCCAGACTTACGGTTTATAAATCAAGTATCCATATTTATGGCCAACTTATTGACGACGATAAACAAAAGACATTAGCCGCCGCCAGCGATCTTAAAATTAAAGCCGGCAAAAAGCTTGACAAAGCGGGCTTAGTTGGAGAAGACCTTGCAAAGAAAGCGCTTGCCAAAAAGATTAAGAAAGTTACTTTTGACCGGAACGGTTTTAGATACCACGGCAGAGTAAAAGCCTTGGCCGAAGGCGCCCGGAAGGGGGGTTTAGAGTTCTAAAAAAACAAATATGTCATTTAATAGAAATCAGCAATACAGCGGACCTCCAAAAGAGTTTGAGGAAACAGTGGTTCAAATAAATAGGATTAGCAAAAAAACCAAGGGAGGCAACCAGATCAGGTTTTCTGCACTCATTGTCGTCGGTGACAAAAAAGGGAAGGTTGGCCTTGGCTTGGCCAAAGCTCATGATGTCAGAAACGCCATAAGAAAGGCGATAGAGGCAGCCAAAAGAAAGATGATTATGGTTCCCCTGGCGGGAACAACTATCCCCTACTCTGTTCACGAAAAATTTTCGGCAGCAAAAGTTATGCTTAAGCCGGCACCTCCCGGATCCGGAATTATTGCAGGGGGACCTATGAGAGTTGTACTGGAAGCCGCCGGAATTCGCGATGCAGTCGGCAAAATTCTTGGAACCAAAAATAAAATCAGCAATGTTTATGCAACACTTAAAGCACTAGAAACTATCTCAAACCTGGTGGAAATGAAACGCAAATGAAATTACCTAAAGTAACAGTCAGACGAAAAAAGAGAGTCGGCCGGGGTGTTGGAAGCGGCAAGGGCAGCCACACAGTGGGCCGTGGGCAAAAAGGCCAAAAGTCGATGGGCGACATAAACATCCTTTTTGAGGGATTAAAGATGAAGAAATCTTTCCTCAAACGCCTTCCTCTGATGCGCGGCAAAGGCAAGTTTCATCCAAAGGGCAAGCCCGTTACATTAAACCTTAGTGATTTGGAATCCCTCCCTTCAGGGTCCAAGGTTACGGTAGAACTTTTAGTCAAAAATAAATTGGTTGATGCAAAATTAGCCAAAGCTTATGGAGTAAAAATTCTCGGTGGGGGTAAAACAACTAAGAAATTCACCTTTATGGTTTCCACTTCCAAATCGGTGGCTAAGCTAGGTGAGAAACCGGAGAAAAAAGCTTAACTGGAGAGTTTGCCTATTTGTTCATTCACGCCAATTAAGGTTCGTAGTTTGCCAAGGGCACTAAACTCGATTTGTCTTACCATTTCCGAGCTTACGCCAACTTTAGGCGCTGCTTCTCTCAAACTTAACCCTTGGAGAAAACGGAGCTCAATAACAGTGCGCTCTCTGTCTTCCAAGTTTGAAAGTAGTGTTTGTACTACTGTTTTTGCTTCGGTTGCTTCAAGTTCGTTTTGTGCGTTGGGATCAACTACACCGGAAGCTTCAAAAATCTTAGACCAAGCGGACTCTTCCTTAAGGAGTTCTTTTTCCTTATTGTTTAAATAGTATCTAACAATATCTGCTCTGCTGCGTCGCTCAGGCATATTGGAATTATAGCTATTTTTCTAAAAAACGCAAAAAACTTTAGTTTTGGGGAAAAAGAGTTAAAATAGCTCATGAATGTAGGTAAGGCATACGAAAAATACATGACTCCAAAAAATCTTCAGGAGCATATGCTCAGGGTTGCATCTTTATCAAAAATAATTGTGGACAATTGGATAGGCCCCACAATTGACAAGTTGGCAATAATTAAAGCTTGTGCAATGCACGATATTGCCAAGCCTGTTGCTTTTAATACTTCGAAAGCGGCGCAAGCCAAATTTGGAGTTACACCGGAGGATGCTCTTAATATGAAAAAACTCCAAAACTTTATAAAGGATAAGTTTGGAAGTGATGAACACAAAGCCGCAATAGAAATGTGCAAGGATATGAATCTCGGGGAAAAAGCAATTAAGCTACTTGAGGATATAGAGTGGAAATATACAGCCCGTTTACTTAGCGAAAACAATTTAGAGTCATTGATCCCAGTTTATTGTGATATGAGAATCGGACCAAGGGGGCTGTTAAGTTTGACAGAAAGAATAAACAATTTGGGTCAAAGAACCATAGGACACGATATTGCAAGTTTTCATAGAGAAGGAAACAAATTGGAACAAAAACTACAAGAAAATATAAGTGTCGACCTAAATTTAATAACAGAGCAAGAGTTGGAATCTCTTTTCCCCGAACTCCTTAGTCTGGAAATCTGAAGCTTCGAGTTTTATTAGAAAGAGTTAAAATGTTGTTATGAATACAAATATCAAAGCAAAGAGAGTCCTTTGTTATGGTGACTCCAATACGTGGGGGTATATGCCAGCGATCGGTAAAAGATACCCTGCCAATATTCGTTGGACAGGACTTTTGCAAGAAAAACTTGGGAGCGATTTTGAAATAATTGAGGAAGGGACCAATAGTAGAACTACCGATTTTGACGACCCAAAACATATTGGTAAAAGTGGTTTGCAATATTTAAGACCATGTTTAGAAACGCACGATCCGATTGATTTGATAATTCTTATGCTTGGAACAAACGACCTGAAGGAAAGATTTGCTCGGGAACCGGAGAGAGTTGCGAAAGGAATCCAAAAATTGCTTGATGCCATAAAGTTCTTTTCTGTTGAAGAAGAAACAAATCTTCCAGAAATTCTTCTGGTTTGTCCTCCAATTATTGACGAATCGGTGCGTGGTGTTGAAGAAAAATATAAAGATGGAGAGGCCAAGTCACGTAAATTGCCAGAATTTTACAAAGCGCTTGCAAGCAAAAATAATTGTTTTTACATTAATCTCCAAGAATATGTGGCCCCAAGCAAGAAAGACGGATATCATCTGGAACAAGAATCGCATCAGAAACTTGCAGACCTGTTTTACACTTTCATTATCAAAAACAGTTAAGCCTTAATAAGTTTTAGTGACGCGGAGTTTATAAAATTTTCAGGAATTTCAGATAAAGGACACCACTTCCACTCGCTAAATTTTTCCGGCTCCATAAGTCGCGGTTCCTGATTTGTTTCTGCTTTGAAAACAAATAGAATGTCGCCCTCTTTTGCCCCGGGGACCATTCCAAGGAAATCTGTAATTTTTAAATCAGTTATTCCGACTTCTTCCGCGACTTCCCTCCGCAATGTCTCTTCCAGAGTATCGCCAATATCACATCTTCCACCTGGGGCTGTCCAAACTGAAATCTCTTTCCATTTATCGGGAGTGTAGTTTCGGAGACCAATTAATAGTCTTTTATTTTTAAAAATAAATGCGGCTGGGCACATTTTAGTAGTCCCGATTTTTTTAAGATATTTTTCCAAATTATTCATAACCGAATTATTGCAAAGAGTACAACATGATTTTGGCTTTCCTATTAAACTTGACACTAAAGTTGAAGTATTTATACTTGTGGGCACATGACAGACCACGATCCTGTAGATGTTTTAGCCAATATAGAAAGTGCCCTAAGCTCTCCGAAGGTCGATAATCTTATGCTTCTTCAGTATCTTGCTTTGCGGCAACAAACGTTAAATTTCAACCCAGATCGCGCTCATGTCTCATTTTTTGCGACCGTTAACAATGACAGTGTTGAGCTTGAACATGTATTATCCCGAATGGGCAATGTCTACTCAGTTTTATCACCTTTTTCCGCGATTCCGGATTATGTGGCAAACCAGGGTGTGATTTCGTTGATACTCAATAAGGAATCAGGAACACTTGATGGAACTTGAAACTTCTACCCCCTTTTCCTCCCCGATCGGGGATTTCGCTAAATTTACACAAAACAACAACAGACACTCCCTGTCTCTGGAGTTTTTAAGTTAAGCTTCCTTTGCTATCCAAACCACCATTACCACAACGAGCATTTGCTCAACCAAAACAGCTGCTTTAAAAGTTAACGCACCCAATAAGAAAAATGAAAGGAAACCAACGTGTACCAACGGATAAAGCCAAAAAGCTTTGGCATATTTCAACTTTTTATCCATTGCAGTTTTTGCTGCCCAAAGACCAACTCCTAAAAGGACCAAATGGGCAGAAATAAACAACCAAGCCGGCATTGTATCTAAAAATCCTCCAAACACATCACTCACCCCCTTTCAACATATCTATATAGTCATCTAATACTATTCCGAGTGTAAATACAAGTTATCCGAGCTTTTCCTCCCCACGATTTGTTTTTGGTATACTTCAAACATGAGCAAAAGTACCAGAGATATTTTGTTCACGGTTATCGCCCTGATACTAGTTGCTTTGCCGTTTGTCCAGAGACATTTGCAAAAACAATCTGCCCCGGTTCCTACTAACTTAGCGGCAGTCGAGCCTTCCCCGATGGGTAACCAAGTTTTAGGAGCGGATATTGGGAAAAGAATGAAAACTTCCGGCTGTGTGACTTACGGAAAACTTCCCGACTCTTTATGCACCCCAGGAGATATTTTTCCTGAAGTAACAGCGTCGCAAGTTTGTGTTCCCGGCTACAGCAAAAATGTAAGGAGTGTTCCCGAGTCGGAAAAAAATGACGTTTATGCCGAGTACGGAATTACAACTCACACAACCGGGGAATATGAAGTTGACCATTTAGTTTCACTCGAACTTGGCGGGTCAAACGATGTTGCCAACTTATGGCCGGAAGCTGCGGAGCCGCGGCCCGGTTTCCACGAAAAAGATCTGGTTGAAAATTATCTCCACCTGCTGGTTTGCAGCGGCTCAATGACTCTCCTGCAAGCACAAAATATGATCGCCACAGATTGGCAAAAAGTTGTCCTCCCGGCAAGGTAAATTCTTGGCTTTTTTTGCTATAATCAAGTATGAAAACCATTTTGGTTGACGCGGTGGGCACCTTTGTTATTGAAGGAAAAGGGATTTACTTCCCCATGTATGAGCTTCTGGAAAAGTACCCAAACAGGAAAATCATTTTGACGAATGCAAACGATGAACAAATGGTACCCTTTAGCTTAACCGGTTTGCCCTACGAACTTTTTACGATGAAACATAATCCGGATAAAACCGACCCGAAATATTTTAGAGAGATGCTTAAACATTTTGATCTAAAGGCAGATGACGTTATCTACTTTGAACATAACCCGGATGCCGTAAAAAGTGCAGAGTCGGTGGGTATTACTTCATACCATTACGACGCCGGTAAAAAAGACATGCCGGCATTAAAAGACTTCTTAGACAAAAACGCAGTATGAAAGTTCCTCCTAAGGCAAAAAGGGTTTTTAAAGGCATAATTTTTGATGTCTACCAATGGCAGCAAAAAATGTTTGATGGCAGCCAAAAGACTTTCGAGATAATAAAGAAAAACTATACAGCTGAGGTAATAGCAATTAAGGACGGTAAGATAGTTTTATCACATCAATCGCAGCCGACTAAGAAAGATTTTTATGCAATATTCGGCGGACGGATAAACGAGGGCGAAGAACCTTTGGCCGCAGCCAAAAGAGAGCTTTTGGAAGAATCAGGTATGACCTCGGATACTTGGGAGCTTTATAAAATTTATCAACCTGTGTATAAACTTGATTGGGACGTTTATATATATATCGCAAAAAATTGCAAGAAAACCGCAGATCTCAAACTTGATTCCGGGGAGAAGTCGGAAACAAAAACATGTTCATTTGCGGAGTTTGTAGACATAGTCTTGTCGGACAAGTATTGGGGAGACGAACTTGTTCTCGATGTTTTAAGAATGAAGGATAAAGGAACTCTTAATAACTTTAAATCAAAACTTCTTGGTTAGTTATTTCCACCTCTACAGTTCATGACCTCAAAGGGCATAGCCAAAATAGTTCCTAGGTTCCAGCCGTTATGCTGTGCTAGGAAAAGATGTCCACAAACACTAGTGCCTTTAGTGCCGGCTATAGAAATAATTTTTTCGTAGTCCGCAATTGCGGCTGCTTTATCCATTTCAAAATAATAATTGTGGATATCGCCGCGGTTCATTAGACCATTGACATAATTCGGGTTCAGCTCGAGAGCTTTGTTTAGGTCTGTGAGGGCGTCTTTATAATCCCGCATTCTCATATATGTATAAGCACGGTTGTTATAAGCTTGGGGGTATTTGAAATTCATCTCAATCGATTTTGTGTAATCGGTGATAGCCTGCTTGCAATTACCTGTGTCGTAATCGTAATTGCCTTTTTCAAAATAATCCGTTGACGTTTTCAATTCGGCCGGCGGGAAGGATGTGGAGTTTTGAAAATTGCTACACCAGGTGTCGGGGGCGGTATCGGCTCTATGGACAACAATGATAAGAAGGCATGTTAAAACTATTCCGATTATGCCGGCTACAGCAAGCGCGATTTTCCTCCTTTTTCTTAAAATAAAATAAATCGCTCCGGCAATTACACCAATCAAGAAGAGTAAAACAAAAAATTTCATCAACCGTAATTATATCATTTGATCTCTAAAACTTTGATTTTGTTATACTCAACTATGGAGATAGTTAAGCTTCCGGTCGAAAGCTGGCAGGAATATAAAGCATTAAGGTTAAGGGCTCTTAAGGAAGATCCCCAGGCTTTTGGTGCCTCTTACCAAAAAAACGTTGAATATCCCGATGAAGAATGGAAACGCAGGCTTGTTAACGGCTTGGGAGGAGACAGGAACTGGCTTTTATTTGCGAGGGAAAACGGCAAATTGGTCGGAATGATCGGAGCTTTTATGGAAGAGGATTCCGAGGATACCGCCACAATAATTTCGGTTTATGTGCCAAAAGAAGACAGGGGTAAGGGTATATCAGCAATACTAATGCAGGGAATGTTAAAAGAGCTTTCCGCTAAGCCAAATCTAAAAAAAGTAAACCTAACGGTCAATAAAGACATGATACCGGCCGTTGGGCTTTATAATAAATTTGATTTTATTGAAGTTGGAATCCAGCCCTATAAAATGGGAGACGGCAACACAGTAGATGAGCTTATGATGGAGCGCAGGCTCCCGTTCCGGCAATAGCTTTACTTCCCGCTCTGTCTTTAGGATCAGAATGTTGGTATAATCGGTATTCGAATGCTCAATAAAATCTGGCAATTCCTGGCTAAATCAATAAAAACTCCTTCGGTGAGGAAGAAAATATTAGTCACGGGGGTCATCTTGGTAGTTTTTAGGTTGGCCGCACACATTCCGGCAGCCGGAATCGACCGGAATACACTTTCAGCCCTCTTTTTGGGAAGTCCGCTTCTCTCGCTCCTTGACGTCTTTTCCGGCGGAACTTTGGCCAACTTTTCCATTCTGGCATTGGGACTTAATCCTTACATCAACGCCTCCATTATCTTTCAACTATTAGGCTATGTAATTCCAAGTCTTGAGGCCTTGCAAAAAGAAGGCGAGTACGGTCAGGAAAAAATCAATCAATATACCAGGCTTTTAACCGTTCCTCTGGCTGCTTTGCAGGCCTTCGGCATGTACGCTCTTCTTAAGGGCCAGCACGTTTTACCTAATTTAGGGCCTCTTCAGCTTCTTTCACTTGTAATAACCATGACAGCCGGAACGGTTTTTGCTGTCTGGCTGGGGGAGCTTATTAGCGAATATGGATTTAAAAACGGAGTCTCCGTCCTAATCTTTACCGGAATTATCGCCAGGCTTCCGATTACTTTGGGTCAATCGGCGAGTGTTATCGGTTCACAGGATATTTTAAAAGTCGGAATTTTCTTACTTGTGGCAGTAGCCATAATTGGCGCAGTTATCTTTATTAGCGAAGCCGCCAGGCAAATTCCCATCCATTATGCCAAACGGAGAACCGAGAGTGGTCTCGGGGCAACTTCCTACCTCCCATTACGGCTTAATCAGGCAGGAGTGATACCTATAATTTTTGCGGTGTCTTTGGTCCTTTTGCCGTCACTTCTCGGGCAATTTTTGGCTAACGTTCCCAATGCCGGGGTTGCCAATTTTGCCAGGGGTCTCGCCACTGCATTTAACCCTCAGGGTGTGGTTTATAACATTGTATATTTCTTCCTGGTTTTTGGCTTTACTTATTTTTATACCGCTGTTGTATTTAATCCGGAAAAGATTGCCGAGGATTTACAAAAAGGTGGAGGGTTTGTTCCCGGAATCAGGCCAGGCAAAGAAACGGAAAAATACCTTAGTCATGTTCTTTCCCGTTTGACTTTGGTGGGCGGAGCCTTCTTAGGCCTTATCGCGGTTCTGCCTTCGTTCTTCCGGAATTTTGTGGGCGCCAACAATCTGGCAATAGGAGGCACCAGTATTTTAATCGTTGTCTCGGTTGCCCTTGAGATTATCCGCGAAATGGAAGGGGAGCTAGTCATGGGGCGCTACGACCGGCTAATTAGATAATATGAATATAGTTCTACTTGGCTCACCGGCTTCAGGTAAAGGAACACAGGCAGAAATATTATGTCGAAAGCTTGGCCTTTATCACTTGTCAACGGGTGAAATCTCCCGAACCTTGGCTGAAAAAGATGCAAGAATTAAAGAAATAGTCGATTCCGGAAAGCTTATACCGCACGAAGAAATGACGATGTATGTTTTGGATTTTCTTGGTTCTAAAAAAACCGATTTAAGCAATATTTTATTTGAAGGGTTTCCAAGATTTATTCCCCAATATGAAGCTTTGGCTAACTTTTTACATACTGAGGGTCACGATATAGATATTGTATTTTCCTTGGATGTATCTGAAGCAGAGGCTGTTAAGAGAATTTCGGCAAGAAGAGTATGCAAAAACTGTGGAGAAAATTTCAATATCATAACTGAACCTAGTCAGAAGGAAGGCATCTGCGACAAATGCGGAGGTAAATTGATTCAAAGGAAGGACGATAATCCGGAATCGGTAAAAGTCCGCTTTAAGTACTATCAGGATAATACCAAAGAGCTCATAGATTTTTTGGACAAGAAAGGCAAGTTGACTCGTGTAAACGGAGAGAGGCCGATTGATGAAATAGCTAAGGATCTGGAGAATATAGTTAGGAAACTTCAAGAAAAATGATCGATCTTAAAACTCCTGAGGAAATACAAACTATGCTTGAGGGGGGTAAACGCCTTGCACGGGTAAAAAAAGCCCTTGCTGAGGCCGTTAAGCCGGGCGTCTCGTCTCTCGATATAGAAAACCTGGCAGTAAAACTTATTAAAGAAGAAGGCGCGGAGGGTTCGTTCAATAAAGTCCCCGGTTACTCCTGGGTTACATGTATTTGCGTTAATGAGCAGCTGGTTCACGGAATACCCAAAAAGGACGTCATTTTTAAAAACGGGGATTTGGTGAGCGTGGACGTAGGCCTTTACTATAAAGGTTTCCACACAGACACCTCAATTTCGGTCGGGATAAATCTAAGTCCGGATAACCAAAAGTTCCTTAATATCGGCCAAAATGCCTTGGAAAAGGCAATAAGAGCGGCCCAAGTGGGTAATTATATCTATGATATCTCCGAGGCCATAGAATCGACTATAGAAGGCGCAGGCTATACTACAATAAAGGCTCTGGTTGGCCATGGGGTTGGTAGAGAGCTACATGAAGAGCCTCAAATCCCCTGTTTTGTGCCTGGGAGGGTCCAGGACTCGCCTAAAATCGTGCCTGGAATGATGTTGGCAATCGAGGTAATGTACGCTCAAGGCTCAGACCGCGTTGAGGTTTTGCCCGACGGATGGACAATTGCCATGCGTGATGGTAAAATGTCAGGACTTTTTGAAGATAGTATTGCGGTAACTACGAAGGGACCAATTGTTTTGACGCGGTGAGCGTCAATTTGTTTCTTATTAATGAAAAATCAAGGCACGATCGAGGTTGAGGGGAAAGTTACCCAGGCATTGCCAAATACGATGTTTAGGGTGGAACTTACCGATGGGAGGCTGGTTTTGGCGACTCTCAAGGGCAAAATGAGGCGGGCATACGTCAGGATTTTCCCGGGAGACAGGGTCAAGGTAGAAATGACTCCGTATGACGAGGCTAAGGGCAGAATAGTATATAAATTTTAAGAATAATATCATGAAAGTTCTAAGTTCAATTAAACCACGATGTAAAGATTGCAAGATTGTTAAGCGCAAGGGCGTTTTGTACGTTATTTGCAAAAACCCCAGGCACAAACAAAGACAAGGATAATGGCAAGAATTGCAGGAGTTGACTTACAAGATAACTGGAAAGTAGATTTCGCCTTAACCAAAATTAAAGGTTTAGGCTGGGCTTTGTCCAAAAAAATTATGGAGGCAGCCAAAGTGGACCATAAAAAGCGTATGTCCGACCTTACGGCCGACGAAGTTGCTAAGATAGGTCTCGAGCTTGAAAAGTATTCGATTGAGGGAGATTTGGTTAGGACTGTCAGGGGCAACATTCAACGCTTGCAGGTAATCGGTTCTTACCGCGGAGTCAGGCATACCAGGGGGCTTCCTGTCAGGGGACAAAGAACCAGAACAAATGCCCGCACAAAGAGGGGTAAAAGGAAAACTGTAGGCGCTTTTAAGAAAGAACTATTATCCAAAATGACGGTAGCAAAGACCGAGGAAGCAAAGAAATAACATGGCAACCAAACAAAAAAACACAAGGAAGGAGTCAAAACTCGGGAAAGTTTTTGTTTCCGCGTCTTTTAACAACACCCTAATAACTGTAACTAATGAAAACGGTGAAACTTTAGCCTGGGGCTCTTCGGGGGCATCCGGATTTAAAGGAACCAGGCGAGCAACTCCGTATGCTGCAACGAGCGCCACGGAAAAAGTTTTGGGCAAAGCCAAGAACGACTTTGGAGTTGAAGAGGTTGAAGTTTATGTTAAAGGGCCGGGAGCGGGACGGGATGCGGCACTCCGTGCCATCCGGGCTACAGGGGTTAAAATAGCACTCATTGCTGACGTTACGCCGGTGCCACACAATGGCCCGAGGCCTAAGAAAAAGAGGCGAGTTTAAAAGAATATGCGTTATACAGGACCAAAAGACAGATTGAGTAGAAGGGAAAATTTTGATTTGTTTGGTGCAGGAACAAAACTTACAAGGCTTCAGGTTCCGCCGGGCGTTCATGGGCCAAAAGGAACCCGTGGCTCGTCTCAATACGGCCGACAGCTAAGGGAAAAACAAAAAGTTAAGCGCATGTACGGAATAATGGAAGCGCAATTCGAACGCTACATGACCGAGGCTTTTAAATCCAAAGGTAACACAGGTGAAGCTCTTTTGGTCAAACTGGAAAGGCGCCTGGATAACATCGTTTATAGGCTTGGTTTTGCGCCCAGCCGCCCTGCAGCCAGACAATTGGTTTCCCACAGACACGTTCTGGTTAACGCAAAAAAAGTTAATATTCCGTCATTTCAGGTAACGGTAGGCGATACGGTTTCCCTGGACGGCAAGGGATTAAACATTCCCGAGGTCAAGAAAACCCTGGACCTTAAAGATTTTAAAGTAGCTTCCTGGCTTGCCCGTAAGGCAGCCGTAGGAAAAGTGGCACGTTTGCCGAAGCGGGAAGATATAGCGGAGGCAATCAGCGAGCAGGATATTGTAGAATTCTACAGTCGTTAGACGGCTGAGGATCGTTTGTTCAAGCAGGAATTAACCTTGAAGTTCGGTATTGAAAAAGGGCCGTATTAAAGGTAAAATACCAAAGTTACGAAGCAAAATATGAATCAACCAATGTTTGAGATTAAAGAAGAAGGGAAAGGAACCGATTTTGGCAAATTTGTCTTAACCCCGCTAGAGCAGGGCTATGGGCTAACAGTCGGGAATTCCCTCAGGCGTGTACTTTTGACTTCACTTACAGGCAGCGCCATTACTTCCGTAAAAATTGCGGGAGTAAAGCATCAGTTTTCATCCTTAACCGGAATGAAGGAAGACATAGTTGATTTCATTCTTAGCCTCAAGAAAGTCAGATTCCAGGGGGTTACCGAAAAAGCCACAAAAGCCACACTGGATGTGACCAAAGCCGGTGAGTTTACTGCAGCCGAAATTAAAGTTTCGGGGGGCTTGAAAGTTGCCAATCCCGATCTCCCGCTCGGAACCCTAAATAAAGGCTCCAAACTTTCCGCAGAAATTACAGTCGAAAGTGGAGTTGGTTATTCTCCCGCAGAAGAGCGCGAGAGCGGCTCGATTGGCCTTATTCCGGTTGATGCATCTTTCTCCCCGGTTAAGCGTGTCAGCTACAAAATTGAAGAAACCCGTGTCGGAAGATTAACCAATTACGACAAGCTGACTTTGGAAGTTTGGACAGACGGAACAGTTACTCCTAAAGCTGCCGTTGCCGAATCCGCAAAAATCCTTCTTTCCTACTTTGGTCAGATAGTGAGTCCCAAGAAAGTTGAGAAAAAGGAAGAAGTAGTTGTTAATGACTTGGGTGCAACAGGCAAGCTCTCGGTAGAAGAAGTAGGACTTCCAACAAGAGTCGCAAACGCTCTCCAAAAAGCCGGCTTTGAAACAGTAGAACAGTTGGCATATGCCAAGAAAGAAGATTTAGTCAAAGTCAGGAACTTGGGTGAGAAATCCCTCAAAATTATTGCCGCCGCACTCGGAACAAAAGGTGTCGAGTTCCTCGCTATTAAGTAATTTAGCCCTATGAATAAAAAAGTTTTTGGGAGAAAACTAAGTAGATCCCGTCCGGCCAGAGAAGCTTTATTCGCAACGCTCGTTAGGAGCATGATCCTTAGTGGCAAAATAGAAACAACTATGGCCAAAGCCAAAGCAGTTCAGGGGGATCTTGAGCATATGATTACGTTGGCTAAAAAAGCAGATCTTTCCTCCAGACGCCGTGCCCTTGCATACCTTGATAATCAAAGAAAAATAAATGACATCCTGTTCATGCAAATTGGCCCGTTCTTTAAAACAAGACAATCCGGTTTTACCAGAATTACATCGCTCCCGGCAAGGCGCGGAGATAATGCTAAAATGGCCAGAATAGAGTGGACGGAGAAAGTGGAAATTAGTAGTAAGAAATTAGAAGTTAGTAAAAAAGACAAGAAAGAAAAAGCGGTCAAAACAAAAAAAGTAGTAAAAAAGGAAATTAAGGCAAAAACTAAGTCCTAATTCCTAACAACTAATTACTATGATTAAAACTTATCAACCAAAAGCCAAAGAAGTAGTAAGAGATTGGCATTTACTTGATGCCAAAGGGGAAGTTTTGGGCAGGTTGTGTACTAAAATTGCAACCTACTTAACAGGCAAGCATAAGGCTACCTACTCCACCCATATGGATATGGGGGATTTTGTGGTAGTTCTAAATGCCGAGAAAGTTGAGGTTACGGGCAAAAAAGGTTTGCAAAAGGCCTATAGAACACATTCGGGTTACCCGGGCGGGTTTAAAGAAAGAAGCTATGCTCAGGTAATGGATGTTCACCCCGAGCGTATAATTGAACATGCCGTTTCTGGTATGCTTCCTAATAACAGACTCAGGGATCCGAGAATGTTAAGGCTAAAAGTAGTTGTCGGGGACAAAAACCCATACGAAAAACAACTGGCAAAGTAATATGGCAAAAGTAAAAAAGATTGATTACATGTACGGAGTAGGCAGAAGGCGGGAAGCAACCGCCAGGGTCAGACTTTTCCGTGGCAAAGGGGAAAATATGGTCAACGGCATGCCCGCAACCAAGTATTTTGAAGGAGAACTTGCCAAGAAAGCCTTAGCTAAACCTTTTGGCGCGACAGAAACTTCCGACAAATATTATTTTACTGCAAAGACTTCCGGCGGAGGTAAACAGGGACAGCTAGCTTCGGTAATTTTGGGTCTTTCCCGCTCTTTGGTAAAACTTTCTGTTGAAAAGAACAGAGTCCCGCTTAAAAAATTAGGGCTTTTAACCCGTGATAGCAGAATCCGTCAGCGCAGAATGGTTGGCATGGGCGGCAAGAGCCGTCGTAAGAAACAATCTCCAAAACGTTAAGCCTCGGAATATATCCGCTTATATGAGTACAGAGGACAAACAAAAGACAGTAAAGAACGTTACCGAAGGATCACAGTCAACGGTAAGGATTATATTGCACGATGAAGAAGATACTATTTCGCTCAAACAACTTGTTATTGAGGATGCTGACCCGTATTTTCAACTTGTCGATTCTGATCGCGCGCATTTAAGTCAGCCCGGCGACGAGACCGCATCTAAGTACCCAACAGTAGAATCTGTAAGGGAAAGTGTTATTAAGACAAATAGCAAAAACCCTCCTGAAAAGTATAGGTTTGGAATTTGGGACGGCGATTTAATGGTAGGATCAGACAATCTTATGCCAGCCGATTCAAATCGCGCCGAATTAGGCTCTTGGATTGGAAAGAAATATATCGGAAACCGTTATGCAGGTAGAGCACGCAGACTGCTGGTAGACTTTGCTTTTAATCAGCTTCACTTAGACGAAGTTTTTTGCGAAATAACAATTGGAAACGAATCGAGCCAAAAATCTGTAGAACGTTCCGGCTTTGAATACAAAGGAGAGCATGAAGGGAAATGGTCTTACATTCTAACTCGCCCCAAAAAATAAAAAACTTCAGTTTTGCTTCCCCCTTTTCCTCCCTTACAATCCTGAGCGAAGTCGAATGGACACGATTTGTTTTTGATATAATCCATGTGTGGACAAGTTAAAATTAATACGCGACTTTTTAGATACTCAAATACATATGATTATTGCCACAACAGCTAAGGACGGCAAGCCGGAGGCGGCGCTTGTTGGCTTTGCCGCGGACGAGGACTTAAGTTTAATATTCGGGACTTATACAACAACTCGAAAGTATCTGAATGTTCAAAGTAACCCAAATGTTGCGGCTGTTTTCGGAAATACAGAAGGAATAACGGTTCAATATGAAGGAACAATATCCACATTAACTGGGGACGAGCTGACAAGATATAAAGAAATATATTTTAAGAAAACTCCAAGTTCTAAAAAATACGAAAACCACAAAGATCAGGTCTATTTAAAAACCCAACCCTATTGGGTACGGTATACGGATTACAACAAAAGCCCGTTAGAAATTTTTGAGATCAATTTATAATCCCTTTTCCTCCTCACGATTTTTTTCACAATCTAAATTGACAATTAGTCGAAACAACTTATAATTCTTTTATATGGGGATACTACAAGAAGGACAAAAAGCTCGAGAGCTTCAAGTTGCGAGTACAATTAAAAAAGGGGTTAACGGAGAAACTGTTAACTTAAATCCTGGTGATCACATTGTCGAATTAGAACCAAAAGGAGTATTTAGACTAACTAACGATGTTCATAATCGTATGTTCACACTCGCTGAAGATCAAATGGGGGTATTAATTGATACCGGGGAAAAGGACGACAAACTTTTTTCAGATACAAGTAGCTAAACAAAATAATTCTGTCCCCTTTTCCTCCGCTTCGATTTCACTCAGTGTTATAACCCACGATGGAAACACCACCCGACGGGTGAGTTAGCTTCGCACCCCTCATTTTTTCCTCCCCACGTTTTTGTTTTCCTAAATATGAAGGTCCGACTTTTGGTCGGGGTGCTGAGAATTGAACTCAGTTCAGACGCACCCCATGCGCCTATTCTACCGGTGAACTACACCCCGTTTTTAGCTCTTGTATTTTAACAGACGTCATGCTAAAAAAGTAGCGGAATGGCTAAACAAAAGAAACCCGAAACAGAAGCTCCGGTTAAACAAGAAGGCGGCTCCGCAAAACTCGCAGCAATACGCTTGGCGATGGATCAGATAGAAAAACAATATGGTAAGGGTTCTATTATGCGTCTTGGCGGCGATGATGGCCAACGATATAAAATTGATGTCATCTCAACCGGTTCCATTGCAGTGGACCTTGCGCTTGGGGTTGGTGGATTCCCGAGAGGAAGAATTATTGAAGTTTACGGACCTGAAGCTTCGGGTAAAACCACTTTAGCTTTAGCAGTTATAGCAGAGGCGCAAAAACTTGGCGGACAATGTGCTTTTGTTGATGCTGAACACGCTCTTGACCCCCAGCGCGCCGAAATTCTAGGGGTGGATCTAGACAACTTATTAATGTCCCAACCGGATACAGGCGAGCAGGCGCTAGAAATTACCGAAACTTTAATCCGCTCGGGAGCAATTGATGTTGTGGTAGTGGACTCAGTTGCCGCGCTTGTACCGCGGGCAGAGCTTGAAGGTGAAATGGGCGACGCAGTTATGGGAATGCAGGCCCGTTTGATGAGCCAAGCTTTAAGGAAACTTACCGGCGCAATTTCAAAATCAAAAACAGTGTTGATCTTCACCAACCAGCTCAGACAGAAAATCGGAGTCATGTTTGGCAATCCCGAAACAACCCCGGGAGGATTGGCACTTAAGTTTTACTCATCAGTCCGCATTGATTTAAGAAGAATTGAAGTTCTTAAAGATGGAGAAAAGGTAATTGGGTCGCGCCACCGCGCTCGTATAGTCAAGAATAAAGTTGCGCCTCCCCTTAGGGTGGCCGAGTTCGACATAATGGAAACTGAGGGAATTTCAAAGACCGGTGGACTACTCGACGTGGGACTTGAACTTGGTCTGATCGGCAAGAGCGGATCATTCTTTAATTATGAAGGTAAACCAATTGCACAAGGGAAAGAAGCGGCCAAACTTTATCTTAAGGATCATCCCAGAATTGCCGACGAAATAGACAAAAAAATCCGCGAGATGGTTGCCTCCGGCAAAAAGCTTCCCAAAGAAATCGGAGAAGAGGAAAAAGAGGACTAAGACTCTTCTTTTTTCGAAAAGACAAAGAAAAATTTTTTGGTTTTGTTTTCCACCCTTCTCGTTACGCTGAGGTGCATCCCACTATGTTCGATCGGTTTTCTTATCCCATTAATAAAAACACCCTTATTTCTTGCATATTCTGGCGGAACATCGACTCTGACTTCTTGACCGTTATCCAGTAAATCACGCACCATATCTATCCACGGTTGGTATTTTGATTCAATAACCGGCCTGGATGTTTGACTGTCTATACTGGTGAAAGGTTTAACAACGTCTTTCATTGTGGCTAATATGCTATCATCAGAATCGGAATTGTTCAAGCATGCCTATCATTACCTCTATCAAACAACAGAAAAACAAAAACAGAGTCAGTGTTTATTTGGATGATAAATTCGGCTTTGGAATTGATTTAGACAACTTTGTACTTCTTAACTTGAGAGTAAATCAGGAGCTGACGGAAAAAGAGATAGAGGAAATTGTCAAGAAAGCGGAATATCAGAAAGATTTGGATAAGACTTTGAGGTTTGCTATGGTACGCCCCAGATCGAAGAAAGAGTTTATAGATTATTTCAAAAGGAAAGACTTCGATGCATCGATGCATCATATGCTAATAGAAAAATTAATACACCTCGAACTTTTGGACGACACTAAATTTGCCAAATGGTGGATCGATCAAAGAATTCAGTTTAAGAATAAATCCAAAAGGATAATTCAAATGGAACTTAGGCAAAAAGGAATCGGCAAGGAAATTATTGACGAAGCCTTTGGCGAAACGGTTATTGATGAAGAGAAAATGGCCAAAGAACTCCTTACCAAGAAAATGTATAAGTGGAAAAATTTGGAACCTAGGCTCGCCAAGCAAAAAATGGCCCAGTACCTGGCCGGCAAGGGCTTCTCCTGGGACGTGATTGAGATAGTTACTTGACTTTACGGAAGACTGAACTAAAAAGCGCCCGAGTAAGAACTGCAGAAGCTTCACCCCATTTAGTTTGGACCGCTCCAACAAATTCCTGAACCTGATTTGGTCGTAAGACCATCTCTTCTGGAGGAATTGGTCTACCTTTCATGCCTGGCATCAACTCATTCATCACGAAGTCAGATTTCCCTTGCTGGTCAATCTCAGCCATACCTCATCATAATCAACCAGTTTGATATTGTCAATCGAGCTAAAAAATAGTAAAATACTCTCTAGAGTCAAAGAATATGGTTAAAAGAGCACAAAATTTAGCTTCTTTCGCCACAGGGATTAAATAACCCCTGCTTCTTTGACTTCACAAATTTATGACAAACGACGACATTAAGAAGTTGGAGAAGATTGGGAACATGACCCGAGACGAGGCCAAAAAGGTTCTCCTTGAGGAAGTTCAAAAAGAGCTGACCGGCGAAATTGCTAAAAAAATCCGCCAAGCCGAGGAAAAAATCAAAGAAGAAGCCCACGACAAAGGTATGGAAATTCTCCTTGATGCTATGAAGCACGGCGCAACCAGTTATGTTGCCGAATATACAGTCTCCTCCGTAACTGTTCCCAATGAAGATGCTAAAGGTAGAATTATAGGGGCGGGGGGCAGGAACATCCGTACTTTTGAAAAAGAAGCCGGGGTGGAGATTGAAATCGACGAAACAAACGAAATTAGGCTTTCAAGCTTCGATGCAGTCCGCAGGGAAATTGCCAAGAGAGCGCTTGAGATTCTTATCAAGGACGCCAGAATTCAACCCAGCAGAATCGAGGAGGTTATTCGGCAAGTCAAAGCCAGTATGGAGGATGTTCTTCTTGAAGAAGGTAAAAAAATCACTCATGAGTGTGGGGTTTACAACTTACCCGTAGAGCTTATGCGGCTTATCGGGCGCTTCAGATTTAGAACTTCCTACGGCCAAAACCTTGGAATACACACGATAGAAGAAACAAAAATGGGTGTCGCCATTGCCCAGGAAATGGGTGCCAACGCCGATGTTGTGCGACTTGGATGCTTGCTTCACGATGTGGGTAAAATTGTAACCGACGAAGAGGGCAATCATGTAGAGCTCGGAGTAAATCTACTTAAAAAATATGGACTTCCAAAAGAAGTTATAGCTTGTGTCGCGGAACATCATGAAGATAAACCTTTTTCTTCAAATGAGTCTGTGATTGTTTGGATGGCGGATGCAATTTCCGGATCCCGTCCTGGCGCGCGCTATGAACCGCATGAAGATTACGTAAAAAGAATGACTAATATTGAAACTATTGCCAAGGGTTTTGCCGGGGTCGACACAGTTTATGCTTTCCAGGCGGGGCGCGATGTAAGGGTAATCGTTAATCCGGACGAGGTTGATGATGACAAATTGACTGTAATAGCACATGATATAGCAAGAAAACTCGAAAATGAAGCTTCATATGCAGGCCAAATCAAAGTCTCGGTCATCCGTGAGGTCAGGGCAACAGAAACAACGTCAGCAAAGTAGGCTATTCTATATTTTCCTTGATGCCGTTTTACTGATAGTTGTTCTTATTGGTGTCTTCTTTTTGACTCAAAAACGCTCGAATAGTTTACTATCGGGAATTGTGCCACAAAATAAATTTTCGGAAATTGTTAATAAACCGCTGCCAACTCCTACTCCTACCCCCTCCCCAACGCCATCCCCCAAGCCTTTAACTTTTGCCGAGATGAACACTTTGTATGGGCCTTGCGTGCGTCTTCCGGTACTTATGTACCACCATATTCAATCCCGGGATGCGGCTGTTGCCAAAAAACAAACAAAGTTAACTGTTTACACCGACGTTTTTCAGGCCCAAATGCAGTATCTCAAAAGCAAAAATTATAACACGGTAACAATGAACGACCTGGTGAATTTTTTTGACTCGGGCACTTCCATTCCCGGGCATAGTCTTCTTCTGACTTTCGATGACGGCTATCAGGATTTTTATACCGATGCATACCCGATTTTAAGTGGACTTGGGTTTAAATCTACTGTGTTTGTCCCCACGGGACTTATGGAGAATCCTGACTATCTAACCTGGGGGGAAATTTCAGGAATGACTAGTTCGGTTCTTTTCGCAAATCACACCTGGTCGCACAAGAGTGTTGTTACTCAAACTGCAGTTATGGAAAAAGAAATTTCAACCGCGGACTCGCAGCTTGCGGAAAGAGGCTTAAATAGCCCAAAGATTTTTGCCTATCCGTACGGCCCCGATAGTATTTCAGCAGAAAATTATTTATCTTCATTGGGATATAAAGCGGCATTTACAACAACACCGGGGAATATTCTTTGCAAAAAACAACGTCTTGGTTTACCGAGAATAAGAGTCGGGGACACTTCGCTATCTTATTACGGATTCTAAAAGCCCGAAAGCTTGACCTCACTTCATTAAAATTTCGCGGGACACGCATTTTCCTTGACATTTATAAAATATTGCCGTATTCTTGTGACAATTATGACAAAACCGGAACTTATTGATCAAGTTGCAAGAAAAGCGCACTTAACCAAAAAGGGAGCAACGGAAGCTGTTGAAGTTTTTCTTGAAGAAATCGGCAGGGTTTTAAGTAAGGGTGAAAAAGTTGTTCTTTCTGGTTTCGGAACTTTCAGAGTAATATCAATGAAGGGCAAAACCGTAAAAATTCCCAAGACAGACAAAATGGTTACTATAAAGAATCACAGAGCTCCAAAATTCACTCCGGGCAAGAAACTCAAGAGACAAGTCTCCCGGTAACAGCGATCTTCCACT
>JBGQJK010000006.1:0-39970 GCA_041499035.1 Patescibacteria group bacterium
ATCGAACAAACTATCCTCACTCAATCAAAGTTATACCCACTCAATTATTTTTATTTGTTAGTTGGAAGTGCAGGGGTTACAACTTTTTCTACTAAATTCGGTTCCAATATATACTTCTCTACTTCATTGTTATTCTCAACCGCTTTGACCTGAACAACAGTTCCTGTAACTTCATATAAATCGGTTATCTTTAACTCTGGCAAACCCGGTTCGACAGGAACTACAGGAAAATAGTTACCACCACTGGTTGTAAACTCTATTGAGGGAGATTGGGGGTCGGGCAAAAGATGCAATTCATATGTATCAGTTTCTGTAGTTATCCAGTCATATCGCCAAAGACCACCTGGCTCTTCTTGTATAATAGGTACCTTATATATCATTTTGTCGATCTGTTCTGGATATCCCTTGGTTTTAAATAAGGGAACTTCTGAATAGAGTGACGGATTAGCTATAATTTCATTCAAAGATATTTGAGGAATATCCTTCTTCACTTCTGAAGTAGCTCCGCAAGCTGCGAGTACCGCTGCCAATCCGCCTTGTATCATTGTTCTTACTAGAGCTTTAGAGCCAATATTAATCTTGCGACCCTCATTAATATTGATGTCCTTTTCACTTGAACTTGCCATATATCTAGAAGAATAATATCACAATGGTAGTAACGAAACCAATTCCACCGAAACAAATCGGGGTGGCTGACGCGATTCGTGTGCATAAACAAACCCTGCCTGCACTATCGAAGCAAGTCAGACAACCGAACAACGTGAGGGTGGCTGACGCGATTCGAACGCGCAACCCCTGCCTTCACAGGGCAGTGCTCTAACCATTGAGCTACAGCCACCACGTCGAAGTAAACTACGCTAAACGAATTGGCCCACGCAGGGCAATTCTCTACGCTTCGTTACTTCTCCTTTCAAAATCTTGCAGATTTTGTTAAGAACGCCCTCTCAAAATTGCCAGCAATTTTGCGGGGGGATAGACACATTTTAACACAAACAGAGGCCAACTCGGCAAGGTAGTAAACATAAGCAGTTTCATAATATAATAGTCTTTATGGCCAACGACCTCCCTTTTGTCAGCGTTGTTATTCCTGCCTATAACGAAGCTGTAATGCTACCATCGTGTCTGGAATCATTAAATGAACAGGACTACGCCGGCAAATACGAGGTGATTGTAGCCGATAACAACTCCTCGGACCTGACACCCAAAATTGCCGCCGTATACGGAGCCCGCGTCATAGCGGAAAAAAGACAGGGAGTGGCGTTCGCAAGGCAGGCTGGGTTTACTCAGGCCCTTGGCGAGATTATTTTATCTACAGACGCTGATACTATCGTCCCTCCCGACTGGATCCGAAGAATGGTGGACGAAATTAACGAGAATAAAGACATTGTTGCAGTCGGAGGCTCCTGCCAACTTATTGGCACCAATACCCCGCTAAAACTACTTTGTAGTTCACTTGTTCCTATCGTTGCACTCGTTGATAAGGTCATAGACTACCCGGGAACCCTACAAGGGTGGAACTTCGCTGTTAAAAAGAAAGCGTTTACCAAAGCGGGGGGATTTAACACAAATAAAGGAGCCGAAGAAGTTGGTGAGGACCGGGAACTGGGCTGGAGATTAAGGAGAATTGGCAAGGTTAAAATCACTTTCAGTATAAAAGTTAAAACGTCTGCAAGGCGTTTTGTTGGCCTTTTTAAAACCTTTAAATACGTGATTCTTAATGCAGTCTACTATTTAATTAAAAAAAAGGCTTTACCAGGCACTTTTCAGGTAATCAGACAAAGGTCATATGAAACATATGATGTTGTTAATGACCGACCCTTTTTTATAACAATGCTGGCGTTGTGTCTACTTGCCATAATGTTTTTGGCGGGAGCCATTCCGTTCTTAAATATTTGGTCAACCTCCTCCATCAAAACCCAAAATAAAGTAATTGCCCTTACTTTAGACAAAGATAACAGTAACTCGGACACAGACCAGATTCTTAGCGTCCTCCAAACAGAGAATGTTAAAGCTACATTTTTTATTACCGGAAAAGAGGTTAGGGAGGATCCGGAAATAGTTAAAAAAATTTATTCGGCTGGAAACTTGGTAGGAAATCACGCGTCTTCCGACAATGTTTTGGCTATGCTAAAAACCCCCAATGCACTTATAAAGGATATCAATCAGACGAACGACATCATTTATCAGACTATCGGGGTAAAGCCAAAGTTTTTTAGGCCCACATTGGGCTATAGAACTATCTGGGGAGCCGTTTCGTTGAACAAATACGGTTACGACATTGTTACCTGGAGTGTAAGCGCAAATAACTCGTCCGGAAAACTTGACTCGAAGTCTATTGCTATAAACGTTATAAAAAGCGCGAGGCCCGGTGCAATAATTGATATTTCCGATAGAGGTAACCAAACGGCCAGGGGCATCGAGGAAATTATTGACCTTCTAACAGCCGACGGATACCAATTTGTGACTTTAGACAAACTTCTCGGGAAACCCGCCTATTTTTAGGATCTAGTTGTCTAGCGTTCAGCCTTTCTTATGTACTTGTCAGAGAATGACGTTATTCCAAAATATATAAGGAATAACACAATAGAAAGGGCTATGAGGCCTATACTTGACGCCAAATCAAAAATAGTCCCCATTCTAAGCACCAGGCCGCCGATATAATAGCCCGCGAGAAGTAGCAGTAGTGTCTTTCCTAGTGCCCCAAAAACATTTATAACGATAAACTCGACAAACGGAACCTTGACTAGCCCCGCAATATACATTACTACTCCCCCAATAAAACTTGAGAGTTTGCCGAAAAACATAATCTTGCCTTTGTGTTTTTTAAACACGGTTTCAAATCTGGAAAAAGTTTTAGGCCCCATTTTAAAAAATGTCAGGATTTTGCCGGAAGCTGAGTTAAACCACCATCTGCCCGCCGCATAATAAGCAACGTCGCTAACTAGATCAGCAAAAAGTACAGTAAAATAAGTCCAGTACGGGTTAAGATAGCCTAGAGAAACTAAAAAACCCGCAAGAAATGTTATTCCGGGACCTTCGATTACAACGATCGGGAAAATAATAAAATACCCGTACGACCGGATTAAGTGAAATAGAAACGGAAACTGCACATTTAGTAGTGCCTGGGTATTCATTTAATTATTTTATTGTGGCAGATAGCATAACCCTTCGCAAGTAATTCAAAACTTGTTATAATGGTGCCATGTTTAAGGATAAAGGTTTAATTATCGGGATCATCGCAACGGTAATATTAATCGCCGGAGGAGTCTTTCTAATGAGCCGGGGAAATTCGGGTTTGCCCTCTACTTCAAACGCGCCCGTTAGCACCAATATTTTAGTTTCTAAAGGTGACTATGAAACAAGCGGAATTGATAACGGAATATACTTGCCGGCATCCTCATCTGCAAAAGTGACTCTGGTGGAGTTTGGCGATTATCAGTGTCCTGCGTGCGGCGAGTATCATCCTCTGGTTAAACAGCTTCTAACAGAATTTAGCGGAAAAGTTAATTTTGTATTTAGAAACTTCCCATTGAGCCAACACGCAAACTCTTCTATTTCTGCACAAGCCGCAGAGGCTGCAGGGCTGCAGGGTAAATTTTGGGAAATGCATGATAAACTCTATGAGGCACAGAACGACTGGTCTGTATCAAATGACGCTAAAACTATTTTTGTCGGCTACGCAACAACACTTGGGTTAGATATAGATAAGTTTAAAACCGACATTGATAGCTCCGTCGTCAAAGATAAAGTCCAAAGTGATACTAGGGATGGCAATCTGATAAATATTAACGCCACGCCGACCTTTTATTTAAATGGAGTAAAACTTGACAATCTTCCAAGTAGTTATTCGGACTTAAAAAACCTGGTCAATGCTGAATTATCAAAAAAGTAGCTAGCGGTCGATAGTGTATGTCCGTGGATAATAAAGGAATATAGCAGGTGAATCTTCGACCAAAAACCTCTGGAAATCAAAATATATTTGCTTCCTATCTTCAACGTTTAGCGTAGTCCGGCCATCTTCCAACAGTTTGTCTATCCGGGGGTTACTATAGTGAGTAATATTTGTCTGAACCTGAGTTGAATGCCATATCGAATATTGGTCAGGATCCTCAGGGATATCAAATATAGCCAGGAGTGCCTGATAGTTTGTTGGTAGGTTAGACATTACTTGCAGTGACGTTTTAACTCCAGCCGCGTCCCAGTCTTTTTGGATTTGCTCCGCCTGTGGAAGAAGGAGGGGCGAGGTTGTTAGCACTAAGCTTAAGTTGTTTTTGAGATCCGGGGATAATCCACCAATTATCGACTTGGCCTTTGCCAGATCGAACGAATATTGCTTTACTTGAGGGTTATATGCCCAGGAATCTTCACTTATAGGACTGATTGCCCGCTCCCCCCCCAAGTTATCCTTATTAGTGGCGTAAGAAAGTGATTGTCTTATGCTCTTATCGGCTACAATTTTATCGCCCGTATTAAAGAATATTGCTACATATTCCCCTTTGTTGGTAACATTTTTTAACTTAATTTTTGGCCAAGCGGAAATGGGGGAAGGGTCAAAAAGTCCTGTCGCTTCATCTATTTCTCCAAGTTCAAACGCCAGCTTGAGACGTTCTTCTGTAGGGTAGAACTTGTAAACAATTGTATGCTTCTTGTCATTCTCTAGTGTTATTTGATCAACAAAGTCGCCTACCAAACTTAAGTTTTTTACCTTCCACTCACCGGTCCCGAGGAGGCCCGATCTAAAAACCGGACGCGAAACGACCGCGGGAAAGGCAGAATAAGCATTTTGGAGAGTAAATATAATTGTTTGGTTGTCGGGATAGCTAACTACCGCGTCGGAAAATTGATAAACAACATTCTTACTGGTTAGAACCTTACCGTCCTGCCACTTGATACCTTGCTTTATTTTAAAGACCCAAGTCTTACCCTTATCCGAAGTGTCCCACGCAGAAGCAAGATTTGGAATAACAGTACCATTTTTATCAAGAGTTGTAAGACCGTCACCCACCATTTCCAGAATATTGTTTGGCAAAGAATTTGAAGTGTAGCGGCCCGAAAGACCGATTCTCTCAGTCTGCCATCCTCCAAACTTGGGTAGAAGAAAATTCAAAACCAGGAATATAACCACTCCAAAACCGATGCCTATCGCAATCAGCGCCCTGAAACGCGAGAGGAAAGCAATAACAAGCCGGAAAATATATCTAATACTCGGCATACTTAAATGACCAGTTGCAGGATGGAAATCATCAAAAACACCGCGACTAGGAAGAATGTAAGTCTAAAAATAAGCTTCTCGAGTCCTCTTCGGGAAAAAGAGGTACCTCCTCCTCCCCCAAAAGTCCTGCCCAAACCGGTTCCCCTTGCCTGAATCATAATTACAAAGATGAGCGAGACCGAAACGATAATTTGGATAATACTTAGTATTTGCTTCATTCCTGGGATAAGTATAACCAATGGTCACTTAAATATCCAATAAAGGATGGAGGAAACCGTGGAGATGACGAAAGAAAATGCAATAAAAGCTAAAACACTAGTAAGCGATATACCCGGGATAGAAAACCAGAAAGAACCGAAACCCTTAAAAATAAAGTCTCCCAAATGAAACCCCGGGACCACCAAAGTTACCAAATAAAGGGTGATCGCATAAGTAACCCATTTAAAAAGCCCAAATGTTATTAAGTTTAGCGGTAGAAGTAGGATATTTATTATCGGTCTGACAATGAGCGTAGCCAGCATTAAAACAAATCCGGCTAAAGCCAGTGTATAAAGTCCTTGTGCAAAAACTATGCCGGCTACGGCCTGGGAAATCAAATAGAGCGAAATCGTATCGATTAAAAAATGTTTAATTATTGTTCGCATGGGCAATACTAATAGATATTAACTTGTGGTGGTACCTTCTTGCAAATCGATGGGCTTCGTCACGCATTCTGGATATCAAATTCAATGCTAAACCGGTAAGTTTTATTTTTTCTCCCCCTACAATTAGCCTATCAGGGTGTTTGGCTATTCCTACCACCATAACCTCGCTAATCTTCTCCTTAAAGGCTGCAACTTGGCCTACTCCGCCATCAACGATTATTAAATCGGGGATCCCCCAGGAAGCAAAATTCTTCTTCCTCCTTCCTGCAACTTCCCGCATTGAACCGTAGTCATCTCCCCCTTTGGCGCTTCTGATTTTAAAGTGCCGGTAAAAATCCTTGTCTGGCTCAGCGTTTGTAAAGGTGACCATAGAGGCAGTTGCATTCGAACCGGCCAAATGCGCGATGTCAAAACATTCTATTCTTTTTATGTTTTTAATAGAGGTAATATGTTCAAGTTCCCATAATTCCTTGTTTCTTGTATCCTCATAAAGATTCGGATTTTCAATATAAAACTCTGTCGGAAGCTGTGGCCGTGTTATGTATTCCAAGTGCTTAAGCTGGTTGCGAACTCGAGCTGCATCTTCATAATCTTCACTATTGGAAAGCTTCGCCATTTCGTTTTCAAGTTCTTGTGAAAGTCCGTCTATTTTCCCATCAAGAATTGATTTTATTGATCTTATATTTTTCTTGTATTTTTTCGTCTCCGATATCTTTAGATTTTTGTCTTTAATTCCTGATATTTCAGACGGACACGGATTGCAAAGGCCAATGTGTGAATAGATACAACCACGAGCCCCGATCTTGTGGTCGGAATAAGGAAAAACCCGCCTAATCATCCGGAGTACCGTATAAACACTCCTCGAAGAAGGAAACGGCCCATAGAATGCCAGGTTTGTCTCGTTCTCCGCTATTTTTCTTGCTGTTATAACCCGTGGAAATTCTTCTTTTGTAAGTCTTATGTAAAGTGGGTGTTTATCATCCTTGGCCGCAATGTTGTAACGCGGCATATAAGATCGTATCAGTCTTGCTTCAAGGAGCAACGACTCCAGCTCCGAACTAACCCGAATAAAACTTAAATGTGTCGCCTCTCCAATCATCTTTGCTGTTTTAGGGTCCAAATTAAGATCAAAGTATGAAGAAATGCGCCTTTTAAGATTTATAGCTTTACCGACGTAAATAACTTGTTTGTTTTTAAAATATGTATAGACTCCAGGAGTTTCCGGCAGCTCCTTAAAGAAATCAGGGGCTATTTTTATTTTTGGCAGACTTTCCAGTAACTTTCGCATAGATTCCTGCCATTTTATCACTAATTTTAATAAAACTTAGCTTTTTTAGCCTTACCATTACGGCGATAATGATCATAATTAAGAAAATAAAAATAATGAGCAGGCTATTTGTAAGTAACTGGGCTTTATTTGTAGGCAAACTTAGTCGGCTCTCATTGACTGCAACTTTTATACTATCGGGTGTGCCTTTTCCTAGGAGGTCAAAGGGGATCTTTATTTGAGATTGGTAACTGGAATACGGTGGCAATACTTGAATAAAATCCCTTGAGTGCTGAATACTATCAAAATAAACCGTCGGGTAAACCGAGTCTAGGGACACCGGGCCGGGATTGTAGACTTTCAGATTATATAAAGTATCAAGAAACGGAATGCTTCTTAACATTGTCATTGAAATTTCCGGAATGCTGTTTCTTTGTGACGGAAGCTGACCGAATGAAACAAAAACGTCCTTCTGAGGATTCGCTCCAAGCTTATAGGACCCCGGCGGGTAAGGTTGTGTGCTATTTTTACCATGAATTACAAAAGCAAAATGCCTCAGGTCAAGCTTATTAAAGTAATCTACACCACTAGTGGATCCCCAAGTGGGGTCGACAGGTATCCATGCACCTTTGGTTTTATCGTAATATTCGGGCCAGGCATGAAGGACATCATTGACAAGAGAAAGTGGCTGAAGTTCGGGATTTTCGGTGTAGGCAAAACCATTAATTTCCCGGGCGGGAATTCCGGCAGCCCTGGAAAGGGCAATGAAAAGGTCCGTGAACTCCATACAAATCGCCTGAGTTGGGCTTTGCAGAGCCCCAAGAGCGCCCATACGCTGCACGTTTGGCTGAACTCTACTAACATTGTACTTTAAGTTTTTAGAAACATAATTATAAATAGCTTCCGGAGTTTTAAGGTCTTCTGCCAACAGTTTTATCCGGGGATTGTCTGCCTGCCAATAAGTGGTGGGCAGTAAATCATTGCCTAATACGGCCGGGGGTGGTTTAGGGAACGGTCTGAAACTCGCAAATATCTGAACCGAGCCATTGATGTTAACATCAACTCTTTGCCTCGGGCTTAGTTTGTAAATTGCAAGCCAATTGCCGTCTTCATCAATTTGAACATCGATCGGTTTTGGTTCGATTTTGTTAAAATATACTTTCTGAAACGCAGTGTCGGGTGGGAGAGCTATTTGCGTTTGGGAGTTAACTGCCAAGGGATTTTCCAGATGATAAGAAAGGGTAAAGGCAAAAACCTGAAATTGCCCGAATCCTGCGGTCACTCCGGTTGCGCTGATATTTTCCTTGGAAAAACTGTAAGTTTTAAACCCCCCCGAGTCTGAATCCGCAATCGGTTGAGGAGAAATATAAGCTTCCTGACCAAATGAATCGGGTACAAGTAAATTAACGTGATAGTTTCTGAAGGAGGCTTGTTCAGCTAGTCTGGGAATGGAAATCTCCCAAACTTCACCTGTTTTTGTCGCAAAACCACTGTTCTCATATGAAATAGAGAAATGCCGCCTGGCGGAGCGGCCTACAACTGCATCGTTAAAAATCAGCTTAATGTTTAGCTTCTCTCCATCTTGAGTTGTATCTACTTTAACGGGCTTCCCCGAGTCATCAGCCGCGTGGACATTTTGAGCGCTAATATTTTCCAGCGACAAAGTGTAAGTCGTTGCATAAAGAGTGGAAAAAAGGTTCTCGAGAACTATGTCGTGAGTGACTAAAGTTTTACCCGTTTCTTCAACCTTATAACTAACCGTGGCGTCCACCGCAAAAGAATCATCCGCGTGAACAGGTTTTGGATTCAATAAAAGGAAAAAAAGACCTGCCGCTAAAAAAAGGTATTTCTTAAACATTATTTGAGTATATCAACTGAGGTAAGCTCCTGTATATGAATTCTTATTTTTAATAAGATCTTTTACTTGCCCGAACGCAACAACCTTTCCCCCGTTGTCTCCTCCTTCGGGACCAAGATCGATAATGTAATCGGAGTTTTTGATTACATCCCCATTGTGCTCTATCACAAAAACAGAATTCCCCTTTTGAACTAAAAGCTTTAGAACTCTAAGAAGCCGTTCGACATCCGCAAAGTGAAGTCCCGTGGTCGGCTCATCCAGAATATAAACAGTCCGGCCCGTTGCCCGCCTTGAAAGTTCCGTAGCCAATTTAACTCTTTGTGCCTCGCCTCCCGAAAGCGTAGTTGCGGGTTGGCCTAGTTGCATATAACCCAAACCGACCAGTGACAAGGTTTCTAGACGGGCCAGGATTTGCGGGTGGGCATGAAAAAACTCTTTTGCTTCATCAATAGTCATATCGAGCACCTCGGCAATATTTTTACCTCTATACGTAACTTCCAAAGTTTGAGCGTTGTACCTTTTACCATGGCAAACGTCACAGGTTACCCAAATGTCACTCATAAACTGCATTTCAATTTTAATCTGGCCCTGACCCTCACAGGCTTCGCACCTTCCCCCCCTGACGTTGAAGGAAAATCTGCCCTTTTTATATCCCGCAGTTTTTGCATCGCGTGTGGCAGTAAACACATCCCGGATCGGATCAAACATACCCGTATAAGTCGAAGGGTTACTTCTCGGGGTCCTGCCTATTGGCGACTGGTCTATTAGTATCGCCTTATCTATATTTTCTAAGCCCTCAATCCGTTTATAACCCCCTGCTTCACCGCGGAAGTTAAAGCTTAACTCCTTTTGGAGAGCGGGATACAAAGTTTCTACAAGAAGTGTGGACTTACCGCTGCCCGAGACTCCCGTTATTGACACCAATTTTCCGAGGGGAAACTCAACATCAACATTCTTCAAGTTGAATTGATTCGCGCCAAAAATTTTTAGCTTGTTCTTAGAATCATCAGTAATCTGAAGCTGATGGCTGATTTCAATTTTCTTTTTGCCGGACAAATATTGTCCCGTAATTGATTTAGGGTTTTTCTCAATTTCTTTTGGGGTTCCTACTGCAATGACCTCGCCCCCATGTTTACCAGCGCCTGGGCCAAAATCCACTATATAATCGCTCTCGCGCATCATTGTGGCGTCATGCTCAACAACTACTACAGTATTGCCTAGGTCCCGCAATTTTTTGAGTGTATCTATTAATTTTTGATCGTCCCTGGGGTGTAGGCCTATTGTCGGTTCGTCAAGAACATAAAGAACGCCGGTTAGTCCGGAGCCGATTTGTGAAGCGAGCCTGATCCTTTGGGCTTCGCCGCCGGAAAGCGAGCCTGCAACTCTACTGAGGGTTAAATATTCAAGTCCAACCGAAGTTAAAAATTTAAGACGGCCCAAGGTTTCTTTAATAATTAGCCCGGCAATTTCTTTTTCCCTGGTATTCGTTATCGTTGTTTGTCCGACTGAGTTTACCCATTCAATAGATTTATCAATTGAATAGGATGTGACTTCAGCAATAGAAAGCCCGCCAATTGTAATAGAAAGAGCTTCCTTTTTAAGTCTAAGGCCGTTGCAATCGGGACAGAGCCTTTCCCGCATATACTTTTTGATTTCTTCTCTAACCCAATCGCTGTCGGATTGGTTATACCTACGTTCCAGTTCCTTAACAAAACCTATAAACCCTTCCCAGATATATGTTTCCCGGCCAAATCTGTTTGTTCCATAGACATGGTATTGTTTTGTTCCGGTTCCGTCTAAAAGAATGTTTTTCTCTGCCTGACTCAATTCAGCGATGGGCTTATGCACATCGACTTTATTCTCCTCACACATTTTCTTGACCAATCTCCCGTACCACGTTTCGTGCTCAAACATATTTTGGAACGGCAGGATTCCACCTTCCATAATGGTTAGCTCGGGAGAGAAAAGAAGATCCGGTTCAACTTTCAGGATTTTACCGAGTCCTGTGCAGGTCGGGCAAGCGCCCTGGGGAGAATTGAAGGAAAATGTGCGCGGTTCGATTTCGGGAAGACTGATGTTATCAACCGGGCAGGCAAATCTTTCGGAAAACAGGTGATCCTTGAATTTTTTGGGGGAGGTCGGCATCTGGAACTCTTTATCCATAACTTGAGCCATCATCACTATTCCTTCAGAAAGGTTTAATGCCTGCTGAATAGAATCCGCCAAACGCGATTTCAAATTGTCGTGGAAGGTTTTGTCCTTTAGATTGGCATTAAGAACGCTCACACGATCAATTACCGCGTCAATTGAATGTTTGTTAGTCTTAATTAGGACTATATCCTCCGACAAATCATGAACATAGCCGTCAATTCTGACTTGCCTGTAGCCTTTGGCTTTTAAATTCTCTAAAAGCTGTGAAAACTCTCCTTTCCTTTCCTGAACCATTGGAGAGAGCACCAGAAACCAGGCTTTTTTATTTTCCTTTGCAGTTAACTCTATCAAACTCAATGACTGATCCACAATTTGATCCAAAGTTTGGTGAGAAATTTCGCGTCCGCAGATAGGGCAATGCGGGTGACCGATTCTGGCAAACAGAAGCCTCAGGTAATCATAAACTTCTGTTACTGTTCCTACCGTACTTCGGGGATTGTGGGAAGTCGTTTTTTGGTCAATGGAAATTGCCGGTGAAAGGCCTTCAATAGAATCCACGTCCGGCTTTTCCATGATCCCCAGGAATTGCCGCGCATAACTTGAAAGTGACTCAACATATCTTCTCTGCCCCTCCGCATAAATGGTATCAAAAGCCAAAGAGCTTTTGCCCGATCCGGACACTCCTGTTAAAACAACAAGTTTATTTTTAGGAATATCCAAATTAATATTCTTTAAATTATGCTGCCTGGCCCCCCTGATTTTGATGAAATTCTCCATGCCAAAGTCCCGCCGGTTTCAACCGGTGGATAGCCGATTATAACATTTTCTTTATTGACAAAAAAATATAAGTTTTCATAATCAAAAAAAATGGGTGCCGATAATATACTGACCCGACTGCTTCCCCATAAAAGAGCGAATTTGAGACCCGACTTTTCCGAAATCGTTCTAACCGACCTGTCTCCGCAGGACGTAAATAAATATTTTCCTCCGGGCAACTGGTTTACCATTGGCGACCAGGATACACCGTTTGGCCAAACTGTTCCCGGTGTAGCAGCTTATGTTGATAAAAACTCCAGATCGTTGATCTTAACCAATATTAACGGCAACGTGGGAAAGCGAGCAGAATGTCTTTATATAGACCTTCGGCCAATGAAATAACGATTAAATCTCCTTGATTTTGTCTCTTATTTCTGCCGCTAATTCAAAATTCAAGTCCTGCGCGGCAAGGCGCATTTCGGTTTGCAAATTTTTGACCAACCTCTTTTTCTCCATAGGTGTCATGCTATCAACTTCCAGATGAGGAAGGGATTGGAAAACAGCTTCTTTTGAACCGAATACCCATGGCCCGCGCTCGGAAGAATCATACTCAATTACCCTCTCGCGTCTCGGCTTGTCAATACTCACCGGGGTAATATTGTGCTTCTTATTGTAGGCTATTTGATATGCACGTCTGCGCTTAACCTCACTAAGTGCCCTTTGCATTGAACCGGTTACATGGTCGGCATACATAATAACGCGGCCCTCAACGTGTCTGGCGGCCCTACCCATCGTTTGTATAAGGGTTACGTCGCTACGGAGGAATCCCTCTTTGTCAGCGTCTAGGATAGCCACCAGACTAACCTCAGGCAGGTCGAGTCCCTCACGGAGTAAATTAATTCCAACCAAAACATCATATTTCCCGCTCCTCAGATCATCCAAAATGTCTGTTCTTTCTAAAGTTTTAACGTCGGAGTGTAAATATTGAACTTTAAGTCCCTGCTCATTCAAATAAGTAGAAAGGTCCTCGGCGGTTTTTTTGGTCAATGTAGTAACCAAAGTTCTTTGTTTTTTGGCAACTGTCTTTTTAATTTCTTGGATTACGTCCACCACTTGATGTTTGACCGGCTTAATTTCAACTAGAGGATCCGGAATTCCTGTGGGACGAACTAATAGTTCCGTAACCTTGCCTTTACTCATAGAAACTTCCCAATCATTCGGCGTTGCCGAGGAGGCGATAAAATTAGGGACCCTCCTCATAAATTCCTCAAATCTAAGGGGACGGTTATCAAGCGCCGAAGGCAAACGGAAACCATAATCAATTAACGTTTGCTTACGTGCCAAGTCTCCATTAAACATACCGCGTATCTGAGGAAAAGTCATATGAGATTCATCCACCAAAAGCATCCATTTGTCTTTATATGGTTCGTTAAAGTAGTCCAGGAGAGAAAAAGGAGGGTCGCCCGGGCTTCTGCCGTCAAAGTATCTGGAATAATTTTCAATGCCCTTAACGTAGCCAACTTCTTGAATCATTTCAAGATCATAGGTAACTTTTTGAGCGATTCTGTGAGCCTCCAGCATCTTGCCTTCGGCTTTTAATTTCTTAACTTGAATATTCAGATCCTCTTTAATAACTTCAAAAACATCTTTGTAGGAATCGGGGTTGGTCATAAAGTGTTTGGCCGGATAAAGGACAAAACTTGTAGGCTCATACGGAGTTTTACTTTCCTCCTTATTCCCCGTCACCGGATTAATCATTTCGACCTTCTTGATAGTCTTTTCATCGACCTCAATATGAATACCTTCGTCAAGATAAGCCGGATAAATGTCTATTGAGTCGCCGCGGACGCGGAAAGTCCCTCTGTTAAAACCAAATTCACTGCGTTCGTACTGAAGGTCAACAATTCTGTCTATTATTTGCTCGCGGTTAATCTTCATACCGCTTGTTATCTCAAAGACAAAATGGCCGTATTCCCGGGGCGAACCGATGTTATAGATGCAGGAAACCGAAGCGACAACAATAGTATCCGCGCGGGTTAAAAGATTCGCGGTAGCTGCGAGCCTGAGTTTATCTATTGTTTCATTTATATCCGCATCTTTTTCTATATAAGTATCAGTTGACGGAATATACGCCTCGGGCTGGTAGTAATCGTAGTAGGAAACAAAGTAGGAAACCGCATTGTCCGGAAAAAGATCCCTCATTTCTTGATACAGTTGGGCTGCAAGAGTTTTGTTGTGAGAGATGATAAGCGTGGGCCGCTGCACTTTTTCAATTACCTTGGCCATTGTAAAAGTCTTACCGCTGCCTGTTACACCAAGGAGTGTTTGATATTTTTCACCGGCGGATATTCCGTCAGATAATTTATCTATCGCTGCAACTTGGTCCGGAATTGGTATATATTTTGACTGAAGCTTAAATCGCATAAAGATATTTTATCATCATATCCATGTCCCGTTCTTACGCCCTTGCGACGCAAATACGTAGTATTTGGGAGCAATGAAGTATAGCACGGGATTCGGTTAATGTTTGGTTTTGTGATAGTAAGATCCAGTTGACGACTTCGGGTAATCTTCGTATATTGGATTATGCCTTTAATCATCTACAAAAAACAGCGCCAAATCCTCGATTTTATAAAGCAATTTATCCAGGCAAATGGAAGCGCTCCGACTCTTAAGCAAATCGCCGGAGCAATTGACGTTTCTTCTTTGGCTACAGTTCATGAGCACTTGCAAGCCTTGGAAGAAAAAGGGTTGATCAAAAGGAAACACGGCAAGAACAGAAGTATGGAATTAACGAATGGGGATAGTAACTTTGCATCCGACGGATTTGAAGCCCCGATATTGGGTTTTATTGCGGCCGGCTCACCTATCGAACCTTACACAGACCCGAATGCAACTATGAACATTCCCTCGACGTTTGTAAGCGGCAAGAAAAGAACCTATGTGCTCCAAGTCCGCGGACAAAGCATGATTGAAGACCACATAAACGACGGCGATTATGTGGTGATAGAACAGACCGAAAGCGCAAATGACGGGGAAATAGTCGTAGCATTACTCGATAACGGCATGGCCACTTTAAAAAGATTTTTTAAAGAGGCGACCAGAATCAGACTTCAGCCGGCAAACTCCACGATGCAACCGATTTTTGTTAAAAATGTAAGAATTCAGGGAAGAGTGGTAGGGCTGGTAAGAAAATATAAGAACTAACCTGCGGGCGGTGTATCTACTTTTACTTCAGGGGATGGGGGTTGTGGGGCTTCCGCCATCTCATGATCTATAATTTTGTCTTGTACATATATATTCGATCCGGATAAAACAATCATATACAAACCAAGACTTACGCTTCGTACGCCGGATGCAACTTGCTCAGAGTCGTTGTTTCTGTGTCCAAAAAAAATAGATGTAGCTCCGATTGCGATAGCACTGCCACCAGCAGCAAAACCTACATAAGAAAGAGCTCTAACTGTAAATTTTTCATTTCTTGTTAAAACCTTCGGGTACTCAACCTCCTGGGGCTTTGCGGGAGTAATTTCATTAGACATACGAAGGATTATACAGAGCAAATATTACTTGTCAACTTAGCTAAATAGTCTTTAGCGCTTCGTGCTGACTGTCCGAAATTATTCCTAAGTAAACCATCCGGATGCCCGCCATTACCGCCAGTCCGCCTACACCGGCCCATTCCAAACCGTTCATATATTTTCCGGACGTTGCCGAGCTTACAGTTTGAATAATTGATATTGCCGTAAGTCCTGTTAGAACAGTGTTCACACCTAGCGTAACGCATATTTTACCCATAAGTAATATTTCCGCTTTAGTCTTTGACCCGAAATTAGCGTCATAAAGAGGCGGGGCTCCGTCACTTCCTTTTTGCCAAGTCTTAATATTGACCTGTCCAAATGGACCTTTCTCCGCTGCAGATACATATTCACTTTTAAAAATAGATTCCAAAAATGCCATAGAATTGGGAGATTCTAACACAGGGGACAGTCCAAAGCTATTTCTTTTTCTTCAAATGGGAGTAGAGGAAGTAGACGGCACCTAGGAGGATTAATCCAAGGATCACGAATTGAAATTTTCGGAAATACGGGTCTATGGCGAGCCAATTCTGCCCAAGCTTCAATCCTAGGTAAGCAAGAACTCCGCTCCAAAGAAAAGAGCCGATGAATGTAAAGACGGAAAATTTAATAACATTCATGTCCGCTATACCTGCGGGGAGGCTTATGAATGTGCGAACAATGGGCAAAAGCCTGGACCCGAAAGTGATACCCTGACCGTATTTTTGAAACCAGTCTAGAGACTTATCAAATTCAGACTCGCGGATAAAAAGCCACTTACCCCATTTCTGTATGGCAATCCTGATCCATTCCTCCCCCATGGCTCTACCCAACCAGAAAGCAAGAAGAGATCCAACTAAATTGCCAAAAGCACCAATAAAAATTACCAGCCAAATATTCATGTGTCCCGTTCCCGAGACGAAGCCGGCAAATGTCATTGTAATCTCTGATGGTATGGGAATCAGTGCTGACTCGGCTGTCATCAGGAGAAAAACAGCAATGTATCCGTACGTGTTAATCAAACTGGTGAGATTTTGTACAAAAAAGTCGGTTATGCCGTGCATGAGAGCAAATTATATTGTCATCTGAACACAATTTCAATATACATATCAGATAAAATCGTTAGCTTTAGCTAAGGTAGCTTTATTTCGTTAAAGAGTCCAGAAGGTTACGCCCCGTCATACTGCCGGGTACCTCAAGCCCAAGAAGCCGAAGGACTGTAGGCGCCACGTCGGCTAAAATGCCGGAAATTAATACTTGCGAACGTCCAATTAATCCTTTTGAAATAGCTATAAAGGGAACAGGGTTTCTGCTATGTTCGGTTTCGATCCGCCCCGTTTGAGAGTCTATCATTTCTTCTGCATTTCCATGATCTGCTGTGACCAGCATCGTACCGCCGTAGGCCAATATCCATGAAGCGAGTTTGCCCAAACACTCGTCAACCACATCGCAGGCTTTAACCGTTGCGCCAATGTTACCGGTGTGCCCAAGCATATCCGCATTAGCAAAATTTACCAGGACGAATTTATAATCTCCCACGTCTTTAAGTCTTTGAAGAAGAGTGTCAGTTACCTCGCGTGCGCTCATTTCAGGTTTAAGATCATAAGTAGCAACCTTAGGGGACGGAATAATAACTCTGTCCTCACCGTCAAAAGCAATCTCTTGCTGGCCGTTAAAGTAAAAAGTAACGAACCGTTCCTTTTCGCTTTCGGCGACTCTGAGTTGCCTTAGACCTGCTTCCGAAATAACTCTCCCGAGAGGCGTTATCACCGTTTCCGGCGGAAAAGCAACTTTTGCCCCTGCCTCTGTAATCGGCTTTTCGTACTCGGTCATAGTTACAAAAAAAAGATTGTTAAGTTTTGGTCCCCGGTCAAAAGGCGGTTGGGTTCCCTGGGCGGAAATCGGTAAGTGAGTCTTTTGGTACTTAATCTGGTAGGGATCAAACCCCCCGGAAACATTTGCACCCCGGAAATCGTCAAAAACAAAAGCGCGGGAGAGCTGTCTGGGACGGTCAATTCTGTAGTTATAAAAAATCACTGAATCATTGTCTTTGATCTGGGCCACGGGTTTGCCGTCCGGCGTTGTAATTATTGCCGGTTCAACAAACTCATCTGTTTTTCCTTCCGAATATGACATGTCAATTGCTTCTTCAGGGGTTTTGACCATCTTTCCCACCCCGCCTGTTAACGCAAAATAGGCCTTGGCGGTTCTATCCCACCGTAAGTCCCGGTCCATCGCCCAGTATCTGCCCATTATTGTTGCAATAGCACCAATCCCGTATTTGGTAATCTCGTCACGTACCTGAGAGATATAACCTTTGGAAGAAGTAGGAGGAGAATCTCTACCGTCCGTAAAAATGTGGATAAAAACTCTGTTAAAATCTTCCTTTTTGGCAAGTTGTAAAAGCGCATAGAGATGGTCGTTATTACTGTGTACACCGCCCGTGCCTATTAACCCCATCAGGTGAAGGTTTGAATTATTTTCCTTAGCATGTTTTATGGCACCAAGCAGTGTTTCGTTTTGAAAAAAGGAGCCGTCCGCAATACTTAAGTTGATTCTCTGTAAATCCTGATAAACAATACGCCCGGCACCCAAATTAAGATGGCCGGTTTCGGTGTTGCCAACCTCGCCGCGCGGTAACCCCACGGACTCACCGGAAGCGCTTAATTCCGTATGTGGATAGCTGGCCCAAAACCTGTTCATATTGATCGTATTTGCCAAGGAGATTGCATTTCCCGCACCGGGAGCGGCTAGACCCCAACCGTCAAGCACTACCAGAAGTACAAGCTTTGAAGAAAGAGGGTCCATGTTATTTAATACGGGAAAGTTCCGTCTCAATAGAAACGAGCCGGTTGTATTTTGCTACACGCTCGCCACGGGCCGGGGCGCCAGACTTTATGAAGTCGGCCGCAACCCCAACGGCAAAGTCTGCAATAAAACTATCATTAGTTTCACCAGACCTATGCGAAACAACCGTTTTCCATCCTGCATCTTTCACCATTTTGACAACGTTCAATGTTTCCGTAACCGTGCCGATTTGGTTCGGCTTAATAACTGCTCCATTACAGGCCTTTTCATCTATGGCCTTCTGAACACGCTTAGGGTTGGTTGCCAATAAATCATCTCCCACTATAATAATAGAGTCCGATAATGTTCCCACCGTCTTCTTCCAACTGTCCCACGCATCCTCCTGAAACGGATCCTCTATAATGGCAAGCTTATATTGATCACAAAGTCCTTTATAATATTCAAGAAATTGATTATCGTCCATTCCGCCGGTTCTGTCTTTAATAATATATTCCCCGTCTCGGTAAAAAGAATTTGAAGCAACGTCCAGCCCAAGAAAGATGTCCCTACCAAGTGCATAATTTGTTTGTTTTATCGATTCAACAAACACTTCAAAGGCGTCGGCGTTTGTAAATAAATTAGGCGCGTACCCCCCTTCCTGACCCACCGAATGGATTGCCCCCCGGTGTCCCAAATTTAAACCGATTGTCTGGTAAATTTCGGCACCCATCTGCAGGCCCTCGGCAAAACTTTTGTTGGTTGCAGGGACAACCCAGAACTCCTGAAAGTCAAGGTTTCCGGCACCATGTAATCCCCCGTTTATCATATTGAATAGGGGAGTCGGAATTTTTACTTTGGCAGTTATATTGCCCCGCGAAGCGAGTGTATAAATCCAGGCATAGAGCGGTTGGTTATTAACGACCGAACCGGCCCTAGCCACTACTTCGGAGACCGAGAGAATGGCATTTGCCCCAAATTTGCTTTTGTTTTCCGTTCCATCAACCTCGACCAGCTTCTTATCTATATTTATTTGATCAGTAGGGTCCATTCCAACTATCGCTTGACCAAGTACCGCATTTACATTCTCAACAGCTTTCAAAACTCCCTGGCCCAAATACCTTGGATCATCAACATCCCTAAGCTCGAGGGCCTCATGGCTTCCGGTAGAAGTACCCGCCGGAACCGAGGAAACGGAAACACCGCCGTTATCCAGCATACATGCAGTTTCCACCGTTGGAATACCTCTGGAGTCAAGTATCTCGCGCGCCCAAATGTGTTTAACCTTCGCCATTTATATATCTGCTTCTGCCGTGTGAACTATTTCCCGTGTCCTATCTATTGTATCAGGATTTACCGATACGGATGTAATCCCCCATCGTACCAATTTCTTTACAAGGTCTTCATGGGTGGAGGCGGCCTGGCCGCAAATAGAGCAGGTAATTCCCTGTTCGGAGCATTTCCGTACAACCCGTTCAAGCGCCCATAAAACGCTTGGCGACATTTCGTTATACTCCTGAGCTACATCGGCATTATCGCGATCAGTTCCCAGCATTAGCATTGTTAAATCGTTAGAACCCACCGAAATTCCGTTAATACCAACCTTAATAAAATCGTCAATCTGAATAACATTAACGGGGATTTCGCACATCATCAAAAATTTAAAACTCAAACTTTCAAAGAGACCTTCCGAAGCTACCAGTCTTCGCACTTTTGCGAGCTCTTCGGGGCTACGGCAAAAAGGGATCATCAGGTCCAAGTTGTCATACTTTTCGCGGACTTTTTTAATTGCTTGCAGCTCCAAACTGAAAACTTCTGGGTCGCTAACATAGCGATACGCACCCCTAAATCCAAGCATGGGGTTAGGCTCAACAGGTTCCCAAACCTTACCACCGGGTAGGGAACGGTATTCGTTGGTTTTAAAGTCTGTTGCCCTATAAATCACAGGCCTAGGCTGAAACGCTTTGCAAAAAACTTCTAGGTCATGACCGAGTTTGTCTATGAACTTGGCCTGTTGTTTCTTTTTAATTGCTTCTTTAGGGTGAATTCCGATATTGGCAATCATAAATTCTGCCCTGAGGAGCCCAACGCCGTCCACGTTCATTTTTGCAACCTCCTCAGCTCTTTCCGGCTCCGCAAGGTTTACATAAACTTTTGTTGCGGTTTTAAGATGTTTATCAACTTTAGTCTTTGAACCATCGGGTCTTTTTGTCTCCAGACTACTGACCGATGCACCCAAAAAGACATTACCGCTACTCCCGTCCACACTAACAATCATGCCGTCTCTAAGCCTTTTTGTAGCCTCTTTTGTTCCGACAACGCAGGGAATACCAAGCTCCCGGCTAACGATAGCCGCATGCGAAGTTTCGCCACCCTCGTCAGTGATAATTGCGGCGGACTTCTTCATGGCGGGAACATAATCGGGTGAAGTCATCGGTGCTACAAGCACGTCGCCCCTCTCAATTTTTCCAATTTCCTTCGGACTTTTTAAAATTTTAACCGGACCCGTTCCGATCCCAGGCGAAGCAGAAGTTCCTGAGAGAATCGGGGCTTCTGCAATCTTAACCTCGCCTTTTTCGGTCTTCGCACTTCTTGTGGTTTGAGCAATCGTTGTAATCGGCCTGGTCTGCACTATATAAAGCTTCCCTTTCTCTTTGGCCCATTCTGTATCCTGTGGGAAATAATAATGATCCTGAAGACGGGCCCCAATGTGTGCTAGTTTAATGATTTCTTCATCGGTTATTTTTTGCTTGTCCCGAATATTTTTAGGTACTTCCGATTCTTTATTCTCTTTGCCTTTAGCCCTGACCAACTGGATACTTTGATCCGATACTTCCTTAGAAAGAATGGCAAAAGTGCCTTTTTGTACCACATATTTATCCGGTATAACCGAGCCCTGAACTATCATTTCCCCGAGTCCCCAAACCGACTCGATAATTATTCTGTCCTTATCATTTTTAGCAGGATCAATCGAAAAAATAACGCCGGAGACTTCACTTTGAACCATCTTCATCACAATAACCGCAATTTTTACCGACTCGTGTTTAATTTTATTTTCCACTCTATAGTAAATCGACCGGGCCGTAAAAAGCGATGCCCAGCATTCCTTAACATTCATCAAAAGGTTTGCTTCTCCCTCAACATTCAAAAAACTTGCCTGCTGACCGGCAAATGAAGTAGTTCCGGCATCTTCAGCAGTTGCTGAAGAACGAACGGCCACAAGCGCCTTTTTAAAAGTCCCTGACAGTTTTTTATAACCTGTAATAACCTCTTTCGTTACTTCGTCAGGGATTTTGCTACTATTTACTATCTTTTGAATTCTATTTGAAGCGCTATTCAGCTGGTTAGGGTCGTTAACGTCCGTAACGGCTAAAATTTCATAAATTTTTTTGGCAATTTCGTTTTCTTCCAGGAAAGCATCGTAGGCGTTAATAGTAATAGCAAAACCATTCGGTACTGGGAATCCCGCTTTTGTCATTTCGCCCAAGTTGGCCCCTTTACCGCCCACCAAAGGAGTATCGTGCTTATCTATATCTTTGAAGAAAGTTACAATCGGTAGGGCAGCCATACAACATCAATAATATGGGTTTGGGTCTCAGATTTCAATGAGAAAACCACCTTAGCCAAGCTTTTCCTTGAAATAATCTACCCAGGGGATTTTAATGGGGTCCACACCATAAATCTTGGCGAGTGCGGCGCTTGTATACCCGGATATAACAAAGGCTTCCAATACTTGACTTAATTTGTTTGAGCCGGTAAGTTCAATATTTATTGTCTTTATGCCTTGTTTTGATACAACTTCTTCGGTTAAATCAAATCTTTTTTGAATGCGTGGGGAATAAAGACCCGACCTAAAGAAAACAAAAAGAGCTCTCTCCTTATAGGTAGGTGGATTTGCAAGTCCCTCCAACAAATGATGATTTAATTCGGAAATAATTCTAAAGTCCGAGATTGACTTTGCACTCTCGTTGAGCTGGTTGGCAAAACCGTTTCCAAAGCCGCGCAAGTGTTCCGAAACGATTATTACAGGATACATATCTTTAAATTGTTGAGCTAGTGTCTGATATTTTGTAGTTTCCTTGCCGAATTCGCGAATGAAAGTTACCGCCTCCTGAACTTCTTCTGAAGATACATCTAAGAGGTCCGCAGATTTAAGGAGGCCCATATGGCCCATTAGCATGTAGCCGACACCAAGTCTGGGTTGCCCCGAAGGATTATTTTTAGAGTCAAAGATGTATCCCGGAAGATTTTTTTCCTTCGCCATTTCTGCAAGTTTGCCGCCTTCGGAAAGAACAGCAACTTTAGCTTTTTTATCCAAAGCGAGAACCCCGTTTTGAACAGTTTCCTCGGTCGTTCCCGAATAAGAGGAAAGGATAACAAGAGAGTGTTCGTTGACATAACTTGGCAGAATATAGTCGTCTACAACTTCGTATGGAACTCTAACTTTATCTTTATACAGGAATTTTGCGGTCATCGGGGTAAAGCGCGAACCGCCCATTCCGCAGACAACAACATTCTGAATCGCCGAAGTGTCCCCCATATTTATGGCCGCAGACTCCGCCCAAGCCTGTTCACATTGGTCAGGGAAAAGCGCTAGCGTTTTTAAAACAACATCCGAATCCGCTTCCATTTTAAATAATCTTTCTTAGCTCATTGTAAAGTTTTTGATTATTGCAAGCAACCAGCTCTTCGGCAAACTTTTTAAGCTCTAATAATTCCGAGGATTTCATTTCTTTTTTGTTCCATTATCTCTTGCGATCGTGCTTCAAGCGTCAAACGTAGTAGCGGTTCAGTATTTGAAGGCCTCACACAAAATCTGAAGTCCGGGTATTCTACTGAAATTCCATCCAACCTTGATTGTTTTCCATCTTTGTATTTATCGGCGATCTCATTCATTTTTGCTTCTTTATCTTTAACTTCAGTATTAATTTCGCCTGACATGATATATTTTTCCATCGCCGGCCTTACAGCATCCAAGAGCTTGACATTATTTGTAGATAGAAACTCTAAAACCTGCATTACCGGAATCATTCCAGAGTCTGCGTACCAAAAATCGCGGTAATAAGTATGACCACTCGATTCTGTGGCGTACAAAGCGTTTTCCTCTCGCATCTTCTGTTTAATATAAGAATGGCCAACGACGCAAATTACCGGTGTACCTCCATTTTCTTCTATTGCTTCAATTAACGCCCAAGTGTACCTTGGATCATATATAATTTTTTCACCAGGAAATTTTTTTAACATTTGTTTAATTAAGATTGTATTCAAATAATATGGCTCAACAAAAAAGCCTCCGTCTGTGGCAAAAAAGACTCTGTCAGCATCAGCATCCCAAGTTATACCCAGATCAGCTCCGGTAGATTTGACCAACTCACAAAATTCTCCTCTGTTCTCGGGAACAAACGGGTCTGGGCGACCTTTTGGAAAATTTCCGTTTGGGTCATTGTTCAGGGGAATTAGAGTAAGTGGCAACTTTCCTCTTTCGACAATTCGCTGAAAAACTTGCCCTGCTAAACCAAAATTAGGATTTACTACAATCTTCATGGGTTTAACCTGGACTCCTTTAATCCATCCTAAAACATAATCGGCAAAGTCATCCCAAATATCTAGTGTCCTAACCGTCCCCTTTGTTTTTGACTTAAATTTCTGTCCACTTGATATAAAATCTCTAATTTGTCCAATCCCTGCCTCAAGTGTCATCGCAACCGGTCCTTTTTTGACCATTTTCATGCCGTGCCACTCGGGCGGATTGTGCGACGCAGTTACCTGAATTCCCCCGTCAGTCTGATAATTTCCGACTCCAAAATAGTACATATCAGTGGAAATTCTACCAACATCCAAAACATTTACACCGGCATCAGCTAAACCCCTAATCAAATTTTCTTTCAACTCATGAGAGTGGATTCTTACGTCTTCTCCAACCAAAACTTTTCCTGTGGGGTGAGTTGTGGCCACATATGCAATACCAATTTGGTAAGCGAGCTCATTAGTAATGTTTTGACCAAAAATTCCACGTATGTCGTAGGCCTTGAAGATGGATGGATCAATTTGCATAGAGACCTACTATTCTAATTGTTTGACTATGAGGAGGTCAAGGGAGGTTAATAAATCGGCTTTACTCGACTTAACCTCGATATCAATATCGGCGAGTTTACTGATAATTTGTTCGAGGAGCCCCGGATCGAATTTTTCAGCCTGTGATTTTAGTTTTCCTAAACGCCACGAAGGATACTGTGAAGTCGCCGGATCGATACTAACCCAATATAGGTCCCGAAGGTGCCTCGCGAGCATAAAAAATACGAGTTCGACTGCTGAGGCCTTGGTTAAATCGTGAAGAAGTTTTATTGACCTTACGGAGCCGCCGGGATAAAATGATTCCAGAAAAGTGAATAAAAGTCTTGGCAATTCAAACTTTTCCATTTTGAAGTCCTTCGGCATTTGCTTTAGGAAGGTTTGGGGAAGAGTTCCCTCGTGATAAATTACCAGAGTTCCATCAAACCTATCGAAGTTTTTAATATCGTTTTTGGAAAGAAGTGAAAAATCCCGGTAAATGATAAGCCTGTCAGTTCCGAAAAGCGACGGTGTATTAGGAAATTGGTCCGTAACAATTTCCCAATTCCTTTTTTTTGCCGTATCCACAAACTTCCCCAACCGTTCATAGCTTTTTACAGTATCATCACCATGTAATACAATTATCTTCATGCGCAAATACTTACATAATATATATTATGTAAGTGCTAGTCGAAATTTTCGAAATATTTATCTATTAATTCGTCCAGTTTGTGGTGAAAGCTGCCTTTTTTGCGGTGAGTGTGGGGTACAAGTGCTCCTGAGAAATTCTTAGGGATATGAGTCAGCTCATGAAGCAAAACTTTGTCCTGATCTTTGGGGGAAAGTCTATCAAAGTGTTTGGAAATTACTTCGATAATGTATCCAGGTTCAACATTTAGAGCATGCTGCCAAAGTTTCGGAAGCCCCCATGTCCGTGCGTATGCCCGCGCCTTACTCCCTTCGGAACGGTAGAAGAATAACCGCTCAAAAAGAACCGTATCCATCTGAAGAACATCAACCAGCTTGAGAGTGCGGGCTTTAATATCAGGTGCCTCCTCCCATTCAAACTTTAAATACTTCCGTGCCCTCCTTAACCTCTTCATTTGTCTTCAATCCTACCACATCCCCCTTACTCGCGGTATCAAGCTTTTTGTGCTCAACTTGAATTGATTCGACAACTTGTTCAAACAAATCTTCTCCCCCCCGAACAAATTTGACTTTCTCCCCAACCGAAAGCGTCCCGCCAAGTTCCACTATGGCAACTCCGATTTTATCGTAATAGTGGCTAACAGTGCCTATTTTAAACAATTTTAATCACCCCCGTTCCCCTATTTTAAACGCATGAGTTAGTGCAATCGCCAACGCATCCGCCGCATTATCAAAATGAGTTTTTTTGTGTTTAGCACTCTTCACGCGGTTACCTAAAATTTTTCGAATATGTTCCTGAACTTCTTTCTTGTTGGCACGGCCGCTCCCGGTTATCATTTTCTTTATAGTTCCTGGCGCATACTCTTCAACATGTACTTTTGCCTTACTTGCAGCCAAAAGCATTACGCCCTGTGCCTGGCCGACTGCTATTACAGTCTTTGCATTCGTTGCGAAAAAAACTTTTTCAAAAACAAAAACATCCGGTTTATGTTTATTAATAAGAGCTAAAGTTTCCTCATAAATGAAGTCCAATCTCGTTTCCTTCAGAAGGGTTTTACTTGTTTCAATAAGGCCCCAAGTCACAACCTCATTTCCTTTCCCATTGAGACGAACCAAACCAAAGCCTGTCGTCGCAGTACCTGGGTCAATACCGAGTATGAGCATCAACCTATTATATACTTACTTTGACTTCTTGAGAGACCTCTTTTCTTTACCAAAAACAAAAATGTAAAGGATATCCAAAATCCCGGCAGTGTTTACCAATAGTAATACAACAAACCATAACTTGCTTTCCGCGCGCGCCGCCTTCCAAAGAGCCCAGCCTTTCCAAAACAGACTCCAAAGCGTTAGCGGTATAAGAAAAGCTCCTAACCAACCACCAAGAAGGCCCATTCCAAGGGCATTGCCATTCCAATAATTACCGTAGCCCATCATATAGTTTTTCCACCTCCTTCCAGTTAATCACATTCCACCCCGCTTCGCTAAAGCTCCGTGGGGCAAGCATTTTATTAGTCATAAATTAATGGCTCAAAGATTGGAATCGTTTGTCTACTTCGACCCAATTAACTACATTCCACCAGGCCGCGATATAATCGGCCCGTACATTTTTATACTTGAGGTAGTAAGCGTGCTCCCAGACATCCAGAAGAAGCAGTGGTGTTTTTCCGTCAGTTAGCGGGGAATCCTGATTTGAAGTATCGACAACTTCCAATTTCCCGCTATTTGAAACTAACCAAGCCCAACCACTCCCAAAGTGTCCTAAGGCCGAGGCGGAAAATTTTTCCTTGAAAGTCGGGAAGTCTCCAAAAGAACTTTTTATCGCCCCGAGTAGATTTCCGGAAGGTTCTTTTGCGGAACCAGCTACCATAATAGTCCAAAATAGCGAATGATTTGCGTGTCCCCCACCATTATTTTTTACTTTTTGGCGGACCTCATCTGGAACTTTATCAAGATTTTTAAGAAGATCATTAATATCCATACCCAAAAGGTCATCGTGTCCGGCAAGAACATCATTAAGATTTTTTATATACCCCGCATGATGCTTATCATGATGAATATGCATGGTTTCTTCGTCAATATAGGGTTCCAGCGCTTTATAATCAAAGGGAAGATCAGGAAGCGTAAACATTACTATTAATTTATATTTTTCCCTCGCCTTCGTCAAGATCTAGTCAACCTGGATTATTTTAGCTGAAGTAACCCTCCCGCCATTAATTTCCATCGCCACAACATCAATACGCATTTTTTGATCAGTTTTAGAGTTAACCAGTGAGTAGTATTCAGCCGTTTTTCTGATTTTATAAATTTTGGATGAAGTTACTGCTTCTTCGGGGCTCCCGAATTTATTACTCCACCTGGCCTTCACTTCTACAAACACCAATGTTCCCATGTGCTCGGCAATAATATCTATTTCGCCAAAACGGCTGTGGAAATTCCTGTCAATTATTTTATAAGCACTCTTCTGAAGAAACTCTACAGCAAAATCTTCGGCAAGCTTCCCGAGTTCACTTGTTTTTCGCACTCTTCATGCTAACACGCCTGGCGGCCTTTTTGAAAATCAGCTCAACTTCTGTTGGAGACTTTACCCTAGTGTAATAAAGCTTAGCCCGCCTTACTCCTTCGACACCGCGTTTAACTATAACTATTCGCTCAAGGGACGGCAGATTTAGCGGAAAAATTCGCTCCACTCCAATCCCCCCCTCTGCAATTTTCCTTACAGTAAAGGTCTTGCCCGGGTCCCTGCCTTTAATACCTATTACCATTCCTTCAAAAAAAGCCTCGCGGGATTTACCGTCAGCCTCCTTGATTTTCTGAACAACACGGACTTTATCTCCAACTCCGAATTCAACTTCTTTGAGCACGATTTTAAGCGCCATGGTCAGTTATTATAACGCAGGTCGAGCGTATCGGCAATGGCTTTAGCCAGCGACTCATTCCAGGCTATCTTGAAGGACAATTTTACTCTTTTTCCGCCTTCAAATTGTAGATATGCGGTTTGTTCACCTGTATTAGCCACCAAAAGCTCCTTTAGTTTCCTAAAAGTATTTGTGTCAGCGGTTTTTGGAATTTTTATATAAACTTCACGCTCTTTTTTCTCCCCTAAACTCGCCATTGTTTCGATAGCTTCAACAAGAAGGCTAGGTGAGTCATCGCGAACATCGACTTTCCCCGTAATGAGAAGTGGTTGTCCTTCAACCCAAAAATCACGGGTATCCTTAAATATTTTTGGGAAAACTACAAGCTCGACCACCCCCGTACCGTCTTCCGCTTTAGCAAAAGCCATCTCGGCGCCGCTTTTCTTGGTAACTATTATTCTAACTTCAGTTATTACTCCCGCCACTTTTACAAAGTCGTTATAGGTTTCCTCGGCAGAAATTTCAAATATCTTATGGGTGGACTGAAATTCCAATGGCCCAATAATCTCGCTTATCGGCCTTGCAGATAGGGAGAAACCTAAAAGCTGACGCTCCAACATTTGTAGTTCGTCCTCGGCAAATTCCTGAATATCTTCTATCGTCACAACCTCGGAACTGCTAGAAGCTTTTTTTATATCTTCAATGGCAAAAAGTCCGGGTTGGTTATCATCACCCTTCGGTTTAACCATTTTCTCCCGGATTTTATCAACCGAGGCTAGTAGGGCCGCCCTCCCGCCAAACCTACCCAAGGCGCCAACTTTTATCAAACTTTCCAAAACTTTTTTGTTAACCTTTCGGCCGTCCACTCTGCCTATAAAGTCGGAAAAGCTTTCAAATTTACCCTCCTGCCGGGCTGTCAAAATAATATCAATTGCAACTCCACCAACATTTTTAACCGCAGATAGGCCAAAACGGATAGCTTTACCGGAAAGGGAGTCTTTATCCTCAATAATAGTAAATCCCGTTTCGCTTTCATTAATATCCGGAGCCAAGACCTTGATTTTCATCCTGCGGCACTCGTTAATCGCAGCGGAAACTTTTTCCGTATCACCGCTTTCTGCCGTCAAAAGAGCAGTCATATATTCAACCGGGTAGTTGGCTTTCATATAAGCCGTATAATATGCAACTATCCCATATGAAGCTGCATGAGCTTTGTTAAAACCGTAAGATTGAAACGGCTCAAAAAGCTGCCATAATTCATCAGCAAAATCTCCGGTTTGGCCATGTTCAATAATACCCTTAACAAATTTATCTTTTTGAGCCGCCATTTCTTCAGGAATTTTTTTGCCAACCGCTTTTCTAAACTTGTCGGCTTCCTCCCAGGTATAACCCGCCAAGTCCAGTGCACAGAAGAGTAGATCATCTTGATAAACAATAAGTCCGTAACTAGCTCCCAAAAACTTTTCCATCCTCGGGTCTAAATATTTAACAAGTTTTGGATTATTCTTCCGCTTTATATATTCTGGGATAACCGCGATAGGTCCCGGGCGGTATAAAGCAACCATTGCCATCAAGTCCTCAACTCTATTGGGTTTAAGGTCCTTTAGATACTTTGTCATTCCCCCGCCTGCGAATTGAAAAACACCCATTGTTTCTCCGCGCGCAAGCATGGCAAAAGTTTTTTTATCGTCAAGCCGGATTTTGTGAAGATCTATCCGCTCCCCAAACTCACGCTCAACTATACCAATTGCCGAACCTAAAATGGATAAATTACGGATGCCAAGAATATCAAATTTGATAAGTCCAACATCCTCTGCGGCATGCATTTCATATTGAGTTATTATCTTCTCTCCGGACGGTTCCCTCTGAACCGGAGAAAAATGAGTTATTTCGGTGGGTGCCACGACTACGCCTGCAGCATGAACAGAAATATGTCGTGCGCTTCCTTCTACCTGCATAGCAAGATCTAACACCTTCTTAGTGTCAGAGTCACCGTCGTAAAGAGTTTTTAGCTCCGGCGTTTCAATCAGAGCATTTTCAATTGTAACCGGAAATCCCTGCTTAGGAGGCGGAATTAGCTTCGCAATCCTGTCTCCTACTGCATACGGATAACCCAATACTCGGGCAATATCCCTTACCGCCGCCCGGCTAAGCATCCGACCGAAAGTACAAACTTGAGCGACTTTTTCTTTACCGTAAGTCTTTGTAATATAGCTGATAATTTCATCCCTCCTGTCATCCGCAACATCAAAATCAATATCGGGCGGGCTAGGGCGGTAGGGATTAAGAAACCTTTCAAAAGGTAGGTAGTAGGTTAACGGGTTTACCGTGGTAATTCCCAGAACATAGGAAACAAGGCTTCCGGCCGCCGAACCCCTGGTGTTTGTAACAATACCTTGTGAGTTTGTCCAGTTAGCCAAATCACGAACAATCAGGAAATAAGCTGCGTAGCCTTTCTGGCTGATGATTGAGAGTTCGTGGTTAAGCCTTTCGAGTGCGCTTTTCTCAAAATGTGGTATTTTTTCCTTTAGAGCCTCATGAGCAAGACTACCTAACTGTTCATCAGCGGTTACACCTTCGGGCAATGGAAATTTGGGGAAACTCCAAGACCCGAGTTTTATTTCAACATCACACTTTTCTGCAACTTTGACGGTGTTTTCCAACGCGTCGGGCAAGTCTGGAAATAGGGCTTCCATCTCGTTTGGAGGCCTGACATAAAAAGTCTGGGTATCAATATATCTAAGTCTTTTTGTTTCATTCATGGTTTTGCCTGTGGATACGCAAACAAGAGCATCCTGGGCAAGTGCATCTTCCTGCTTTATATAATGCGCATCGTTGGTAGCAACAAGTGGCACCCCCAAATCTCTGCTTAATTTCAAAATCCCTTCTCCCCATTTTTTTTCGCTGACTTGAAAGCCGGAAACTATAGATCTTATTTCGGCGTTAGGAGCCTTACTGATCCATTTCTCATTCTCATGTCGCTGGATTTCCAGATAGTAGTCATCTTTAAAAACATCTAAATACCACTCAACAGTCTTTTTTGCTTCGCTATAGTTATCATTTATTAGACTATGTCCAACTTCTCCCATCGGGCAGGATGAAGTGACTATTAGGCCTTTTGAATATTTTTTTAATGTTTCCCGATCGAATCTTGGCTTGTAATAATAGCCTTCCAAATGGGCTATAGAGGATAATTTCATTAAGTTTTTGTAACCTTCGTTACTTTTTGCAAGAATTAGGAGATGGTAATTTTGAACCTTTCCGCGTTCAGGCCTGTCTCGCAGGTCTCCGGCCGTTATGTAGCCTTCCATACCAAGTATTGGCTTTATACCTTGTTTTAAGCCTTGCTTATAAAAATCTATCTCTCCATACATTACACCGTGGTCCGTAATGGCAATTGCGTCCATGTCGTTTTCTTTTACATGCGCAAACAATTTCCTGATATTGCTGAGTCCATCAAGAAGCGAGTATTCCGTATGAACGTGAAGATGAACAAATTTACCCATTTAGTTTTTCTAGGATCTTTTCCCGAACTGCCTGTGAATTGCCTTTGCCTTGTAATTTCTTCTGTACCATTCCGATTAAAAATCCGACAACGTTTCCGTTTCCGGCTTTGTAGTCGGCTATCGCCTTTTCATTCTCCATTAAAACACTTTTCACGGCATTTTCAACATCCCCCTGATCTGAATATTCAACGTTTGAAATTTCGAGAATCCTTCTTACTAAACCCGCAGCTTCAGGAAATTGTTCATCGAGCTTTTTATTGACCATTAAGTCTGCAATAACTTTGTAGTTGTTGTTAAGCTTGGCCGCCGTGTCGAAATATTCGGCCCGTGCTTTATCTGAAACTAAAATATCCGCAAAGTCTTTGGAAAGGCCGAAATCCTTTTGAAATCTTTGACTCTTTTGGCTGGGGAGTTCAGGAAGTTGTAATCGGATGTCATCTATTTCATCCTCTGAAAATCTAATTGGAGGGAGATCCGCTTCCGGAAAATATCGGTAGTCCTGCGACTCCGATTTCATTCTTTGCCCAAAGGTTATCTGTTTTATCTCGTCGTAACCTCTTGTCTCTTGAATTAATTCTTCTCCTAACTCAATCGCTTTTTGTTGCCTGGCCAGTTCAGCGTTCACGGCTTTTTCTAAAAACTTAAAAGAGTTTATATTTTTGAGCTCGACTTTGTAGTTTGGGAGTTTACTGTCAGGCGAAAGAGAAATGTTGGCCTCGAGCCGCATACTTCCTTTTTCCATGTCAGCATTACTGATTCCTAAATACCTTGCTATAAGTTGAAGTTCTTTAACAAAATCTATAACCGCGGCAACATTATGGAAAACCGGCTCTGTAACAAGCTCTATAAGCGCGCAACCGCTTCTATTAAAATCGATTAAAGAATATTTTTTACCGTCTATTGTCTCGTGAACCAGTTTTCCGGCATCTTCTTCCAAGTGAATGTGATTTATTTTGAAACCGTTAAGACTGCCTCCAACACAAATCGGCGAGTCCAACTGGGAGGTCTGAAACCCTTTGGGCAAGTCAGGATAAAAATAATTCTTTCTATAGAACTTTGAAAACTTACTTATCGACGACCCCAGCGCCAGACCCAATTTTATAGTTTTTAATATACCTTCTTTGTTTGCATAAGGTAATGCCCCCGGCAAGCCCAAACAAATAGGACAAACCTGCATGTTCGGCTGTTTTCCAAAATGGTCCTGAGGACAACCACAAAACATTTTAGTTTTTGTGTTCGGTTCAATATGAACTTCCATTCCTATTATTGGTATTAATTTTAGTTCCATGTTTACAATTTTGCCTCAATTAAGCCCTGCCCCCGCTTCATTGAGTACACCAGAACGAAAAATGTCCCGACTGCCATAATACTCAAGAGTGTCCTTACTCCAAAAAGCTCGCTTATTGCCCCCGAAAAAAGAACCGGGAAAATAGTAATAATTGCTGTCATAAACCATAAATTGCCGAAAACACGGCCTCTAAACCATTCCGGAGTCGATTCCTGCAAAAAGGTCAGGGCAGGAATATCGATTCCGATGAAAGCAAAACCGGTCATAATTATCAAAACCGGAGTGATGGAAATTCGTAACGCTAGCGGCAAAAACGGGATACCCAAGCTTAGAGTCAAGAGCGAAAATGTGATAAGGCCCAACCCCAACTCGATTAAGGTTTTCTTTCGCCAGCCGGTTTTGATAAGCCTGGGGATATATACTGAACCCAAAAGAGCACCGATTCCTGCAGGGACAACAATAGAAATGCCGGAATAATTTATTGAAATGTTTAATATTTGTACAGCTATAACTGGCAGACTGACAACCACTATCGCCAGAGCTGCCTGTATACCCAAAAGAATCAAGAGCGGAAATAATACCGCCTTATTTTCTTTGATAAAAACATAGCCCTCTACTATACTATCAAAAAATGTTTTAAGAACTTTCTCAAACTCGCCCGGCATGCGTTTCCTAGGCTTAGTTTCAGTGAGGAAACTAACGCTAACAAAAGCAGTAAAGAGGAAAGCTGAGCAAAGAACTAAAGTTCCGTTAAAGCCGATTGCCCGTTGTAAAATCCCGGCAAAACCAAAACCCAAAATCAAAGTTCCCTGAAGAGTAATAAAGAAGAGAGAGTTTGCGCGGGCCAAAAGCGTTTTTCCTACTGTTGAAGGCAGTGAGGCTGACTCGGCCGGTCCATAAAATTGGTTTAAAGCGGAATAAGTCAAAACTACCGCATACAAAATAAAAATGGATTGCTGGTTAATAAATATATATGCAAAAATTGTTACAGCCTGAAGTAAATTTGTAACCATAAGCATTTTCCGCCGACTGATAAGATCGACCGAGGCTGCGGCAATTGGACCGACTATGAGGGCCGGAAGCGAATAGGCCACCCAAAGAAGAGATGTTGCAATAGAAGAATGTGTAGCCGTATATAAGTGAGCAAGCAATAAAAAGTTCATTATATTAACGGTTAGTTGAGAAAGGACTTGAGAAATCCACAAATACATAAATTTCGGAGTTTTAAAAATTGATCTGAATTCCGTAATCATAAAAGAAACTAAAAAGGCAAAACCGGTTTGTAATTAACTAATTTTTGGTAAAGTTTACCCAAATCAAACAAAGTTTGTTCAGAAAACCTTGGGCCCATTAGCTGGAAACCAAGGGGAAGTTTGTTTTTAGAAAAACCGGTCGGGATGGCTAATCCCGGAATTCCTACTAAATTAGCCGAAACCGTATAGACATCCGAAAGATACATCATAAGGGGATCGTTCATTTTTTCACCCAGCTTAAATGCAGGGGTCGGGGCAACGGGGGAAAGTATTGCATCAACTTCCTCAAAAATTTTATCAAAATCAGAAATAATTTTTGATCTAACCTTTTGAGCCTTAAGATAATATGCATCGTAGTAGCCGGCTGATAGAACGTAAGTCCCTAGCATTATTCTTCTTTTGGCTTCTGCTCCGAAAGTTTCCCGACCGTTTCCATAACGTATGCCATCGTACCTTCCAAGATTTGATGAAACTTCGGCTGGCTGAATAATGTAGTAAACATCTATTGCATATTTTGTATTTGGCAAGCTAATCTCTACAAGTTCTATTCCTTCATTTTCAAAAACCTTAGACGCTTCCATGACAGATTTTTCCACTTCTTTATTGAGCCCTGTGATGAAGTATTCTTTAGGAATACCAATTTTAATCTTCCCCTTTCTCCTTGCATATTTTCCGTTTGTCACGGTAGAATCAAATCCGTCCGGACCTTTTACAGCATTAAAAATAGACTCTACGTCGGTAACGCTATGCCCAAATGACCCCACCGAGTCCAACGAGGACGCCATTGCGATAACTCCGTACCTGCTTACCGCTCCATAAGTAGGCTTAAATCCAACTACGCCGCAAAAGTTTGCCGGCTCACGGACTGAACCGCCCGTATCGGTTCCTGTCGAAATAAGTGAAAGGCCGGAAGCGACTGCTGCAGCCGATCCGCTTGATGAACCCCCCGGTACAAAGTTATTATCCCAAGGATTTAAGGTTGGACCAAAGTCAGAATTTTCACCGCTGGCCCCGTGCGCCCACGCATCACAGTTTGTTTTGCCGATCACTATACATCCAGCTGTGTCCATTCTTTCCACACACGTAGCCGAGTATTCGGGAACGTAGGCCTCTAAAACTTTTGAGCCCGCTGTAGTTCTAAGCCCTTTTGTCAAAAATAAATCTTTATGGGCTACAACTGCACCCAAAAGTGGAAGGTCCTGAAGATTTCCGTCAATTAGTTTTGCCTTTTTGTAAGCAGAGTCATCTGAAACAGTCAAAAAAGCATTTAAATTTTTATTCTTTTCAATTCGTGTTAAATATTCATCAACCAGTTCTACCGCGGAAAACTTTTTCGCGAGTAGTCCTTCCTTCGTCTCCTTTATCGTTAGTGGCAAATTCATTTGTCGGTTCTCCCTTCCAAAATTGCCGGAACTTTGAAGTACCCGTTGTAGGTATTATCAGTACCTGAAAGCGCCGAGTCCTGATCCAGACTGCTTTCCGTTACATCGTCCCCTCTAAAAACATTTTCAAGACCTGTGGTTTGACTGGTCGGTTCGCTCTTGGAAGTGTCGACGTTGCCTAGCTGGCTAATATGATCAACTATAGAAGAAAGCTGCGGAAGGAACTCTTTTATCTCCCTTTCGCTCAAATCGAGTTTTGCTAATTTTGCTACATACAAAACATCGGCTTTTGAAAGTCGTGCCATGCCCTAATAATACCCGACTTACATCATATTTTGAAGAGCCTTAATCCGCTCGGGAATTGGGGGGTGAGTATCAAAGAGTCCCGAAAACCAACCGGCTTTGCCATGGCCTTCCTTTTTGAAAGGATTTTCTATGTAGAGATGGGCCGTGGCTTTATTTGCAGTACGCAAAGGCTCTGGATCATTCGCAATTTTCTTGAGAGCCGATATTAAATCCTGCGGCTGTCTGGTTATCTCAACACTCCCTGCATCAGCCATAAATTCGCGGCGCCTGCTTATTGCCAGTTGAATTAGGGTTCCAACAACCGGTGAAAGAATTGCAAAAACAATTCCCAATACGAGAAAGATTGCACCAACCTCACCCTCGCCGTCGCCCCGCCTTCTACCTCCTCCCCACCACATGCTTCTAAGGAACCAGTCTCCTAAAAGCGCAATAAGTCCTACCATCACTGCAACAACCGCCATAAGGCGGGTATCGTAACTTTTAATATGGGTTAATTCGTGTCCAAAAACTCCCTCCATTTCGTTTCTATTCAATTTAGAAAGAAGTCCGCTGGTTGTGCAAATTACGGCATGCTCAGGATCGCGTCCCGTAGCAAATGCATTTGGCGAAGGATCATCGATAACATAAAGTGCGGGCTTAGGTAGCCCCGCCCCAATGCAGAGGTTTTCTATCACTTGCGAAAAAAGCTTATCTTCCTGGGGACTGGCACGCCTTGCGCCGGAAATGCCCAGTACAATTTTGTCTGAATAGTAGTAGCTCACAAAACTAGAAATTCCGGAGATAATTAGGGCCATTCCGAAGAATCCGAATCCCCCCGGCTGATATCCCATGTAATAGCCGAAAGCGTTCGTAAGAATATATGCTGCCACGAAAACAAAGACAACAAAAAGCGCGACAATTACACCGCTTTTTATTTTATTTGCAGACTGAACCTCGTAAATATTCTTCATACTTACAAACTCACTTTGGGAGTCTTCATTTCGTCCTCACTGACTTTAAACGAATCCCCCGAGTTTTGAGTTTCCAGACCTTTCAGGGCCTCAAAATGAAACATGTCCGCAATAAAATTGCTGGGGAAAGTTACCCTTTTAACGTTGTAGTCCGCGGTCAAATCAATAAGAAGACGCCTGGCGTACATCACTTTATCCGAAGTATCTCTGAGCTCGTCCATCAAATCCTTGACCACCTCCGACCCTTTTATTTCGGGGTTACTTTCTACAACTACCTGGATCTTGGGTAAAACCTCCGAAAGCATTTTCCCTGCGTCGGCCATCTTTTTCAAATTTCCGGAATTGACAGCAGAAGAAATTGCGCGTCTTGCGTTTGTCAGTTCGTTAAAAATTCCTTTTTCGTGACTTAAGTAGCCTTTAGCGGCGGACTCCAAATTCGGAATAAGTTCCGATTGCCTCTTTAACTGGTTCCCGATTTCCTGAATAGAAGCACCTACTCTGGTTTTACTTGTTACAAAAAAGTTATATGTCGATATAACCCAAAGAACTAATATTGCAACTAATCCTAATAATATAAATGGCATTAATTATTCACCTCCTCCCAAGATTCTATCTTAGCATTTCTTCAAACTCTTTCAAACTCTTGGTATTCACAATATCCTTTTTCTCAGCCCAGCCTCGACGGGCAACACTAAGCCCCCACACCATATTATTCATCCCGTCCATGTGGTGTGCATCCGTACCAAATGTTAATTTTACACCAAGTTTTACAGCTTCACGCACTAAAATATCCGGCAAGTCCAGCCGCATCGGATCGCAATTAATTTCTATCCACTTGTTTTTCTTCAAACAAAAGTCGAAAATTTCGGGCCAGTTCAGTTCCGCCCCTTCCCGTTCATTAAGTTTCCTGCCCGTTGGGTGAGCGAATATTTTTACTTTAGGGTGATCGAGAGCACTTAGAACTCTTTTTGTTTGCGAAATACGGTCCAAATCAAAACTCGAGTGTATAGAAACAAGTGCAAAGTCCAATGTTTCCATTCCGGTATCCGGAACGGGGAGAGTGCCATCAGGTTTCATATCGATTTCAAGGCTATTGAATACTTTTTTTACCCTTCCGAAGCCTTGGCGAAGGGGGGCTGTACTCCTATTTTGATTTGAGTAATTTAATTGTTCTACTTTTTCACTGCGGCCTTCCGAAGTTTCACGAAGGAGGCCGCGACGTAATTCAGAATTAATTTTGTCTACATGTTGTCTTTTTCTCTTCAAAATATCTACAATTTGTGCGTCTGTATGACCTTTTTGACTTGGATTGTGTTCCGTAAATGCCAAATATTCGTATTTTAGGCCGTTCCCCTTTTTCACAATCTCCTCCATGGAGCTTTCACCCAGGTCGTGGGAAGTCTCTATATCAAAACTTGAATGAATTTGCAGATCTGACTTTATATCGGTCAGGTCAATAAGTTTTGGAAGTTTATGTACTTTTGCCGCCTCAATTTCTCCCGTATCTTCACGCAGTTCCGGCTCGATGTAGTCTAAGCCAAGAAAATTATAAAAGTCTTTTTCGGCTTTGAATTTTGTTTTACCAATCTGACCCCTTAGTGGCGAATTTTTATCAACCTTTCTTTGCTGTTCAATTTTACTGATACCATATTCATTTAAACTAAGCCCTTTCTTTAACGCATAATCCCTAAGGGCAATGTTGTGATGCTTGGAGCCGGTAAAATGTTGGAGGAGGGATCCGTAGCTTTCCGCCGGTTGTACCATCATATCCACCTGGATATTTCCCGGAATTAAGATCGAAGCCGAATGTTCGCCTTTCTCTAAAATCTTTTGGGTTTGGGGGTATTTGGTAAAGTGTGTAAGTACCTCTACGGGCTGGCTTGTTACGCAGGCCAGATCAATATCCCCGACTGTGCTGGCTTTGCGCCTAAGGCTTCCAAGCGGGTCTACGCGCTTTACCCTGGAGTCCTTCAGCATCCAGTCCATTATTCCTGAAGCAATCTGGGCAGCATAGGGCAAAAGATGCCTTTTATCAATCTTCTCCCGGGTGGACACTTCCGCCAGCTTTTCTTTTACATCTTTGGGGTCACCTTCCTTGAGCAGCTTCATCGCAGTCTTAATACCAATACCCGGCAGCTGCATTAACTTAAAAGCCTCTTTCGGGATATCTTTCATTAGGCTTTCAAAATGCTTCGACTTTCCGGTCTTAAAAAGTTCATCCAAATGCTGAGCAATACTCGGCCCAATTCCGGGTACATCCTCCAGCTTCCCGTCATCCCACAAATCCTTGAGTTCGCTTGATGCATGCTCCACTGCGTCAGACGCACGTTCGTAAGCGATTATCTGAAATCTGAATTTCTGTGCATCCTGAAGTTGATATGAAGCCGCCACATCCCTTAGAAGCTCCGCAATTTCTAGATTTGTCATCAAATCAATATTACCACAGAGGATTTGATCTGATATAATGCTAGCTTGCGGGGGGTCGTAGCTCAACTGGCCAGAGCGCTTCCCTGTCACGGAAGAGGTTGCGAGTTCGAATCTCGTCGATCCCGCAGAGTGTTATCTTGCTGGTAAAGGTACATCATTTGGGCTGTTAAATCAATCTTTTCCTCAGGTTTGAACCGAGCAACAATTCTATCAGTTTCAATCTTCGCTTCTTGAATGGCAATAAAGGGTTTTGGCACGGTAAGACTGAGTAATTTGTCTTTTAGTACTAGGTTTGAACCAATAGTTGCCAGTATTTCCTTCTTCTCATGAAGTGTACCGTGTTGGAAACGCAAACGTGCGTAGCAAGCAAAGTTAAATGTCTTCTGCGATAGCTCTAACCACTCATCAGCTCGTTTAGCCAAAGTTTTCTGCTCTTGTTCAATGTCCTTCTTTTCTTTTTGCAAAAGAGTAATCTGTTTTTTGAAGTCCTCATCTGATAATACTGACCCGTCTGAGTTCATAGGAGATATTTTGAGTTTAATGAGGTTGTTTATTCTATCAAGGCAATCTTTGTATTTGGTAGTGACACTTTCTGCAATAGCCCCTTGCTCCATTGCTTCTTGGTCGTGTAGCTCATTAAGATGTTCAATTGCCCACATCTTAAAAGACTCTGGTATTTCAATTTTAGAAAGTAGAAAGTCAACTTGGTCTTCGAGTAACTCAAGGCGAACATACTTTTGAGTACATTTTATTATTTTATTTTTTCTGGCACACCTATAGAAGATGTAGTGAAGGATTTTAGGATTTTTCATTTGTGCTATCAGTGTGTTGCATTCCGTACATGCCTTTGCATTCTTTGATGAGAACTTGTGTTTACAGTTTGAACAGATAACCTGCCAAAGTTCCTCTGCTGTAACAGCAGATTCACACTCACCACAACGCATCATTCCTGTGAATGCAAAGGCTCTGGATACTGCTCGTTGTTTACCTTTTCTGCCTAACAATACTTGTGCTTTGTCAAACTCCCATTGCTCAATCATCTTTTCGTGTTTGCCCTCATACCAATCACCGCTAC
>JBGQJK010000007.1:0-39403 GCA_041499035.1 Patescibacteria group bacterium
GGCTCCGCTCTCTATCGGTAGTCATGTGGATATAGCCTCCAGCGTTATGATTTATAATTCCGAACATAATATAGACGATAACAATTTTTCAGTCATTGAGAATGTGACTGAGGAACCTGTGGAGATTGGAGATTATGTGTTTATAGGCCCCCGGGTAATTATTCTTCCGGGTGTTAAAATTGGGAAAGGAGCTGTAGTTGGTGCCGGTGCCGTTGTAACCAAAGATGTGCCCGATTTTGCAATAGTTGGCGGGATTCCGGCAAAAATAATCGGCGAGCGCAAAAACAAAAATCCAAGCTATAAACTAGGCAGAGCGCGTCTTTTCCAATAGGCATGAAACTATTTTTAGCTTCTCGATTCCAGAATTCACGAACTATTGAAAAACTTCAAGATTATATAGGCGGATTAAAGGGGAAGGAAATTGCCTACATCCCCACAGCTTCTAATGGAGAAAATAAATACGGGTTTTGGAAAAATGACCCTAATGGGAGTTATAAATTTCTTCAAAAAATGAAGGCAAAAGTAAAACCCGTGGTCTTGGAAGATTTCAAGAACAACTCAGTTATGAGAGAACTGGAAAGAAAAGATATTATATGGTTCTCTGGGGGAATGACGGGATATCTTATGTATTGGATCAAAAGATGCGAGATCGACCTTAATATTAAAAGACTGCTTGAAAGAGGCGCTGTTTATTTTGGGGCAAGCGCAGGAGCTATGGTGGCAGGCAAAACTATTGATATTGCTACCTTCGGGTTTGTAGACAATGAAAGAGGAGCGCAAGGCATAAAACCTATGAACTTGGTGGATTTTGATATTTTTCCTCATTTTCAAGATAAGTTTTTACCCAAGATTAAAGAAAAGTATAAAGGTAGTAAACTTTATTTGCTTAAAGATGGAGAAGAGATCATTGTTGAGGACGGAAAAGTAACTGTTGTTGGTGAAGAGAGGATAATTACAAACAAAAAATGAAGAAAATCGCTATATTTTTCTATCTCATTTTTTCTCTAGGCCTTCTCTTCTATGTTTCCCTACCGAATTATGATTTTCCCAAGCCGCCACCCGACTCTGTTCAATCAAAAGAGCCGGCGGATACGGAAACTCCGCTTAGGAGGGCCTACTTTACAAACTATACCAGAGCTCAAGTGCTGGACTGGTATGAGGTTCAATTTGGACGTTCTAATTTTCTGGATATTCCGCTCCCGACATATTTATTGAACTATCCCCCAGAAAATTCCGGGAGTATTATTCGTGATCAAACCAGGAGCACTTTTTTACAGGAAATTATCCATCCTTTCAGGGAAACGGTATTTATCAACGGCTACGAGCCGGCACCTACGGACTACGAAAATAGGATTGTTATTAATGGAACCCATTGGCGTCAGAAAATCATAATCAAATTTGTTCCGACAAACTTAATAGTAAGGGTATTTGTTTCTCTCTTGTCGCTTATTTCCATGCCGGTTCTTTGGATTTCTTATGCCCCTGAATTTAGGTTCTTAAAAAATTTAATCAAAAGACGTAAAATCATCTAGTATGGAGAAGCTTGACCTATCAATTGTTATAATTTCATCCAAAAAGGACTTTTTGTTTGATTGTTTAAAATCATTGAAAAGCACAACCCGTGGGATTGAGACGGAGATAATCCTAATCGATAATGTTTCGGAGGATAAAATCGGTGACTTAGTAAAAAGACAGTTTCCAGAAGTTAAAGTTATAAGACGCGAGGTAAACGGGGGTTTTGGGGAAAATAACAATATGGGTATGAAAGTAGCAAAAGGCAAGTACGTTCTTCTTCTAAATGACGACACTAAAGTAGTTGATGCAAATATTTTTAAAGAAATGATTGCCTGGATGGACGGGCATCCAAAAGTTGGAATATCTACCTGCGCTCTGGTTAATCCCGATCTTAAAAATTATCAGGGATCCGGTGGTTATTTCCCCACTCTTCCACGTGTCTTTGCGTGGATGACTTTCCTAGACGATATCCCGGGACTTGATAATCTGATTAAACCTTATCATCCATTGCACGGGTGGTCGCCCTTTTATACTAACGAGGAGTATTTTAAAAAACCCCACAAGGAAGACTGGCTAACAGGCGCTTTTTATATGATGAGGAAAGAAGCAATGGACCAGGCAGGTCTATTTGATGAAGATTTCTTTTTATACGTTGAGGAAGTTGAACTCTCTTATAGATTTGCCAAGAAGGGTTGGGAAGCCTGGTATTTACCAAAATGGAAAATAGTGCACTACGGAATGGCTACGAACGGGAGCGAAAAAGCCACAATTTTTGAGATGCAGAACCTTAAACTCATGTATAAAAAGCATTTTCCGAAATGGCAACTATCGGTACTGGACGCTACCTTGAAGTTGGGTATAATTCTTAGAATTGTTCTTTATGGGCTCCTAAAGCCCTCTGCCGCAAAAATTTATGCAAAAGCTCTCATTGTGGTTTAGGAACTTTTCCCCTAAATATTTACTGGGCACGATCTTAATTATCGTACCTTTGTTTCCAAAGTTCCCGCTTCTGTCCATCCCGGGGACATATGTTGCCATAAGGTTTGAGGATCTGCTGCTTTTGATTTTGGGACTAATTGTTTTCTTGAAAGTAATCGGGAATCTCAAGACCTTTTTAAGCGATGAAATAACTGTAGCTTTTGTGGTCTTTTTTGGTGTTAATTTGATCTCACTGCTTTCTGGAGTTCTGGTGACAAAAACCGTTGATTTGCATTTAGGTTTTCTTAATTATGCCAGGAGATTAGAGTATCTGGTTCCTTTTTTTGCGGTATTGACGTTGTTTACTAAGGAACAGATCATCAAAAATCTTGACTACTTTGCAAAACTGTTAGTTATTGTAACAATAGTTGCTTTTGTTTATGGGCTGGGCCAGAGATATCTTGCTTTTCCTATCATAATTACGCAGAACGATCAATATTCCAAAGGGGTAGCTCTTCGTTGGACACCTGGCAGCCATATTAGCTCTACCTTCGCCGGGCACTACGATTTGGCTGCGTTTATGGTAATGGTACTGCCGATTTTCATAACACTTTTTTTTGTACTGAAAGGAAAGTGGAATAAAATCTGGCTGTTTATAACCATTGGAGGAGGTCTTTGGCTTTTGGTAAATTCACTCTCCAGGATTGCCCAAGTTTCATATCTTGTAGCTGTTTCTGTGGCGCTTATATTCGCCCGAAAGTTTAAAGGACTGGCGCTTGTCCTTGTTATCAGCTTGGTCGTAATAGGGCTTTCCTCCAGCCTGGATGCCCGCTTCGGGAGAGTGTTTGACGTTTACTATCAAAAAATAAAAGCAATAAAGATGACTTCTATTAAATTTGACTTTGTAGTATATGCGGAAACTCAAGCTCTTCCGTCATTGAGATCTAATTTACCATTGTCTACACCAACCCCAATTCCTGTCTTCGAGGACAGGTCTACGTCTATCCGTTTGAATGTTGAGTGGCCAGCTGCGATTCGGGCATTTGAGATCAATCCACTTCTAGGGACCGGATACTCGTCAATCGGTTTGGCCACGGATAATGATTTCTTAAGAATGCTGGGCGAAACGGGGCTTTTGGGATTCCTGGCATTTTTCTTAATATTTGCGCGAATTGGAAAATTATTTATTAAATGCCTGCCTGCCCTTAAGAATTTTTCTTGGATTGAATTAGGATTTGTTGTAGGAATGTTGGGGGCGATAGTCGGTACTTTTATTAGCTCATCTTTTATTGATTTGTTCGAAGCATCGAAATTCGCTACGATTTTTTGGTTTATGATTGCTTACTCCATCTATTTGATTAGAATTCGTACTAATGAATAAAATATTAGTTCATATTTTAGCCACAAAAAAAATAGAATACATTTTGTTATCATTAATTATTTGTGCAGGTTTTTTAGTTAGACTCTATAAAATAAATAGTCCTATCGCTGATTGGCATAGTTGGCGCCAGGCTGATACGGCTTCGGTAACTAGAATTTATATTCAAAAGGGTATAAATCTACTACTTCCACGCTTTGACGATATAAGCAGTATTCAGTCACGCATATTAAATCTAAATGGCTACAGAATGGTAGAATTTCCGATTTACAACGCACTCAGTGCCTTGGCGACGATTCATTTAGGCCATTTTAGTCTTGAGGTTTGGTCCAGATTACTTACAATTATTTCTTCGATTACAACCGCTATTTTTTTGTACTTGATAGGGAAAAGATTTCTGGGAAGTTGGGGAGGAGTCCTATCTGCCTTTTTCTATTTATTTATTCCCTTTAATATCTATTTCACACGGGTAATCCTTCCGGATCCGATGGGGGTAATGTTTGGTGTAATCGGCATTTGGTTATTTGTAAAATTTGTCGATGGCTCGGGACTTATCTACTTTTTTGGGTCATCAACGCTTTTTGCATTAATGCTTCTAATCAAACCATATCTTGGATTTTATCTTTTTCCCGTTTTATACCTGTTCATTTCAAAATTTGGGCTCAAAAAGATACTTAAAGACCGTAAGATTGTTTTTGGAACCGTTTTATTCGCGGTTATCATGTTTTCACCTTTTATTTTATGGAGGTCATGGGAAGCAAAATTTCCGGAAGGGATTCCACTCTTTTGGTGGGCATTTAACGGGAATGGAATAAGGTTCCATCCCGCATTTTGGAACTGGATATTCGGCGAGCGATTGGGACACTTGATACTCGGATCTTTCGGCTTAATACCGTTTGTTTTTGGAGTCTTTGATATCAAAAAAAAGACCCACTTCATTCAATGGTTTTTAGTTGGAATGCTGACTTATTTGGTAATAGTCGCAGACGCCAACGTAATGCATGATTATTATCAAATTTTGACGATCCCGGTAATCTCTTTAACCTTGGCCTCGGGCAGTGTTTATCTTTGGACTCATCAAGTCTTTAACAGGATTTTGGTAAGGACCGTTCTAATTTTTTCCATAGGAATAATGCTGATTACCGGTTGGTTCCAGATTCAGGGGGACTATGTTATCAATCATCCCGAAATAATTGAAGCAGGGAATGCTGCTGATAGAATTACTCCTAAAAACGCAATAGTTGTAGCTCCTTATGATGGTGACACCGCTTTTCTTTATCAAACGAAACGTAGCGGCTGGCCAGCCGTCGATAACTCAATTGATAACATTATTAAGGAGGGTGCCAGTTATTACGTGTCGGTTGATTTAGGCAGCGCGGACACTAAAATGATTGAGTCACGATTCAAAACCGTTGAAAAGACCGATAAATATATTATTGTTAACCTCCATGATCAGTTAATAAAAACAAAATGAAAATATTAATGTTGGTGCCATTTTTGCCGAATGATCAGATGAGTGGCGGACAAACCCGCTGGTACAACATGATTAAGCATCTCTCCAAGGATCATCAGATTACACTAATGTCCTTAGTAAAAGACGACTGGGAAAAAAAATTTATCCCCGAACTCGAAAGATATTGTAAAAAGGTAATGGTTTTTAAACGGCCGAAGTCGCCTTGGACTTTAAGAAATCTTTTCCTCACGTTTATAACCTTTAATCCCCTGGTAGTTATCCGTAATTTATCTCTTGAAGAGCGAAGCGCCATCAAGCGGGAGCTTGCCGAAAATAACTATGATCTTATCCATGCGGAAACCTTTTACGTTATGCCGCACATCCCGAAAACTAAAACCCCGATTGTTTTGGTTGAACCGACTATCGAGTTTTCAGTTTATCAGCATTATGTCGATCAGGAAGTTTTGTTTTTATTAAAACCTTTCTATTTATTTGATGTTGTAAAACTTAGGTTTTGGGAAAAGTATTATTGGAAGAAAGCAAGCAGGCTTTTTGCTGTTTCTGAAGACGACAAAAAAGTTATGCAAAAAGAAATTCCGGGCATAAAAGTTGGAGTTCTGCCTAATGGTATTGATTCGGACTATTTTAACGAGAAGAAGACCACAAAAATTACCGTTCCCACAATTCTTTACGTAGGTAACTACAAATGGATGCAGAATATTGAGGCAGTTAACATTTTGATTAGGGACATATGGCCGAAAATAAAGGAAAAGGTTCAAAATTGCAGACTTTGGATAGTTGGAGTTAACATGCCCCCCCAAATTATTGACTATTCAAAGAATAATACCGATATAAGGGTTAGTGAAGGACTTCCTGATATTAGGGAAGCTTATAAGTCTTCCTCAGTGCTGGTTGCTCCGATCAAAGGTCCGGGAGGAACCAGACTTAAGGTGTTGGAAGCTATGGCCTCGGGGTTACCGGTTGTGTCAACCTCCGTTGGGGTTGCGGGGTTGGGGATTACCCCAGGGCGGGAGGCTTTAATTTCAGAGACTACGGCAGGTTTAACTAATTTAGCAATTAAAGTCTTGAAAAATGAAAAATTAGCTGTCAGAATTGGGGAGCAAGGCAGGAAATTTGTCCAAGGGAGTTACGATTGGAACTCAATTGCCGGCAAGCTAAATAAGGTATATGAAGAAACCAGAACTATCGGTAATAATTCTTAACTACAACACCAAGGAGCTTTTGGAGGATTGTCTCAATTCAGTAAAGGCTCACATGGGCGAAGTTCCTATGGAAATAATAGTTTCCGACAACTCCTCGACGGACGGTAGCCAGGATATGGTCAAGAAAAAGTTCCCCTGGGTAAAGTTTATTGAAGGTCCGAATGAAGGATTTTCCAGGGGCAATAACCGTGCAAGACCGTTGGTAAACGGGGAAATGGTACTTTTTCTAAATCCGGACACGCTCGTTCATGATAACGTTTTTGCCTGGACGACCCGCTACCTTAAGGAACATAAAGATGTTGGTGCGGTCACCTGCAAGTTGGTTCTACCGAACGGAAAGATGGATAAAGACATTAGACGCAGATTCCCCACTCCCTGGATTTCGTTCCAGCATCTGGTTTTGGGAATGAACAAGGCTTATTGGTACGAAGACATGCCCGAAGACTCAACTCATACAGTCGACGCAATACAGGGAGCATTCTTTTTAACCTGGAAGAAGATTCTGGACAAAGTGGGATGGTATGACCCAGCGTATTTTTTTGATGGGGAAGATGTTGATCTTTGTTTCCAAATCCACAAGGCAGGTTATAGGCTAGTATATTATCCGGATACATATATTACTCACTTGAAAGGTGTCACAAAAGGTAAAGTTGCCAAATGGAAGTACAAAGTTTCGCCGCAACAGAGAAAAAAGCTTCGCCTCGCAGGAGTTGCTTCAATGGAAAGGTTTTTTAAGAAAAATCTGTGGAAAAGCTATCCTATCTGGTTTGACTATTTTGTCCTTTTAGGAATAAATGTCTTCAAAGTTGTGAGATACGTCAGAGTAGCGCTCCTGTCATCATACTAAATTTAAATGAAAATTCTGATTGATGCGCGCCTCTATGGATTGGAAAATGCCGGCTTGGGCCGGTATATAAATAATCTTACTCTAGAGTTATCCAGAATTGACCTGAAAAACAGCTACATTTTGCTTCTGAGAAAAAAATATTTCGATAGCCTTAACCTTCCCAATAATTGGAAAAAAGTCTTGGCTGATTTTGGCCATTATAGTTTTGCCGAGCAGGCAATTCTTCCTAGATTAATCAAAAAGGAAAACCCTGATTTAGTCCATTTTCCGCATTTTAATGTTCCGATTTTCTATAGCGGTAAGTATATAGTTACCATCCATGATCTTTTGATGCATACCCAGTTTGGTTTAGAGGCAACTACACTGCCTGCCCCCATTTATTTTGTTAAAAGACTTGCTTACAGGTTGACTTTTGATACCGCGGTAAAAAAGTCAATTCGGATTTTAACCCCAAGCTTTGCAGTGAAAAACGAGTTAATAAAAGAGTACGGGGATGTTTCGGATAAAACTCATGTAACCTACGAAGGGTTGGACGGAAATATATCAAATACAAATGGAGTCAAAACCAATTATCCTTATTTTGTTTACACCGGTAATGCTTATCCTCACAAAAATCTTAAAAGGTTAATTCAGTCAATTGTCCACTTGAATGTTAATAGAACTGAAAAAATTAAACTGGTGCTTGCTTCAGCTCGGGGAGTTTTCACAACACGTTTGGAAAAAGTGATTAATGATTTAAAAGCAGAAGGTTTAGTTAAACTTCTAGGGTTTGTTCCCGATCGAGATCTTGGATCGCTGTATAAAAATTCTTTGGGATTTGTTTTTCCGTCACTTTCGGAAGGATTCGGCCTTCCCGGCCTTGAGGCAATGAATTCCGGAACTTTAGTCTTGGCCTCAGAAATTTCAGTTTTTAAGGAAATTTATGGAAAGCATGCAATTTATTTTAACCCCTTGGACTTTTCTTCAATCGAAAAAGCTATGCGCTCCGTTTTGGAAATAGAATCTCCTGACCGCAAAAACAGGATCGAAGAAGGACTGAGATTTGCAAAGAAGTATTCATGGACTAAAATGGCCAGGCAAACCCTGGAAATATATGAAGAAGTATTCAAAAAAGAAGGTAGCAATAGTCTACGACAGAGTAAATAAATGGGGAGGGGCGGAGAGAGTGCTTGTTGCTCTCCATGAGATGTTTCCTGAAGCACCACTTTATACTTCAGTTTATGACCATCAAAAGGCACGGTGGGCTAAAGTTTTTCCCGAGGTAAAAACTTCATTCCTTCAAAATTTTCCTTTTGCAAAATCAAATCACGAATTTTTTGCAGCCTTAATGCCATTAGCCTTTAAATCCTTTGATTTTTCTGATTTTGATTTGGTTATCTCTGTGACCTCAGAAGCTGCTAAAGGAATCGAAACAAAGCTAGATACACTGCATGTTTGCTACTGCCTGACTCCAACACGATATTTATGGAGTGGATATAACGACTATTTTGGAAATTCATTCCTTAGGTTTATCTCAAGGCCAATTGTGAGGCTTCTTAAGGACTGGGATAAGAAGATGGCAAAAAGACCTGATGTTATTATCTCAATCTCGAGCGAGGTTCAAAGAAGGGTTAAAAGATATTATGGGAGAAATTCAGAAATAATATTTCCTCCCGTTAATACTTCATTGATATATATCAATGAAGTGAAAAATAGGAGGTATTTCCTATTAGTGTCAAGGCTGGATTATGGATACAAAAAAATTGACCTGGCGGTAGAAGCTTTCAATAGGTTGGGTTATCTGTTGGTAGTAGTTGGAGGCGGAAGGGAAGAAAAGAGGTTGAAGAGACTAGCGAAGCGAAATATTACATTTGCAGGGAAAATTTCGGAAAAGCGCTTAATTAAGTTCTATCAAAACGCAAAAGCTCTAATAATGCCCCAGGCGGAAGATTTTGGAATAGTCGCGGTTGAGGCTCAAAGCTACGGGGTCCCGGTTATCGCCTATAACAAAGGGGGTTCTTTTGATACAGTAATAGATGGTAAGACTGGAGTCCTCTTCCACCACCAAACCGTAGGCAGCTTGGTGCAGGCAGTTCAAAAGTTTGATAAAATGGCTTTTAGTGAGAGAATATTAAGAGAGAATGCTAAAAGATTTTCTAAAAAGGTTTTCCAAAGACAGCTACGAAAAACACTTGTACGGGCTTATTCTAGCCGGAGGGGGCGGCACGCGTCTTTGGCCAAGGTCGAGAAATAAGACTCCAAAACAATTCCTTAAACTTTTTGATAAAGAGACCCTGATGCAGGTAGCGGTTAAGCGGTTCTCGGAAGTTCTCCCCTGGGAAAAGATATATGTGGTAACAGTGTCTAACGATTATAAAAGGGAAGTCTTGAGGGAGTGTCCAAGGCTTCACGAAGATAATGTAATAGTGGAACCTGAGAGGCGTGAAACGGGCCCGGCTCATGGCTTGGGAGCTTTAATTATTCAACACAAGGACCCGAACGCCGTGATTATGACGGAGGCAGCTGACAGGTTGGTAAAACCCATTGGAAGATATTTGGAGGTTCTCACTGCGGCTGCAAAGATGGCATACGAGGAAAAGGTCTTGGTCGCGGTTGGTGTTGAGCCAAGATACCCGCATACAGGTCTGGGACACATTAAGAAGGGTCAAAAGATTCCCAAGAAAGGAAATATATCGTTTTATAAATTGGAAAGGTTTGTGGAGAAGCCATCTACTGAACTGGCCAAGAAATATACTGAGTCGGGTGACTATTTATGGAATGCAGGACAGTATGTTTGGAGAGCAGACTCCCTTCTAACGGAATTTAAGGAAAATGCCCCCGATATTTATAAAAATCTGATGGAAATCCTGCCCCATCTGGGCACAAAAGAGGAGAAGACATTTTTGGAAAGTGAATATAAAAAGATGCCCAAAATATCTGTCGACTATGCCATTACCGAAAAATCTAAGAACTTTGTAACTGTTGCAGGGGACTTTTTCTGGACAGACATCGGCGACTGGAGGGAAGTTTGGGCAAATTCCAAAAAAGATAATCAAAGCAATGTTGTAATTTCGGGGGATGAGCCAGGCGGGGAGGTAGTTAATATTGGGACAACCGACACGTTAATCCACAGCGACGGACGAATGGTAGCGGTTGTGGGCTTGGACAATATCGTAATCGTTGATACAAAAGATGCTCTCCTAGTTGCCTCCAAGAGTCACGCTCAGGAGGTAAAGCAAATCGTGGAGAAACTTAAGGAAGAAAAACGGACAGAGCTTCTCTAAAAAAGCATGATGTATGATTTTGTAAAACGCGTAATTGACATCGTCGCCTCCGTCATATTGATTATCGTTTTTTCCCCGATAATGGCGTTAACCGCAGTTATCATTTGGATTACCACCAAAGGCCCGATCCTTGTCGAGAAAACAAACTCGCACATGAAGCGGATTGGCAAAGACGGACGAATTTTCAGACTTTATAAGTTCAGATCTATGTCGGTTAAGGCAGATTATTTGTTAACAAAAGACCCGCGGTTTAAAAAGCTTTATAACGAATACAAGCGGTCAAGTTTTAAGTTGCACGAGGATCCCCGCGTAACTAAATTTGGCAGATTTATCCGTAAGTATTCAATTGACGAAATGCCACAACTTTTTAACGTCCTGAGGGGTGATATGAGCCTAGTAGGCCCTCGTCCATATCATGTTCAGGAGCTTGAAGAGCAGCAGAAAATATATCCGGGTACTTCAAAATTTGTCAAGGAAACGCAAACCGTTAAACCTGGAATTACGGGATTTTGGCAGGTATCCGGAAGAAGTAGCATAAACTTTGATAAAAGAATTGAGATGGACGCTAATTATGCACGTAAAAAATCTCTCCTTATGGATTTAACGATTATTCTTAGGACTCCAATTGCCATGATTAGCGGCAAAAACGCCGTATAATTTTGTGATATTATATACACTATGACTGCCGATGAACTGAATATTCCCAAGATTACTCCGGATTCAATCTTGATTCCCAGCATAGAAAATAAAGAGGAAACTTTTGTTTCCGGAGGAGGACAGCATTCAGAATATAAAGCTCCCTCGTCTTCTGCGGTCAGAACAGATATCAGCGCTAAAAAGAAATCCGGGTTATTCCTTAAAATTGGGATAGGTTTTATGGCTATTGTTCTTATACTTCTAGTTGCGGTTGGAGTTCCGGCGTTTCTTACCTATCAAAAAGGGATAGCCCTTTACAAATCGGTTAAAAATTTGGAAGCCGCAGCCAAATCCCAGGATTTATCACAAATAAAAAGTCAGATAAATGCGACAAGTAAATCCCTATCGGCGTTTAAATCTTCTTATATCCTACTTTCCTGGACACAAATTATTCCTTATTACGGTGGTTATGTGTCTGACATTGGCCATGTGGTTAACGCCGCCCAGGCAGGAATGGATGCGGGGACCACGGTTCTTACGGCAATTGAGCCATATTCTGATCTTCTCGGCCTTAAAGGGGCCAACGGTCAACAGGTTGCGCCTGCAGCCGACGGGGCAAAAACTGCCCAGGACAGGGTGGACTTTATTGTTAAGAGTTTGCCGAGTTTGTTGCCTCAGATTGATAAAATTTCGGGAAAAATGAAAGTGGTGGAGGAGGAGGTGTCCCAAATTGATGCAGAACGGTACCCAACCCAGTTTAAGGGAATTCCCGTTCGAAACGATGTCAAGGCTGCCCAGGACTTGATCAGTCAAGCCTCAAACCTTTTGGTTAACGGCAAGCCGGTTATTGAAAACGCACCATATCTCCTGGGGATGGATTCGCCAAGGACGTATTTAGTCCTTTTTCAGAACGATAAAGAACTCAGGCCCACCGGTGGGTTTATGACAGCTTATGCAATAATGAGTGTTGACAAGGCCAAGTTTAATCCTACGCTAAGTGATGACATTTATAACTTGGACGCAAAGTATAAACCTAGTATTCCGGCTCCATCCCCGATTATTAAATATATAAAGGGTCCATATGTTCTTTCACAAAACTTGCGTCTTAGGGATATGAATTGGTCGCCTGACTTTTCCCAGAGTATGCAGACTGTTTATACTGCAATTTCGCAGGTAGGCGTAAAAAATATTGATGGAATAATTGCAGTGGACACTAAAGTTCTTGACAACTTGTTAAGCGTGATCGGTCCGATAGGGGTTCCGGGGTTTGGGAACTTCAGTACGGCAATTGACCCTCAATGCAATTGCTCGCAAGTAATTCATGCTCTAGAAGCATACGCCGACGTAGAAGGTCCTATTATATGGGATCCCTTGACGGGAAAGATTATTCAGCGGCCCGCCAATTCCGAAAATAGAAAGAAAATAATAGGACCTCTAATGAATTCGATTTTGGCAAATGCAATGGGCCAGCCCAAGGAAAAACTGGCGCCTCTTTTTAGTGCTGCTTTTAGTTCCGTTATGGAAAAGGACGTTCTTTTTTACATAATGGATCCTAAGATTCAAAAATCTATTGTTGACTTTGGAATTGGTGGAACAATTAAGGATTATAATGGCGATTACCTTCACATAAATGATGCCAACCTTGGTGGAAGAAAATCCAATCTGTACGCGACGGAAGATGTCCAGCAGGATATAAAAATTATAGGGGACGGGTCTGTTACAAAAACATTAACTATTACTTATAAAAACCCTGAAAAACAGGATGGTTGGTTAAACTCAATTCTTCCGACCTGGGTCCGCGTTTATGTTCCAAAAGGCAGCAGTTTGGTAGCGGCAGACGGCCTCGAAGCAAAACAGGATCCTTATGAGGATCTGGGCAAGACTGTTTTCGCAGGTTACTTCCGACTCCGTCCAGAAGGGGTTGCTAAAGTTACTTTCCAGTATAAGCTGCCTTTCAAAGTTCACGGACAGTACAGACTTCTTATTCAGAAGCAACCGGGCGCAAACGACTATCTATACACAATTAATATTGGTAAGAACCAGCAGGAGTTCTATCTAAAAACAGATAAAGAAGTTACAATTGGGCTCTAAATGAAACTGCGGTCGTATTCTTCGGAGGGAGTTGTTCTTGGACGGAAAAATTATGGTGAAGCAGACAGGATTCTATCCGTGTATTCAAAAGACCATGGTAGGATAGCACTCATTGCCAAAGGCATCCGTCGTCCAAAGAGCAAAAAGAGGGGACATTTGGAGATTTTTTCCCTTGTTAAATTTCAGGCATCTGCCGGTCGGGGAATTGACATAATGACGGAAGCGGAGATTGTAGACGATTTTAAAGAAATCCGAAAAAGCCTCCCAAAAGTCTCCTTAGCCTATTATTTTGTGGAGGTAGTAGGAAAAATTACTCATGAGGGTGAAAGAAACGACGAACTGTATGCTTTAATTTTGACAAGCTTGGGTAAGCTAAAAACGGCTACGAAACTAAAACAACTCAGGTTTGATTTCATCCTTAATCTGTTAACCGCGATGGGCTACTGGCCGCGCGGACAAAAACTTCCAAATCCGGATGAGGCTCTTGAAGAAGTAATTGAGAGGCAAGTTTATTCTGAAAGAGTAGGGCGGCGCATCTTAGCAAAATAGAAAGCAGCCATAAACGTTGTTAATGGCACCACTTAAAAAATACTGACAATCAAAAAGACAATTAAATTAATGAGGACTATAGTTCCCCCAGGGGCTAGGTCAAAATAAAAGGAAACTATAACTCCAGCGACTACACAAAAAATAGACAGAGCCTGAGCTATTAAAATGGTAGGAATAAATGATTTTTTAAATTGTAAGGCCGTAAGAATTGGAACAATAAGAAGAGCTGAGATGAGTAGAATTCCGATAATCGGGATTGCAAGTGAAATTGTAATTGCCGAAAGAATTATAAAAATTGTATTTATTAAATTCACGTTTATTCGGTCAACCTTTGCCGCATCCTCGTCAAAAGTAATAAACAATAATTTCTTATATAAAATTGCAACTGAAATGATGACTACAATACCTAAAGTAAGCACAGTGTAAATGTCGTTTTGGGTTACTGTGGCGATGCTACCGAATAAATAATTAAAAAGTGTGGAATTAAAGCCGTGCGAAATACTAATTAAAATTACGGCAACTGCTAAACTTCCGGATAAGAATAAAGCCAATGCGCTTTCGCCATAGACCTTTTTAGAAAGTCTCAATTTTTCGATTGCTATAGAAGAAAGCGTGGTTGCACCGATTGCAGTTAGAAGCGGGTTAAGATTTAAAAGTAAACCCAGTGCGATTCCTGCGAGAGATACATGGGAAAGTGTATCCGCAATAAGAGAATATCTTCGGAGAACTAAAAATATACCTATTATTGGGGCAATTATTGCAATAATTATGCCGGCAATTAAACCTCGTACTACGAAATCGTATTGAAATAGGTTAATCATGGTGTGTATGGCTTATTTCGGTTGAATGATGCTCTTCGTGATGATGGGCCGCAATAAATTTAATGCCATGCTCTTCCTTAACAAATTCATTGGCATTTCCGTAGAAAACCAAACTTTGGTTGATTGCTGCTATCTCGGTTGCCTCTTTGGTTATGACATCAACATCGTGCGAAATTATTACGAGAGTAATTCCCATCTCCTGATTTAATTTCTTTAGCAGTTTATAAAAATCATTTTGTGAAGCCTGATCGATTCCACTTGTAGGCTCATCCAGGAAAAGGATTTCCGGTTTTTGAGCAAGTGCTAAAGCGATGAACACTTTTTGCAGCTGTCCCCCGGAAAGAGTTCCTATCATTCGAGTTTTTAGGTCGGTAATTCCAACATCCCCCATAGCTTTTTGCGCGAGGTGTTTATCTGTACCTAAGTTAACAACCTCGCCAACAGTAATCGGGAACTTTGAGTCAATGTTACTGGCTTTTTGGCCCACATAAGCTAAATTTTTACAATCCACATTGATATACCCTTTTTTTACTTCTAGAAGATTTAAAATCAATTTAATTAGGGTGGTTTTGCCACCACCGTTGGGGCCGACAACTCCAATATAGTCGCCTTTATGAATATTTAGATTGATATCTTTGAGGACTAGATTTTCTCCATAGGCAAATGACACATCTTTTACTTCGATAACATTTTTACTGTGATCGGGGATCATATTAACGGCACTCAAGTGCGATCTCTAGATTATGCAGGTTTTGTTCCATAACAGTCAAATAAGTGGCTCCGCGATCTAAAGCATCGGGGGTGAGGCCTTCCAGAGGATCAAGAACTAAGGTTTGTGCTCCGACTTCTGAGGCAATAGTTTGTGCAAGTTTTGGGCTAACTAAACTTTCAAAGAAGATATATTTAACATCGTTCTGTTTGGCAAAATTGGAAATATCTGCCAGCTGCTTTAGGGACGGCTCGGCGTCCGGGGAAAGGCCTGCAATTGGGATTTGGGTTAGATCGTAATCGGTAGCCAGGTAGCCAAAAGCCGCATGTGAAGTAATAATGTCTCTTTTCTGACAATTCTTTAGGTCTGCTTTGTAGTCGGAATCCAGACTATTCAACTCGTTAATAAGCTTACCAGCATTTGCGGTGTAATAGCTTTTGTTTGCAGGATCTATTTGATTAAACTCGCTGAGTATTGAGCTAACTTGAATTTTTGCCAAGCGAGGGCTTAGCCATATATGCGGATCAACTGAATTTATTCCGTTTTCATCGATTACCTTTTGCGTAAAAAGTCCTTGTCCGGCAACTAAAACTTTGGTATTTGTGCCTTTTGAGGCGCTTTGGATTTTTGCTCCCCAGGATTCAACTGCGCCATTTAGGATTAAAAGTCTGCTCGAATCTATTTTTACAATATCGCCGCTAGACGGTTCGTAATCATGAGGTTCACCTCCTGCCGGGGTTATGTTTGTAATTTCTGCCTTATCTCCGCCAATTTGACTTGCAAAAAAGTAATACGGATAAAATGACGTTGTTATCTGAAGTTTTTGCGTTGCTTTATTCGTCTGGCCAAAGTTTTTGATCCCAAAGTAAATCCCCATTGTAAGGATTGTTATTAGTGAAATTAGAACAATTGTTTTTTTCACGGTGTACAGTTGTGACAATAGCCGAAAAATTCCAAATCATGCCTTAAAACCAGAAATTTCTGATTTCTTTGAATTCTCTTTTCTTCCCATTCCAAGTTTTCATCAAAACTAATGTCCTGGATACTCTTACATCTTAAACAAACCAGATGATGATGGTGTTTAAGTTCCTTAAGTTCATACCTTTTTGTTCCGTCGCCGAAATCGACTTCCTGGATGAAATTGTTCTTCAAAAGGAAGTAAAGTTCTCTATAAGCAGTAGTCTTATTAATTTTAACTTTTTTGACCAACACTTCAGCGGTAATAGGGGACCGGAAAGTGCAAAATATCCGAATGATTTTACATCTCCCGGGTGTTAGCCTCTTTTTCTTATTTCTTAATCTTTGAATTAAGATTTCGGCTTTCATCTTTATTATCATACGCAACTAAGTTGCGTATGTCAAGGATGTGTTGTGAAGGTAAGCGTTTAAGATTAAAATCTGAGTTATGAAAAAAATAATAGTCTTTTTGGTTGTAACCTTCGGACTTATTTTCTTCTTTTCTTACCGTTTAACTCAGGTCCCCCTAGGTATTAATCAAGACGAGGCGGCGGTAGGTTATAACGGAATACTCCTCGCGCGTACTCTCCGCGATGAAAACGGCAGGAAACTCCCGATTTTTGTTTTATCTCAAGCTCAAAAAGATTGGAAGCAGCCGGTAACTCAATATTTTACCGTAATAATTTTTAAACTTTTTGGCCCATCTTTATTTAATCTAAGAATGACGGCTGTGATAACGACAATTGTTTCTATTTTATTAATTTACTTTCTGGGTAAAAGATTGCTGGGTGGTGTTGGTGCTGTCATTACTGCAACCTTCTTTGCAACCACGCCAATTATCATGATTCAGTCGCATCTGGCATTTGATAATATTGCGCCTGTTCCATTTGTTATCATCTGGCTTTTTGGGCTTTATTTGTTTGGTCAGAACAAACAGTTTCGATGGCTCATGCTTTCGGCCATCTCACTAGGGGTTGGTTTCTATTCATACAAAGCAATGAGAATATTTGTTCCGGTTTGGACGATCCTAAGTTTAATTTACTTATCCGAGTCTTTCTTAACAAAAATTTCCAAAAAGAACTTTAAGATAATCTTAAAGCCTGCTCTGGTTTTCTCTTTAGCTATTTTACCTTTCTTCGCAATTATTCCTTTTCTGGAATTTTTGTACTCCGGGGCGGTTCTAAATAATGCGGGACTTGATGTACATAACATTTATAACTTTGTTTACCCATACCTTTCTACTTTTGATCCGTCTTTTCTTTTTGTCAAAGGAGATGATCTTCTAATTCATTCTACAGGGCGTCACGGGATGTATTTACTTATGTCTGTGCCGTTTTTCATTGCCGGTCTTATTACTTCGTGGAAAAAGAACAGTTTTTGGAAGCTTATCATCATCTCATTTTTTCTTGGCCCTTTAATGTTTGGCTATATAGGCCAAATCCACCGGGCCAGCAGGCTACTCGCGGAAGTTCCTCTCTATTCTTTAATTTCCGCGGCAGGATTTTTGTCTATTTGGCAGAAAAAAACAAAACTTCTGGCTGTTATCTTAGCGCTTCTTTTCATCTTGAATTATTTTGACTTTATCCATTACTATTTTGATAATTTTGCCAAAGATACTCAAAATCTCTATATTTGTTTTACCTGTAAGGAAGGAGCTTATAAAATACTAAAGAATGAGTCGGTTAGGCGCGGTTTCACTCCTTTCGTTGACCAGGTAGTTATGAACGGTGCCGATCCCTCGCGGGACTTTGCCAAAACAATTTATTTTGCCGGCCCAATAAATTTATGGGACGGAAGTCAAAAAAATCTTCCGGATAACTCGCTCCTAATGACGGATAATAGTAACGTTAGCTACTTAAAACAAATCGACCATTTTGACAGGTATTATTTCTATATTAATTAGGCGGCTGTCATTTGCGAGATGTTTACTTTTTGCCGTGGAGTGCTATATTACAACTGATGAAGATAGTACTCTTCAATATCAAAGACCGGCTTACAGAAAAACAACAAAAAACCCTATCTTCATTGGGGCAAGTTTCTTATACAAAGACTTTAGACGAGCTTCCACTTAAAAAACTTTTGGAGATGGCAAGAGGTGCCGAGATTATTGGAGTTCATCCCTATCCCCTTGGTGGATTTGAAAAAGCGAAAGGAAATCTAACTAAAATAATGGAAAGTCTTCCTAAATTAAAGGGTGTGTGCCTTACTTCTACGTCGTTTGGCTGGGTGGATCTTAACTACGTAAAGAAACGCAAAATTCCTGTAAGTAATGTGCCGGGTTATTCAAAAGAATCAGTTGCAGAGCATGCTTTAGCACTTTTGCTTGGTTTATCAAAAAGAATTTTTATATCTGATAGAAAAACTAACATAGGTAAATATGAGATGGTACTGGGATATGAGCTTAAAGGTAAAACGTTAGGTATTATTGGGCTTGGAAACATTGGTAGTGCAACGGCCGCGCTTGCATTAGGAATAGGTATGAAAGTAATTGCTTATAATAGGACACCTAAAAAGATGAAGGGAGTGAAGATGGTGTCGCTAAATCAACTTTTCAAGGATTCGGATGAGATCTCGCTTCATGCGACCCATGAAGAGGATAATAAAAATATGATTGGGGCAGGGGAGCTTGCAAAAATGAAAAAGGGAGTGATTATAGTCAATCTTGTAGAAAGAGATCTTGTAGATGAAAAGGCTATGGCGAAGTCTCTAAAATCAGGTAAAGTTGATTCATATGCTTACGAAGGAGAAGATTTAATTCATACACCTCTCGCAAAACTGGACAACGCGATTGGAATTAAATCGTTTGGTTGGTATACCAACGAAGCACTAAATAATTTATATGAAATTTGGACAAACAACATAGTCACAATGGTGAAAGGTAAACCTCAAAATAGAGTCGCCTGAAATATCTCAAAGCTTCTATTAATTGCTTCTAAATTTTTGAGGGATTAGAATAGGGCTATGAAAGTTTTTATAACTAGACCCATTCCAAAACTTTATCAACCTCTTTCGAGTAAATTTGAGGTTGATGTCTATGAAAAAGACGAAGTCTGTCCAAGAGATATTCTTTTAAAACGTATAAAAGACGTAGATGCAGTTTTAACACAGTGGGAGGATTATGTAGATAAAGAGTTTTTAGACTCCGCTGGGAAGAATTTGAAAATTGTTGCTAATTTTGCAACAGGCACGGATAGAGTAGATAAAGACGAAGCCAACAAAAGAGGTGTAATTATAACCAACACAGCTTCAGAATCTCTATATGCTGCCACTGCTGAGGCAGTCGTTTCGCTTTTAACTACCGTGGCTAGAAGAACCACAAAACTTTATGTTCAAAATATTTTGGGAAGAATACCGAAATATTCTCCAATTGGAGATATGGGTATTGCTCTTCGCGATAAAACTTCTGGTATCGTAGGGATGGGGAATATTGGTAGTATTGTTGCAAAAATAATGCACAATGGTTACAACAACAATATAATCTATTTCAATAAAAGTAAAAACCTAGAAGTTGAATCTAGTTTATATGCAAAAAATGTAGCTCTGAGTAGAGTTTTTTTAGAATCAGACTTTATATTTTTGACAATACCTCACAATAAAGGCACCAGTGGAATTATAACCAATCAACTATTAAGTTCTGTAAGACAAAAATGTATTTTAGCAAGTATTTCCCCAGCCGAAATAATTGATAATCATGCTTTAGTAAAACTGATTAAGAATGGTAAAATATATGGTGCAGGGTTAGATATTTATCCAAAAGATATCAAACCATTGAAAAATCATAATTTAATTCTTACAGCTCACTCTGCAAATGCGGAAAAAGAAACTACAAATATAATGGTTAGGCTTTGTGTAAAGAATATAATAAATGTTTTAGACGGCAAAGCACCATTAACTGAAGTTAAAAATTAACTTTATAGAAAATTTCCTCTTTTTTCCAACTTCAGCTACCCCATTAGAGAGTTGCGCTTCTAACGGGGCAAGCAATATAAATTTTCAATTCTTCTCTAGTTTGGATTACAATATAGTTTCTTTATGCAACGCTTTGAAGTTATTTTTGATACGGAAACCAAGAAGTTTTTTGATGAATCAACCGGATATGATCCTGCAAAACTTGGGGTTTCTATTACCTCGGTATATTCTAGAACACTTGATGAAGATTTCAATGAAGTCGAAGGGACAATGCAATCTTTTTGGGAAGCGGATTTTCCCGAAATGTTTAAATTATTCGAAAAAGCGGACAGGATAATCGGCTTTAACTCTTATACTTTTGATATTCCCGCCCTTTCACCCTATCTACCGCCCCATTGGCCCAAGCTAAAACATTTCGACATCCTAGGCGAAATAAAAAAAGCGGAAAGGAAAAGAGTATCCCTTGACTCTTTGGCAAAAGCGACTCTAGGAACCAAAAAAAATGACTCAGGCGAAAACGCGATCAAATATTGGGAGGCTGGGGACAAAGAGAGCCTGACGAAGCTTAGAATATATTGCGAAATGGACGTGGAGATTACCACAAGAATTTATGATTATGCCCTAAAAAACAAATCCCTAAAATATATAGATTTCTGGAACGAAACTCATGAGGTTAAGCTAGATTTTAGTTACCCCGAGGCCGATCCGGTTCTTCAGGACAGCCTTTTTTGATACAATTAAGAATGGACCCGAAAAACAAACTTTCTCCGGAAGCTTATAATGTTTGCTTCCTAAAAGGAACAGAACCTCCGGGGAGCGGGAAGTATCTTCATAACAAAGCCAAGGGAATGTATGTCTGTGCCGTTTGCGGTCAAAAATTATTCTCAAGCGACACAAAGTATGACTCCGGAACCGGGTGGCCGAGTTTTTGGGACATGGCCGATTCCGGCGCGATCAAAAAAGAATTAGACTTGAGTATGGGAGTTCCGAGGACTGAGGTCACCTGTGCCAATTGCGGGATCCATCTTGGCCACGTTTTTAATGACGGGCCGGAGGACAAAACAGGGCTCAGGTATTGTATTAACTCTCTAGCGTTGGACTTTAAGCCGTCGGCCAAAAAATGAAAACCACTGCACAAGTCCTATTGGTTATATTTTTCGTAATTTCCTTTTGTGTGGGTCTTTTGGCTGGAACTTTAAAGTTTCAACTGCTTGACTTCAGCTTTTGGCAGCAGGCATTCCAAAAACATAATACTTATCAGGATTTGGCGGCTGCAAGTAAGACTTCTTTTGAGGCGCAAATTAGCAAACAGGGTGGAAATAAGAACGATGTAAAAATTTTGACGGACTTAATAACACCGGATAATACTAAAGATTTGGTTAACAGGAATCTGGCTAATTTTTTACTCTTTGCAAATGGAGGAGCTCCTCAAATTATAGTTTACCTGCCGATTGATAAAGTTCCCATAAGTCTTCTTCCCAGAAATCTGGCTCAAATAAAAAGTGAAATGACCCTCCCGGATCTTCTTACTAAATTTAATTTTCAGGAGTGGCAAAACCTGCCTACACAAAATTTGTCGCACCTGGGATTATGGTCATCGTATATCTTTTTTATAGCAGCTGCGGTGGTTATATTGGTGACATTCTTCCTTGCACTTTTGGTTGAAGGGGGTGGCACGTTTATGTGGTTGGGAGTTGCGTTTATCTTGTCCGGAAGCTTGACCTTCTTTATAGCCCAAGCCGGCGCAAATTTGCAGGCTGTATTGGGAACGGATTTAGTAAGCAGAGCGTCCGTTGCCGCAGTACTTGCTGGGATACTGATTCCCCCCGTTGTAAGTGAAATTGTCACCGTGTGGCAAATTTTAGGCCTTATTCTGTTTGTCTTCGGGATCGCCTTGTTTTTTGTCAGGAAACCAAGGTAAAATACGTCGAAGTGAAGTATTTAATAACGGTAGTTCTCACAGGTCTGGTAGTCGGATTAGCGGTGGTAGCTTATTTCAAAGGCTGGATTCCATCATTGCCGTCCAATAAACCACAGGCTGCATCGGTTCAAACCACCGAGGTTTCAAGTCCTACTCAAAACCCGGTGCCAGATATTTCTGTTGAGTCGGCTTTACCCTCTCCTTCCTTAAGTCCATCGCCGGTTACAGCAAAAGTTCAAGCTGGTGGAATTTTAGTTTTTAAAAAATATTCGTTGAGTTTGCCTAATGGTTGGGCTAGTTCAACCGAGGGAAGCGTTCCTGGCCAAATTGATAAGTTGAACTTGGGTAGCGGATTATACAGCATTGTATTTACTCAGGCGGCTATGGGTGGTGGAGGTTGCGTATATCCCGGGGACCCGGATCAGCAAATGAGTGTGAAATTTAACGGTTTCAATGCAGTTACAACCTCGACCGGTGAAAAGTTAAGAGTTGGCGTGCTTCCTTCCGGAAATCGAGCAGTTTGTGAGATGCAAAACGGTTCCTGGGGCGACTTAACAGAGTTTGGCCATATAGATATTACAAATCCACCCACTCCCGACCAGGCGGTTTTAGATCAAATTAATTCGATACTTTCCTCAATTAAGAAACTTTAAAATGGTCCCTGATAAATATTCAGCAGTTTGGGTTTCTCACTCTTCGATTTCCGATTACATCAAGTGCCCCAGGGCATATTTTTTAAGAAATATATATAAAGATCCGAAAACAGGACATAAAATTACCGTTGTTACTCCGCCTCTGTCTCTTGGATCGGCAGTACATGAAGTAATTGAATCCTTGGCAATACTTCCGGCTGAAGAAAGACTAAAAATCTCCCTTGTTAAAAAGTTCGACCCGGTTTGGCTAAAGTACTCCGGTAAAAAAGGGGGCTTTAAAAATTACTCAAATGAATCCGTATATCGGGACCGGGGAATTTCTATGCTTATGAATTTGCAGGAAAATCCCGGCCCGATAAGTAAAGCTGCAATAAAAATAAAGACTGGGTCAATGGGTTTGCCAAATTATTATCTAAGTGAAAAGGACAATATTATCCTTTGCGGCAAAATTGATTGGCTGGAATATTTGGCTGACACCGATTCAGTTCATGTTATAGATTTCAAGACAGGTAAAAATGAAGAGCAAGAAGAGTCGTTACAACTCCCGATTTATTTATTACTCGCTACAAATACGCAAAGTAAGAAAGTAACAAAAGTATCTTATTGGTATTTGGACAGGGACGACGGATTGACCGAAAAGAAATTACCGAAGATGAGGAAGTCGTTGGGTAAAGTTCTAAAAATTGCAAAAGAAATTAAAAAAGCAAGAGAAAAAGGTGTTTTTGAATGCCCTAAGGGCGGATGTTTTAAATGCCGTCCGCTTGAAAATGTTTTAAGAGGCATGGGGGAGCTGGTTTCCGTTGCCGACGGGAGGCAAGATGTTTACATTCTTCCCGACTAATTTTTTAACATGTTTCCGAATTCCTTTTTGAGTTTTTGGATTTTAGGATCAATTACGAACATACAGTAGGGCGTTAATCTGTGTTTGAAATAGTATTCCTTGTGAGATGGGTCGGCTGGGTAGAAATTTTTGTACTTTGTAATTTCTGTAACAATCGGGTCTTTATACTCTTTTTGAGCTATCGTTACAGAATATTCCGCTTCTTTCTTCTGCGAATCAGAATTGTAAAAAATAGCAGATCGATATTGAGTTCCTGTATCTGCGTCTTGTCGGTTTAAAGTTGTCGGGTCGTGTAGTTTAAAAAAGATGTAAAGAAGATCTTTGGGGGCTAGAACTTTCGGATTAAAGATTATTTGAACACTTTCCGCGTGTCCTGTATCGCCCGTGCAGACCTCTTCATAGGACGGATTTTTAACTTCCCCACCTGAATATCCGGGTGTAACAGTTTCTACTCCGCGAATCTGCGAAAAAATCGCCTCCGTGCACCAAAAACAGCCGCCGGCCAGAGTTATAATTTCTGTCATAAATTGCTTTTTATATAGTTCTGTATTTCCGAATAGTTAAAATTTCCGGCTTTAGGTACCAATATAAATTGCCCGTCGCTGCTGGTTGATTGATTTAAAAGGTTATCTGTAGTCAACTGAATTTGTTTTAGGCCATACGACTTGGGATCTCCGAGAATTTGTACAAGACTTTTAATTGTTCCCGCATCGAGGTCTGTCCTAACAATGTTTGAAAGCGTATTAACAATGTCGTTAAATTTACCGGCTTCCTGAAACGAAATTAGTTTGCCCTCAATTCCCTGGAGTACGGCAAATTGCCGGGCGCTTCTGCCAAAATCGCTGTCACCATGACGCGAGCGGACAAACTTTAATGCTGTGGAGCCGTCCAGCTCTACCGGTCCCTTGTCAAAATGCAGGTGTTCATATCTGCATGTAAATTGTATTTCCAGGTTGTAACCCGAGTATTTTATTTTTAGTCCGTTAACCTGATCGTTTGTTAGTCCACAGGTGTTGTTTTCTTGACCTGTAACCGGATAGAATGGGTCGTCAAAAGTTACTGGCACAATCGCAGTGACTTTACCAAGATCGTTAATTATCTTTGTAAAACCGCCAAAATCGACGGAAGCAAAATAATTTATAGGCAACCCAGTCACGCTTGTTATGACAGGCTCGGCATTTTGGAAGCCTGTAATCCCGGAAGCGTTTATTTTATGATTTCCATTAACCCAAAGGTCCCGGGGCACTGAGATAAGGGCGACCTTGTGGGTGTTTATGTCAACGTGAATAACAATTATGCTGTCAGTCAGGAGTGAACCTTCATGTCCGGCGCCACCATAGCCTAGCAAAAGCACATTATAGGTTCCCTTGGCCTGCTTTACCGGTTGGACTTGATCAAGTGGTTTAGGTGTAGCCTGGGCAAAGGCGTTTGGTGTAGGAATTATGCTTCCAAACGGGTTCTTTACAAAAACCTTAGACATTTTTAAAGAAAAATAGGTTATAACAAAGCCTAAGGCAAAAATTGCAACAAAAGAGATGCCCGATAAAATTTTTCGCATACAGAAATTAATTATACATGAAGATTTGGAACAACTTTTAACTGTCCATTTGGCTTCTCAACAAATATTTCTTTGGATGGTATACTAAGGCATGGATTTAATGGAGAAAGTTGCTTCGCTTGCAAAGCGCCGTGGCTTCATTTTTCAGGGTAGTGAGATATACGGCGGGTATCAAGGTTTTTGGGATTATGGCCCTGTCGGGGTTGAACTTAAAAACAACGTCAAGAAAGAATGGTGGAAAACTATGGTATACGGAAGGGAAGATGTAGTCGGGATTGATGCAGCGATAATCATGAGCCCGATTGTTTGGGAAAAATCCGGTCATACAAAAAATTTTGTTGAACCGCTTGTCGAATGTAAAATTTGTCACAAAAGATTCAAGTCGGACGATACTACAACTATTGAAAATCATAAAAAAGAACATGGTGGAAAGTCTGATTGGACTGAGCCTAAGCAATTCAATAACCTAACTGAAGTCCTTATGGGAACTACCGAGCCGAAAGAAAAATCATACTTAAGAGGCGAAATCACCCAGGGGGTTTTTGTTAACTTCAAGAATGTAGTGGACTCGACCCGGGTAAAAATTCCGTTTGGAATCGGTCAAATCGGCAAGGCCTTTAGGAATGAAATAACTCCCGGAAATTTAACTTTCCGTTCGCGTGAATTCGAGCAGATGGAATTGGAATATTTTGTAAAACCGGATGAAAAAGAAAGCGCAAAAACTTTTGAAGAGTTCAAAGAAATTCGCTTGAATTGGTACAAAAGTTTGGGAATGGACCATAAGAAACTTAAGTTCCATGACCACGAACCGGAAAAACGGGCGCACTACGCAAAATACGCTACAGATATTGAATATGAGGCTCCTTTTGGCTGGAGTGAGATGGAGGGAATTCATCATAGGGGGGATTATGATTTAAGCAATCACGGCCTGAAGTATCACGATAATTTAACAAACGAAGAATATACACCTTGGGTTATAGAAACTTCAGGCGGAGTTGACAGAGCAACCCTTTTCTTCCTGATTGATGCGTATAAGGAAGACGGGGAAAGGGTTTACCTGAAACTTGATCCCCGGCTTGCTCCTTACAAAGTTGCTGTTTTTCCCCTTTTGGCCAATAAACCGGAATTGGTTGAAAAAGCACTCGGAATATATAAAGATCTCAAAAAAGACTTTGTAGTAACCTGGGATGACCGGGGCAACATCGGCAAACGATATTTTGCCCAGGATGAAATAGGTACCCCGTGGTGCGTTACGGTTGACTTTACTACGCTTGAGGACAGCACTGTAACAGTCCGTGACCGTGATAGTGGTAAGCAGGAACGGTTAAACATTGACAAACTCCGTGAATACTTCCAAAATAATCTAAAGTGAGAAAGAATTTACCGTTAATTTTAATCGGCGGGGGAGTCCTGATTATTCTATTGGCTGTTTTTGTGGTTATAAGAACTCTCAAGGGTAGTACATCCTCAAATACTACTGATCAAGCGGAAGTTGTTCCTGAACTGGTACAGTCTCAATGGCCCGTAGTTACGCTTACTCCCACTACGGATGCAACCATTCCAAACTCCTTGGGGCATCTACTTGATCTTAAAGTCCAAAAAATAAACGTACCCGGGGCCGCTACAATGGATTACTTACTGGTTTATAACACCACCGACGGCGGCCAGCAGGGTGTCCCCGGGACTATTCAGCTAACGAGTGCGGATGTGGACAAGAATTTACTATTGGGTTCTGAGTCTTCAAAGCATTTCCGATTCGATGAAGGAGTTAGTCAGGGGACAATCACAATCACATTTAGAAACGGAAGCGGGAAGTCTATGGGTAAGTTATCTAGTGCTTTCCATTTGCAAACTTCGACTCTAGGCCTATCTTCCGCCAACGGAAAGTTTAACTATACCCTAGATAAGCTCGTCAAGAATGTTTACTTTGTTACTATGCCTACTTTTGTTCAACCTGACCCTTCTTTGTATGTTGTTTGGCAGAATGGGTACGGAGTTTTTGCCTCGGACGGACTTCCTCATAGCGGAAATACAGCTCAGTAATTCTTCGAACGAATATTGTGAAAATCGTGAAGTAATACTTGACATGTGTGTGAAATAATATCAAAATGGTTGTTAATGGTGAGAAGTGGTGATTTCTCACTCATCTGCCCAGATGAATAAACATGTTTGTAGGTACATATCTTGTGAGTGTGACTTCGGGAAAACGGATCGCAATTCCTTCAGTATTTCGTCAAAGCTTGGGACAATCGCTAATTTTGGCAAAATGGTACGAAAATTGTCTGGTTTTGATAGGTAAAGAGTCTTGGAATGCACTTTTAGAAAGATTGACGGGAGGGCAGAGAATGATCGTCGAACCGATTAGGGAAACGGAGCATTTTATTTTTGCCTCAGCCTATGAAGTTGAAGTTGATGATCAGGGAAGAGTTGTGTTACCTGACAGGTTAGTTACATACGGAGATCTTGGTGAACAGGTATATTTTTTAGGAGTTGGAGACAGAGTTGAGATCTGGAATAAAGAAGTTTGGGAAAAGAAGGAAAAAGATGTGGCAGAGGGAGCCGCAAGTTATGTCGAAGAGTTGGCTAAGAAAAATGGAAAATGACGATAGATACAAAAGTTCACGAGTCAGTGATGGTTACTGAGGTTATTCGTGAGTTGCACGTTAAAAAAGCTCGAAAATATATTGACGCGACACTAGGTACTGGGGGTCATACACTTGAGATTGTGCGAAAAGGAGGGCAGGTTCTTGGTATCGAGGCAGATCCGGAGATGCTAGCCATTGCCCTAAAGCGACTTGAAAGAGAAGTGCCGGGAGGCGATTTCAAACTAGTTGGCGGAAATTTTATAGATATAGATAAAATTTCGCATGAAAATGGTTTTGACAAAGTTTCCGGAGTTTTGATGGATTTGGGTGTGTCTAATCTCCATCTTGAGGATCCGCTAAGGGGGTTTTCGTTCGGCAGCCCTGAATCGACTTTAGACATGAGGTTGAATCATGAAGCCCAGGGGGTAAAAGCTTCGGATTTGCTAACTCTTTTAAGACGTGACCAACTAACGGAAATGTTTATGGTGACACTTGACCCCGGACCGGCGAGATGGCTGACAAAAAGGGTACTGGACTACAGGGAGAGTAAGCATATAGAGACAGTCGGGGATCTCCTAGAGATTTGTAAGGGTCTAAAAACGGGACGGACAGCACTTAATCCCGCGACACTCCCCTTTTTGGCTTTAAGAATTGCAGTCAATAGCGAGCTAGACAATTTAAGGGATGCTCTACCCAAGGCTTACGGCCTGTTGGAGGAAGACGGATTTCTTTTGGTAATTACGTTTCATTCGGGTGAAGACAGGATCGTCAAAGATTTTTTCGGATCAGGGGAAGAGATAATAATTCCCACCGGAGAAGAGGTTTATGGGAATCAGAGGGCAAGAAGCGCAAAAATGAGAGTATTACGAAAGCATGAAAAGAACGAGAATTGAAAAAAAAGGAAAAGTCGGACTTAACCTGAAAGGTTTAAGATTTTATGTCCTGATTGGAGTTTGCGGCTTTCTTGCAGCACTTTCAATATTTATGACGATTGCGTCAGCGACGAGCGGAGCGGAGGTTGCAAACCTCCAAAAGAAGGAACAAGAACTTACTGCCCAACAGCGTGACATAGAGGCAAACCTGGTTGAAAATTTGTCAATAAGTGTATTGCAGGAAAAGAGCATCGAGCTGGGTTTTACCAAAATTAACAATTTAGTTTATGTCACAGGGGCTGCGAGTGTTGCGAGCCTTCCACTTAGCCAGGCTGGACAATAATCATGCATGCAAAAATCCAGACGCTTCTTATTATCTTTTTTTTACTGTTCCTAGGCTTAGTTATAAGGCTTTCATACTGGCAAATAGTTATGGGGGCAACTCTGTCCCAAAAGGCTCAGGGGCAGTATGACAGCTCAACCGTGACCTCGGCCCCCCGTGGAAATATTCTGGCCCCTGACGGCACTTTTTGGGTAATTAGAAACAATGTTTGGCAGATAACAGCTAACCCAAAGCTAATTACCGATTCCCCCGAGGCGATTGCCAAAAAAATAGCCCCCTTTTTAGTTGAAGATCCTGCGAATTTAGCTTCAGTTTCCGCCGAGACTCTAAAGGTTAATAGCCTCCTTTCTAAAGATAATGTTTCCTGGGTTTCTCTGGCCCAAAAGGTTGCCGATACCGTAAAGAAAAACATTCAGGCAGTTAGTATTAACGGCCTTGACTTTACTCAGGGCGAAGGTAGGTTTTATCCTGAGGCTTCGTCAGCAGCTCAATTACTTGGTTTTGTTGGAAAGGACACAGATGGGGCGGATTTGGGCTATTTTGGTTTGGAAGGCTATTATAACCTTCCTCTTAGCGGAAAACCCGGATTTGTAGGACAGGAAAAGGACGCACGGGGTAGGCCTATCCTTTTGGGAGGAACAAAGCAAGTTACAGCGATCGACGGAGTGGACCTTATTATCAGTGTTGATAAGAGGATACAGCTTTCGATTGAGAAAAATCTTGAGAGCGGCATCGCAAAATATGGCGCCAAAGGCGGAAGCGTAACTGTCATGGATCCATATACGGGCGAGATATTTGGTATGGCGGGATACCCCGCGTTTGATCCTTCTAAGTATAGCCAGTATAACAATGAAGTTTTCAAAAATCCCGTAATATCTAATTCGTTTGAACCGGGTAGCATCCTGAAAGTTTTGGTTATGGCGGCAGGACTTGACTCCGGTGCGGTAACCCCAGACACAGAGTGCGATGTTTGCGGCGGCCCAATAAACGTGGACGGTTATCAGATCGAAACATGGAACAACAAATACCATCCCAACTCAACTATGACGGATGTGATTGTCAATTCAGATAACGTGGGAATGACCTTTGTGGGTCAGAAAATGGGCGCAGATACGCTTCATGATTACTTAAGCAAATTCGGAATAGGCAGTCATACAGGGATAGACTTGCAGGGTGAGTCAGCCTCAAGTTTACGCAAAAGAGGAACTTGGAGTAATGTTGACCTTGATACTGCTACATTTGGCCAAGGCATTGCTGTTACCGGCATACAAATGGTACGCGCAGTTGCAGCCATAGCAAACGGTGGATATCTACCGACCCCGCACGTTGTAAAGGAGATAAGTGGAGATGGGTGGCAGGAAAAGGTTGACTTATCGGCTCCGCAACGGATTATAAGTCAAAAGGCAGCGGACGAAACTGCTCAAATGATGTTGGCTGCTGCAAATCTCGGTGAGGCAAAGTGGACCAAGATACCGGGTTTTTCCGTTGCGGCAAAAACCGGTACTGCCCAGATCCCTGTTGCAGGGCACTATGATCCCACAAATACAAACCATTCCTTTATTGGGTTTGCCCCTATAAATCATCCGAAATTTGTAATGCTTGTTACACTTCAATCTCCAACCAGCTCGCCCTGGGCAGCGGAAACTGCCGCACCGCTATGGTATTCGATCGCCAAAGACTTATTTCCATACATGGGAGTTCAGCCAGATCAATAAGTTGCCTGAATGGAACTTATTTGGTTCAAAATGGTACAATATACACTTAGATGTCTAAATTTATAGTAACCGGCGGGCACAAACTGGAAGGCACAATCAGGCTTTCAGGCAACAAAAACTCCGCTCTTAAGCTCATCCCCGCTACACTTCTTGGGGATTCTCCCTCAACAGTTACTAATGTACCCGACATTTCCGATGTAGCAGTCATGCTCGAGCTTATCGAGAAGCTTGGAGCTAAGATCGAGCGTAAAGACCATACGGTTACAATTGATCCCAGAGGACTTACGTCATTTGACCTTGATCCAGATTTGTCAGCAAAATTCAGGGCGTCCGTAGTTTTGGCAGCGCCGCTACTGGTCAAATTCGGGCGGGCAATAGTCACACCTCCAGGCGGGGACCAAATCGGCGACAGGTTTCTAGATACCCATTTTTCGATGATGCAAAAATTGGGCGTTGAAATGGTTCGTCGCGACGGGAGATTTTTTCTAACCTGGAATAAGCCTAAATATGGTCACATCTTTTTGGAAGAGGCCTCCGTTACCGCAACAGAAATGGCACTGATGCTCGCCACTTCCGGGTCTCAGAATATTACCCTTGAAAACGCGGCCACAGAGCCACATGTGACAGATTTGGCAACGATGCTTTCTAAAATGGGAGCTAAAATAAGGGGAGCCGGTTCCGGGACACTTACTATTTCGGGGGGAAAATTGTCCGGAGTGGAATATAAAGTTATGCCTGATCATATTGAGGGGGGGACGTTCGCAATAGCTTCGGCAATAACCGGAGGTCACATTAAAATCGAGGACTTTATCCCCGAGCACCACAGAATGGCGCTCATTAATCTTGCTAATATGGGTGTTAAGTTTGAGCAAAAAGGGAACAGCTTGGAGGTCTTTCCTTCGAAACTTGTTGCCATCAGGAAGAAGTTTAAGGCCCAGCCCTGGCCGGGCTTCCCGACCGATTTGATGAGCCCGTTTATAGTTCTTGCAACCCAAACCGAAGGAACTGTCCTTTGCCATGATTGGATGTATGAATGGAGAATGTTTTTTGTAGATGATTTGATTTCCATGGGCGCCAATATTTTTATAGCAGACCCGCACAGAGTTATCATAAGCGGGCCAACCCCCCTTATAAGCGATAGGCTGTTTTGTAAGGACATAAGGGCGGGTATTTCCGTGATCTTAGCAGCTCTTACCGCTAACGGCAGAAGCGAGATCGAAAATATTGAGGTCGTTAATCGTGGCTATGAAAACATCGAACAACGCTTCCGCTCCCTCGGTGCCGAGATAACGAGAGTAGAAGAAAATGCAAAACATTGAAGGGGTTACCTCCGATTCCAGGCAAGTTAAGAATGGATTTATCTTTGTTGCAATAAAAGGCTTAAATGTTGATGGGCACGACTTTATTCCGGAGGCAATAGAGCGTGGCGCAGTCAAAATCTATGGGGAGCGGGATTTGAACTATCCAAACTATTTCAAAGTACAAGATTCCAGAGAAAAATTGGGTGATCTGGCCTCAGAGTTTTATGGCCACCCATCGCAAAAACTTAAGGTAATAGGGGTAACTGGGACAAAAGGCAAAACAACAACAGCTCATCTCCTGTACCACATCCTATCAAGTTTAGGCAAAAAAGTGGGTCTGGTTTCTTCAATTGTAGCCAAAATCGGAGACAAAGAAGCAGATACGGGCTTTCATGTTACAAGTCCGGACGTAGTTTCTCTACACAAGTTTCTGAAAGAGATGGTTGAGGCAGGATGTGAATATGCCGTTATCGAAGTTAGCTCGCACGGAATTGATCAGAAAAGAATTGCGGGAGTTAATTTTAACGTAGGCGTGCTCACAAATATAGCTCCCGAGCACCTCGATTATCACAGGACCTTCAAAGAGTACAAGAGAGTAAAAATGTCCTTTATTAATTCCTGTGAGCATAAGGTGATTTCCCCAAAGGATACCAACCTGCACATTCTCCCCGGACAGTTTAATAATTTAAACGCCGAAGCCGCTATCAAAACAATCGAGATATTGGGAATGGATAGACGTAAAGCAGTTCTTTCACTCGACTCTTTTGAATTACCCGAAGGCAGGTTGGAAGAAATTGAAAACAAGGAAGGGTTTAAGATTTTTGTTGACTTTGCCCATACCCCCGATTCTCTAGAGGCAGCACTAAAGTACCTGAGGACCCTGACATCGGGAAAACTTATTTCTGTTTTCGGATGCGCAGGCGAGAGGGACCACAAAAAACGCCGTAAAATGGGTAAAATATCGAGTGAACTGGCGGACCTTTCGATCTTTACAGCTGAAGACCCAAGAACCGAGAAGTTGACCGATATTTTCAAATTAATGAAAAAGGAGGCGAAGAATTATATTTGCATCCCCGAACGCGGAGAGGCCATTGCTTACGCGTTATCAATTGCCAAGCCCGGCGATACTGTAGGTTTTTTTGGCAAGGGACATGAGACAAGTTTAGCTTTTAATGGCTACGAACATCCCTGGAGTGACCGAAAAGCTATTAGAAATTATTTAGATAGGGATATTGGGATCTGTGCAGTCGTTTTGGCGGCTGGAAAGGGTACCAGAATGCATTCTAACATCCCCAAAGTACTTCATGAAATTTGTGGGAGGCCAATGATTGCCTACAGTCTGGAAAATTTGAGAAATGCAAAGGTAGGCGGAATCGTGATGGTTTTGGCTTTCAAACGGGATCAAATAAAAAGGGCTGTCAATGGAATAGTAAAAATCGCCGTTCAGAAAAATCCAAAGGGTGGCACTGCGGATGCCGTTGTTGCAGGACTAACGAAAGTTTCGGAAAATGTAAAAACGGTCCTCGTCATGTATGGTGACGATACGGCTTTCTATAGTCCGGAAACAATTAATAAAGTAATCGAAACCCATAAAGTAACCGGATCAAAATTAACCTTTGTTACTTTAATGAAAGAAGATCCCCACGGACTTGGAAGAATTATTTGTGATAATGACGGTAATCTAATGGGGATTATCGAAGAAAAAGATGCAACGGATGAACAACGGAAAATAAAAGAAATAAACGATGGAATGTATGTTTTTGAAAAACAATTACTAATAAAGAATTTGCCAAAGGTAAAAAAGAACCCGATTACAAGTGAGTTGTATATAAACGAAGCGATAAAGATGGCGATTGATCAGAAAGAAAAAATAACGCTTTACCGTCTTCCGAACTCTCTTGAGTGGCAGGGGATTAACAATCCTGAAGAATTGGAATTGGCAAAACAAAAAATGGAAGAAAGACTCAAAGTAAGAAATGGTAGTCACATATGATGATAAAGAAACTTCATTTTGTGGGAATTGGCGGTAGCGGTATTTCCGGCGTTGCAAAGTTAGCTGAAGAATTTGGATACATAGTTACCGGATGCGATTTGGAAAAAAGCACTGCATACGGAAAAAATATTGTTCAAGGTCATAATCCTTCACATTTGAAAGATGTGGATTTGGTAGTAACAAGCCCCGCGCTTTTCTATCAAGAAAAAGAGAATTCTGAAATATCGGCTGCGAAAAAAATGAGTAAGCTGGTAACATGGCAGGAATTTTTGGGGAAGGTTTTATTGAAAGACAAAAAACTGATTTGCATAGCTGGGACTCATGGAAAGTCAACAACAACGGCAATGGCAGGGAAACTCCTTATTGATAACGGTTTTGATCCGATTGTTGTAGTAGGAGCTATCGTTCCCGAGTGGAGGGGAAATTCGCGTTTCGGAAAAGGGGAGTACGCAGTTGTTGAAGCGGACGAGTTTAATAATAATTATCTAAATTATCACCCTGATATTGCAATAATCAACAATATTGAGTTTGATCATCCTGACTTTTTCAAAAATGAGGAGGAAGTTCGGGAAAGTTTCGAGAAGTTTATTGGAAACTTAGTAGGACAGAAAATATTAATTACGGAAAAGGACAGCGTAAATAAAAAGTTTAATCTCAAAATTTTCGGGGAGCATAACCAAAAAAATGCCAATATGGTTTTTCTTTTGGGCCAAGCATTGGGTATTCGTGAAGATAAAATTGTTAAATCAATTGAAGATTTTAGTGGAATAGAAAGAAGGCTAGAATTAATCGCAGATCGTGGTGAAATCAAAATTTATGACGACTATGCGCACCATCCGACGGCCATCAAGACAACTCTCGAGGGACTAAGACAAGAATTTCCAAAAAATAGAATTTGGGCAATTGTAGAACCTCATGGCTTTGCCAGAACCAAGGCACTTCTCTCAAATTATAAAAATGTTTTTAAAGATGTGGATAAAGTTTTGATCGGTCCGATTTTTAAATCCCGCGACACTGAAACGTTTGGAATGGACGCAAGCTCTATTACAAAAATATCGGCACACACAGACATACTCGGATTTGACACTTTTGATCAAATCAAGAAATTCATGTCCGGACAAATTAAACCCGGAGACATAATACTTGTAATGGGAGCCGGTAAAAGTTATTTATGGGCCCGCGAAATTGCAAATCTTCTTCCGGTTTCTTTTTCTGACTTAACGACTTTTAGAATTGGCGGCAAAATAAAAAAATATTCGGAGGTTAAAACGGAAATAGAAATTAAGCCTGTTGTTGACTATGCAAAACAAAATACCCTACCGATTTTTGTATTGGGAGAGGGGTCGGATATTTTAGTCTCTGACAAAACTTTTGTCGGTGTAGTGATTAGGTTTTCTGGTAAAAGGATTTCTTTCGAAGAAAACGGTATGGTTACGGCAGAAGCTGGCGCCAGCTGGGATAAACTAGTAGAAGGATCGGTTGAGAGAGGGTTGCAAGGAATTGAATGTCTTTCCGGAATTCCCGGAACGGTTGGAGCTGCTCCGATTCAAAATATAGGCGCTTACGGGCAGGAAATCAAAGATGTTTTTGTAAGCCTTAGGGCATATGATATTAAAAAAAATAAATTTGTAACTTTTAGCAAAGATGATTGCGACTTTTCCTACCGTCAGAGTATCTTTAAATCCTCAAAATATTGGCAAAAGTTCATAGTGACGAGCGTAACCCTTAAACTTAGCAAGAAAGGGAGTTCGACTATCAAATATGATTCTTTAATTAACTTTTTGACTGATAGGAGAATTAAGAATCCCTCGCCACTTCAGGTTAGAGAAGCTGTTTTAGAAATTAGAGCCGGTAAATTTGAAGATCCTAAGATGGTGGGCAACGCAGGGTCGTTTTTTAAAAACCCGGTTATCGATTCTAAGGAGAAAATTAGGTTGGAAAAAGAGTATCCAGAAATAAAAACCTACTCCTTCGGCGAAAAATTCAAAGTCGCAGGTGGGTGGCTTATTGAGAAAGCCGGATGGAAAGGTAAATCATATAAAAATGCCGGGGTATCTTCTATGCACGCATTAATTTTGCTAAATAGAAGTGGAATAGCTACAGCTCAAGATATATATGAACTATCTGAACAAATAATTGACGATGTTTACAAGAAGTTCGGAATAAGATTGGAAAGGGAAGTCCAATTAATAAACTTTTAACTAATACGATACATCGATGCATCATATGAACAACAAATTTAAAGGGAAAAACGTGGCGGTTTTGGGACTTGGGATTGAAGGAAAAGATGCAATCAACTATCTTCTCTCCTATGGTGCTAAGGTAACCCTTCTTGATAAAAAGAGTGAGCAAGACCTGGGTTTTGACGGGGTCGACCGTTCTAAAATAGCAACTATCACAGGGGATAACTATTTGGATAATTTACAAGGATATGATTATATAGTTAGGTCTCCCGGCGTTTACCGTTTCCTTCCGGAAATTGTTAACGCAGAAAAGAGTGGAGTAGTAATTACATCTGCAATAAAAATATTTTTTGAAGATTGTCCGGGCAAAATAATCGGTGTAACCGGGACAAAAGGAAAAGGAACAACATCTACACTAATTTACGAAATTCTAAAAGCGGATAACAAAGATGTTTACTTGAGCGGCAATATAGGCAAGCCATACCTAGAACTTCTTCCAAAGCTATCGAAAGATAGCTGGGTAGTTATGGAAATGTCCTCTTTTCAATTAATCGACTTGGAAATTAGTCCCCATATTGCGGTTGTTTTAAATATCACTTCCGATCATCTGGATTGGCATAAAGATAGGGAGGAATATATTGAAGCCAAAAAGAATATTGTCCGATATCAAAAAACAAGCGATTACGCCGTATTAAATTTTGAATACGAAACTCCGAAAAGTTTTGTGGGCTTAACGAAGGCAGAAGTGATTGAGTTTTCCAAAGGTAAACTCGATCCGGAATTCAAAAAAAATCTACTCCTCCGGGGTGAACACAATCTCGAAAACATTGCGGCTGCGGTTACGGTGGGACACATTTTGAAAATTAATGACGCAACAATTCTTGGAGTTGTTAAAGGGTTTAAAGGCTTGGAGCACCGCTTAGAGCTAGTGGATACTATCAACGGCGTGACGTTTTACAATGATTCTTTTGCAACCGGCCCGCAACCCACAATCGCTGCAATTAACTCATTTACAGAACCGGAAACCGTAATTTTAGGTGGGTCAGATAAAGGATTGAACTATGAAGAGTTGGGAAGGGCAATATCGGAAAAGAAAAATGTCCAAAACATTGTTCTAATAGGACTTATCCGCGATCAAATAAAAAAAGCCTTAGAAAATTCAGGATTTTCGGGTCAGTTATTCGATTTGGGAACTGCGTCGATGACGCAGATTGTAAAGAAATCATCTGAAATTACTCCAAGTGGTGGTGTTGTGATTCTTTCACCGGCAGCCGCCAGTTTTGATATGTTCAAGAATTATAAAGATAGGGGGCTGCAGTTTAAAAAAGCGGTGGGGGATTTAAAAAATGGATAACCAACCAATAGGTATTTTTGACTCCGGTTTGGGCGGACTTACTGTTTTTAAGCAAATCAGTAAATTATTACCCAACGAGGATTTAATTTATTTGGGAGATAACGCGCGCGTTCCATATGGCAATCGGAGTATGGAAACTGTAATTAAGTTTTCATTTGAGGATGCCAATTTTCTTCTTAAGAAAAATGTTAAATGCATAGTGATAGCCTGCAATACTTCATCGGCTCTTGCTGGGGCTGAGCTAAAAGAGAAGTTAAAAATCCCGGTTTTTGATGTAATAACACCCGCTCTAGCAGATGCAAAAAAAGTTTCTAAAAGCGGGAAAATTGGAGTGATTGGAACAAGAGGAACTATTGGAAGTGGTGCATATGCAGTGCCCTTTCCTAAAGCCTGTCCTCTTTTCGTGCCTTTCATTGAAGAGGGAGAAATTAAAAGTGAAGCGCTAAGAACTATTGCAAAAGATTATTTGTCTTAATTTAAAAACGACGATATAGATACATTGATAATGGGTTGTACGCACTATCCTATTATTGAAAATGTTATCGAAAAAGAAGTTGATAACAAAGTTAAACTGATTGATCCAGGGATTTCTGTTGCCAGAGAGTTAAAAGAATATTTGACTAAAAACAAAATGCTAAATAATCAAAAAGAGATCGGCAAAAGAGAGTATTTTGTAACAGATTATACCGAACGTTTTATAAAAGTTGCGGAAATGTTCTTAGGAAACAAGATTGAAGGGAATTTGAAGAAGGTGTTTTTATAAAACAATACAAAACTTTATTTGAAGTTTCTCAGAAATTTACAGATATAAAAGTGATTGCAATAAACGGTAGCATATTCCTGGGTTGTCATTTCTTAACCCGGTATTTCATTTGGGCATCCATAGATAGCAAATTGTTTGCTGGTTCTTACAGTATCAAACTGATTACCAAAATCAAAATGCCACCATTCTTCGTCATAAGCACTAAACCCAGCTGCTACCATTGAATTATACAAGACCCTTCTGTTAAGCGAAGCAGTTGAATCTAAGCCTTGCCCTTCATAATATCTTGTACCTGCTTCTGGACCAAAAAAATCAAATGCTGTGCCCATATCCAGTTGTTTTCCTTGTGTATCACATAATGTTAAGTCAACAGCCCCACCCGTAAAGTGGGGAGATGGTTTACTTATATCACTTGAAGGTAACGATACATAAGTCTGTGCAATTTCAATGAGTTTTTCCCGGGGTTCAGTTAGTGTTTTCTCTAGATTTGTAACATAATCGTCAAAAAGTGCTTGTTGAACTTCTAATGGCCTCCAAGCATCCAAAATTAGTAGCTTCAGCCCTTTGGGTAGTTGACTACCTGCAATGAGAAGTTTTTTAGCTACTCCCTCTCTTGCACACATAATTTGAGTACTGTGCTGAATTCCTCGTTTATAATATTGTGGGTCTACCATCACTAAGTTGGGATCTAAGTTGTTTAGCTGAACTAAGTTTTCGCCACACTCCTCAATAGGAATATTTTTCCAATTATCCACCCTTTTTAGAACAGGAATAGGCCCCAGGAGATTTTTTAATGTAGCACCCAACTCTAAAGTGCCCATTATGTTTTAGTTAGTATAGCGTTAGCACGCTCAAGAAGGTAATAGTTTTTTCTCGTTCCTTCAGCTTTCTCAGAGATAAACTCTGTCGCTATGTAATTTCTTTCTAAGAAGTAATGTGAGAGTATCTTTCTTAGCTTAAGTCTTCTCTTTATTTTTTCTTCATCACTTTTAATAGAGTCAATATTTGCTGAGATCTCAACAAGGACTTTATCAGTTTCAGGAAGATCTGAC
>JBGQJK010000008.1:0-36892 GCA_041499035.1 Patescibacteria group bacterium
GGCAGCGCTTGAGGAACCTACCGTGATGGTACCTGTTCCGGCTGAGGCTCCAACAACTATTGATCCTGTTGTTTGGGGTGTTAGGTTGATGGCTGTAGCAGCATTACCTCCTTGAATAGTGGTTACGTTAGCAGTATTTGCGACAGATCCGATTGTGACTGTATTGGTTCCTGCTGGAGTTCCATCTCCAATATGGATTTGTTTGACCCCAGTGCCAACCGTATTTCCCGTTCCAATGTTAATCGTATCTGTATTGCCTGTTGCTGTATTGGCTGTTGCAACATTCACAGTGGAGCCGGCTGTAGACACATTAGCGATACTGACTGAGGATGCTCCGGCGCCGTTACCAATCAGGATGGTCTGAGCCCCGGATGAGCTGCCTAAAGTGATATTACCTGTTCCCGCACCTGCACCAATTACGATCTGGCCTGTTGTCTGGGGGGTTAAATTGATAGCGGTTGCGCCATTACCACCTTGAATTGTTGTTACATTGGCGGTATTAGCAACCGATCCGATTGTAACTGTATTGGTTCCTGCCGGTGTTCCATCCCCTATATGAATCGCCTTTATGCCGGTTCCTACCGTATTTCCCGTCCCAATGTTAACCGTATCTGTATTGCCTGTTGCAGTGTTTGCTCCGGCTATATTGACAGTGCTACCCGCCGTAGTTACATTGCCAATGGAAACAGACGAAACTCCCGCACCGTTTCCAATTAATACAGTTTGCGTTCCTGATGAGGATCCTACTGTAACATTTCCGGTTCCTGCAGAAGCACCAATAACAATAGTGCCTGTGGTTTGTGGAGTCAAAGCTATTGCCGCTGTTCCGTTACCACCTTGGATAGTTGTAGTGTTAGCTGTGTTTGCTAACGATCCGATTACGATTGTATTGGTCCCTGCCGGGGTTCCATCACCAATATGGATAGATTTGATACCTGTTCCTGCAGTATTACCTGTACCGATGTTAACTGTATCCGTGTTGCCTGTAGCTGTATTAGCTCCGGCAATGTTCACCGTTGATCCTGCAGTGGTCGTGTTGCCGATAGCAACAGAAGAAATCCCGGCACCGTTCCCAATTAAGACAGTCTGTGTTCCTGAGGAACTGCCTAAAGTGATATTTCCTGTACCGTTTGATCCGCCAATGGTAATTAGTTTTGCAGGAGTATTTGTGGAAGTACCGATACTAATGGTAGGCGTACCAGTAGAGCTGGTACCAACGTCAACTGCAACGTTTCCCGCAGTGCCTGAGGCTGCATTACCGGTAACAAGAGAGAGAGCACCTGAGTTAGCAGTTCCAGAAGCTCCGCCTGCTCCAGTTGTTATTGTAATTGCTCCTCCTGTTCCTCCTGCTCCGCTTCCTGCAGCTCCTGCAGTAAGAAGAAGTGCTCCGCCATTCCCGGTTGTGTTACCTGCTGCACCTTTAACGGTCAAGTCTCCCCCGGCTGCAGTTGCTGTAGTTGAATCATTAATCTGAACTGTGTGAGCTGCTTCTTTTTTGAAGAGAAGATTACCGTCAAGTGTAGTTGCAGTGGCTGTAACTGCGAGGAAATTTAGAGTTCTACCGTTATTCTGGATTTCAAAAAGGTTACCGGAGATCGGGGTAGCGTTATCAAGAATGGAAATACCGGCAGTAGAAGCTGCAGCTAAGGTAATCTCTGGGTCAGTTGAGTTGTTGTAGGCTGATTGGAGAGTTGTTGTACCACCCGTGGTGTCACAATCTTTCCAACCGTTATTTTCATAACACCTGAACTTGCCGGCATTACTGTTGTAATACATAGCCCCATTTATCTGAGTTACAGTGGGGTCACCTGCATCAGTCTTAACAGGAACTCCGAGGAAAGTTGCAGAAGTAGTAGTCGCTAAACCGGACATAATTATGCTTCCCGTCCCAGCCTTAAGGTTAAGTGTCCCCGCATTAACATTATTGCCGATGGTTATGGTTGTTACACCTGTTCCTGCAGGAGTACCTGCACCGATATTAACAGTCTGGGTGTTGCCTGTAGCTGTATTGGCATTTGCAATATTAACTGTGTTTGCAGCAGTTGATTGACCCAGAATTATTGTTCCTGTCTGCCCTGTTGCTCCAATCGCAATTCCGCCTGCGGTTGCTGGAGCAAGTGAGATGGCGTTGGCTCCGTTACCTCCTTGAATATTGGTAACATGAGCTACGGCTCCGACTGAACCTACCGTCAAAGTAACCGTACCGGTAGTTGTTCCTCCCGAACCAATGTTAAGCGTATTAACTGTATTTGTTCCCGGAGTACCGTTAATAAGGTTTAATGTAACACCTCCCGAGGTTGCTCCTGCTGCATTACCATTGCCAATGTTAACTGTTTGTGTTTTGGTATCTGCTGGGTTACCTGATGCGATCGAGACAGTATTTGTTCCGGTTGATTGGCCGATAGTTATTAATCCGGTTTGAGTAGTTGAACCAATTGAAATTCCACCGGCATCGGCAACTGCAAGAGAGATTGCATTAGCCCCGTTGCCTCCCTTGATATTGGTCACATTAGCGGTAGCGGCGTTTGAACCGATAGCAACTGTATTCGTTCCTGCCGGCGTCCCGTCTCCTATGTGGATTGTTTTAACGCCTGTGCCTACCGTGTTGCCTGTACCGATATTAATAGTATCGGTGTTACCCGTGGCTGTGTTGGCTGTTGCAATATTTACGGTTGAACCTGCTGTAGAGGTATTAGCTATACTTACCGAGGATGCTCCTGCTCCGTTGCCGATTAAGAGAGTTTGAGCTCCTGAGGATGAACCTAATGTGATATTCCCAGTCCCTGCTCCGGCGCCAATAACTATCTGACCGGTTGTTTGTGGAGTTAGATTAATAGCGGTCGCGCCGTTCCCACCTTGAATTGTTGTAACGTTTGCAGTATTGGCAAGGGAGCCGATTGTTACAGTATTTGTTCCCGCTGGTGTTCCATCTCCAATATGAATTGTCTTAACACCCGTACCAACCGTGTTACCTGTTCCAATATTAACCGTGTCCGTGTTGCCTGTGGCTGTGTTGGCTGTTGCGATATTAACGGTCGAACCCGCTGTTGTTACATTACCAATTGAAACTGAGGAAACTCCGGCACCATTACCAATAAGAACAGTTTGAGTTCCGCTTGAAGAACCTAGTGTAATGTTTCCTGTTCCGGCTCCTGCGCCAATCACTATTTGGCCTGTGGTTTGAGGTGTTAAGTTAATTGCTGTTGCACCGTTACCTCCCTGAATTGTAGTAACGTTTGCCGTGTTGGCAACAGAACCTATTGTAATAGTGTTGGTTCCTGCAGGTGTTCCATCTCCTATATGAATAGCCTTGATTCCTGTTCCTACAGTGTTACCTGTGCCTATATTAATAGTATCAGTGTTACCTGTTGCAGTATTTGCCCCTGCGATATTAACCGTGCTTCCTGCTGTTGAAACGTTGGCGACAGAAACTGAGGCAGCTCCTGCGCCGTTACCGATTAAGACTGTTTGAGCTGCCGAACTGGATCCTAGTGTGATATTGCCAGTGCCCGCTCCCGCTCCGATTACTATTGTCCCCGTTGTTTGAGGTGTAAGAGCGATTGCTCCTGCACTGTTGCCTCCTTGGATAGTTGTCACATTAGCGGTGTTTGCAACGGATCCAATTGTAATCGTGTTTGTTCCTGCCGGAGTTCCGTCGCCAATGTGGATTGCTTTGATACCGGTTCCAACTGTATTTCCAGTGCCAATGTTGACTGTATCTGTATTGCCGGTTGCCGTGTTAGCCCCAGCAATATTCACGGTGGACCCTGCCGTAGTAACATTTCCAATGGAAACACTTGAAACTCCAGCACCATTTCCAATAAGAACGGTTTGAGTGCCGCTTGAAGAACCTACTGTAATGTTTCCTGTCCCGGCTGAAGCTCCAATAACAATTGTTCCTGTGGTTTGGGGAGTTAGGGCAATGGCAGCCGTACCATTACCACCTTGGATAGTTGTAGTGTTGGCTGTATTTGCTAACGATCCGATTGTAATAGTATTTGTTCCCGCCGGTGTTCCATCACCAATGTGGATGGCTTTAATACCAGTTCCTGCAGTGTTACCGGTTCCAATATTAACAGTATCCGTATTACCTGTAGCTGTATTGGCTCCGGCAATGGATACTGCACTTCCTGCTGTTGTCGTGTTGCCTATTGCGACTGATGAAACTCCAGCTCCATTACCAATTAAAACTGTTTGAGTTCCTGATGAAGAACCTAGAGTGATATTTCCTGTACCGTTTGATCCGCCAATAGTAATGAGTTTAGCCGGAGTATTGGTAGAAGTACCAACTGCAATAGTCGGTGTACCCGAGGTTGAAGTACCGACATCAATTGTTACATTTCCTGCAGTACCACTGGTTACATTTCCTGTGATGAGAGAAAGCGCTCCTGATGAACCTGATGTTCCCCCCCCTGCCCCAGTTGTTAAAGTAATTGCTCCACCTGTTGCAGCTCCGCTTCCTCCTGCTCCTGCTGTTAAAAGAAGTGCTCCACCTGTGCCTGTTGTATTCCCCGCTGCTCCTTTGATTGTTAAGTCCCCTCCTTGTGCAGCTGCTGTTGTTGAATCATTAATTTGAACTGTGTGAGCAGTTTCTTTCTTGAAGAGTAAGTTGCCGTCGAGTGTCGTTGCAGTTGTAGTTACTCCAAGATAAGTAACTGTTTGGCCACTATTTTGGACCTCAAAAAGGTTTCCCGAAATGGGAGTGGCATTATCTAGAATTGATAGACCCCCGGGCGATGCGGCCAAGGTTATTTCAGGATTTGAAGACGCATTATATGCAGTTTGAAGCGTGGTTGTTCCTCCTGTTGTATCGCAATCTTTCCAAGCCCCGCCTTCAAAACATCGGAACTTGCTTGTACTGACATTGTAATACATAGCTCCATTGACACCAGTGAAGGCTCCTTCTGCATCGCTTTTAGAATCCAGAACCAAAATATCGGGGGTAGTTGAACCTGCTCCCCCGTTTCCTGCTCCGATTAAGACTCTGCTTGCAGTACCTGTACCGGCGGGCTGGAGGTTAATGAGACCTGAACCGGACTGAATTGTCGTGATTGATGTACCCGCTACAGAACCGACAGTTACAGTATTACCTCCTGCCGGAGTTCCATCACCGATATGAATAACCTTTGTTCCTGTACCTGCGGGGTTGCCTGTACCAATATTGATTGTGTCTGTATTGCCTGTGGCTGTTGCTGCTCCTGCAATGTTAACAGTGGAGCCGGCTGTTGTTACATTGCCAATTGAAACTGAAGAAACCCCGGCACCGTTCCCAATTAATACTGTTTGGGTGCCGGATGAAGAGCCAAGGGTGATATTTCCCGTACCTGATCCTGCCCCAATCACTATTTGACCGGTTGTCTGGGGAGTTAAGTTAATGGCTGTAGCACCGTTACCTCCCTGAATAGTTGTGACGTTTGCGGTATTTGCAAGTGAACCTATTGTAACTGTATTGGTGCCGGCGGGGGTGCCATCCCCGATGTGTATTACTTTAGCTCCCGTCCCTACAGTATTGCCTCCGCCAATGTTAATAGTGTCTGTGTTGCCTGTTGCTGTGTTAGCACCTGCGATATTAACCGTTGAACCGGCTGTCGTAACGGTACCAATACTTACACTCGATACACCTGCTCCGTTACCAATAAGAACGGTCTGCGTACCGCTTGAAGAACCTAACGTAATGTTTCCTGTACCTGCGGCTGCACCTATTACAATAGTTCCCGTTGTCTGTGGTGTAAGAGCAATTGCTGCGGTACCATTACCACCTTGAATGGTGGTAGTATTGGCAGTATTGGCTAACGACCCAATTACAATCGTATTGGTTCCGGCAGGTGTTCCATCTCCGATGTGTATTGCTTTAATGCCTGTTCCTACAGTGTTTCCTGTTCCAATATTAACTGTATCTGTTACTCCTGTCTGGGTGGCGGCTCCTGCGATAGAGACTGTTGAGCCGGCTGTTGTTACATTTCCGATACCGACAGAAGACACTCCTGCGCCGTTACCTACCACAACAGTTTGAGTTCCTGATGAAGAACCTACTGTGATGGAACCTGTTCCTGCTGATGCACCGATAACAATAGTGCCTGTGGTTTGGGGAGTTAAGGCTATTGCTGCTGTTCCGTTTCCTCCCTGGATGGTAGTGGTGTTGGCCGTATTGGCAAGGGAACCAATTACAATAGTGTTAGTTCCCGCCGGAGTACCATCGCCAATATGAATAGCTTTGATACCCGTGCCGACTGTGTTTCCTGTACCGATATTGACTGTATCTGTAATACCTGTCGCTGTGTTGGCTCCGGCTATTGATACGGTTGAGCCGGCTGTTGTTACATTTCCGATACCTACACTGGATACTCCGGCTCCATTACCAACTACGACTGTTTGAGTTCCTGATGAAGAACCTACTGTGATGGAACCTGTTCCTGCTGATGCACCGATAACGATTGTTCCTGTTGTCTGTGGGGTAAGAGCTATGGCTCCTGCCGCATTTCCTCCCTTGATAGTAGTTACGTTAGCCGTATTAGCGTTGGAACCAATAGTTACTGTATTGGTCCCAGCCGGTGTTCCGTCTGCAATATGAACTTGTTTAACACCTGTACCAACAGTATTCCCTGTTCCAATGTTAACTGTGTCTGTATTACCGGTTGCAGTATTGGCACCGGCTATATTTACGGTGGATCCGGCCGTAGAGGTGTTTGCAACACTGACTGAGGACGCTCCCGCGCCGTTACCTATTAATAGTGTTTGAGCGCCGCTTGAGGATCCCAAAGTAATATTTCCCGTTCCTGCTCCTGCACCAATTACGATCTGGCCTGTGGTTTGGGGAGTTAAATTGATAGCAGTAGCACCGTTACCACCCTGAATGTTAGTTACATTGGCTGTGTTGGCAACAGAACCTATTGTAATAGTGTTGGTTCCTGCAGGTGTTCCATCTCCTATATGAATGGCCTTGATTCCTGTTCCTACAGTGTTACCCGTACCAATGTTGACTGTATCTGTAATACCTGTAGCGGTATTTGCACCCGCGATGCTGACTGTCGAACCTGCAGTTGTAACATTCCCAATACCTACACTGGACACTCCGGCCCCGTTACCTACCACAACAGTTTGAGTTCCTGATGAAGAACCTACTGTGATGGAACCAGTTCCTGCTGATGCACCGATAACAATAGTGCCTGTGGTTTGGGGTGTAAGGGCTATTGCTGCCGTACTGTTACCACCTTGGATGGTAGTGGTGTTAGCTGTATTGGCAAGGGAACCAATTACAATCGTATTTGTTCCTGCAGGTGTTCCATCCCCAATGTGTATTGCTTTAATGCCTGTTCCTACTGTGTTACCAGTTCCAATGTTAACTGTATCCGTGATACCTGTAGCAGTGTTGGCTCCGGCGACATTAATAGTGGAACCTGCGGTCGTAATCGTACCGATAGAAACAGATGAAATCCCTGCACCGTTGCCAATAAGTATAGTTTGAGTACCGGATGAGCTGCCTAGAGTGATATTGCCTGTACCGTTTGATCCTCCAATAGTGATTGCCTTTGCAGGAGTATTGGTAGAAGCGCCAACACTAATAGTAGGTGTACCTGAAGTTGAAGTACCCACATCAACAACAACATTCCCCGCTGTTCCGGCAGAAGCATTGCCCGTAATAACAGATAATGCTCCGGTTGATGTAGTACCCGTTCCTGTAGAAATCGTATGACTACCCGAGGCTCCGGCACCGTTATCTGTAGTAGTAACCGTTAAAGTCGTACCGGCTGTTGTCGGTTTAATAACATTTCCGATTGTAATATCTGCGCCCGTTACAGTTAGCGTTCTTGGCGTTGTTCCGCCGGCAATTGTAAATCCGTCGGTGGCCGAGGTAAGTGTTAAGTTATTAAAAGTGGTTCCCGTAAAAGCGTTTGAAGCGTTTGAAAATGTCAGTTGATTTGAATATGTTCCGGAAAGCCCTGCGCTCTGAAGTATTCCTGTTCCCGATATTATCTGTGTACCATTATATCTTAATATATCGTTTAATCCTGTTCCAAACGAAAGTCCATAATAAGTATTATTTGTGTGTGCAGCAATATTTGGGAAATCAATGCCCGTAATTGTATTTGTTCCGCCTGCATTGTCAGTCCCGGTAATGGCAACGGATAATACTTTTGATACATTTGCTCCTGATGAACCGCTATTTGTGTGATTAAGGGTTGCTTGGGTCCCGGTTGTGTTTGAATAGTTTTGTGTAATTGTTCCGGTTCCGGAGGTAAAGGTTAGGTTTTGATTTGCACCTAAAGTTATTCCACCATTGGCGCTAATTCCCGTGGTAAATGTAGTTGGATTAGTATTAAAAGTCCAGCCTCCCGTTATTGTTTCCGCCTGATTGCTTCTTACAATCTTGGAGTTTGCATAATCAATAGCAGCTCCTGCTTGCCCCCCCGTTTCATCAGTTATAATAAAGTCACTGGCTGCAAAATTAAGAGAAGAAGCCGTTCCCACAATCGTGCTCCCGCCTTCCTTAATAGCAATCGAACCTCCGCTGCCGCAAGTTCCCCAAGTCGGGGTTGCTCCTCCTACTTCCTGCAAACAAAGTGTTCCGCCACCACCCGCAGCGCTTTCGGAAACATTTCCATTGGCGTTATCTACGTATAGGATTCCATTAACGGTAGAAAACTTTCCAAGCCTTATATTGTCTAGTGCAGATCCTATCGTTAATGTATCAGCAACGGAGTTGTTTGTTCCGATGTTAATAGAATTTCCGGAAGCTCCCGTACCAATATTAACAGTTTTTGCCCCTGTACCGCTTCCGATATTTAAGTCTCCGGTACCTGCATCAATCGTTATCGCCTGGGCCGCAGTCGCGTTCCCTATCGTTACCCCCCCCGTTGCTGTTGTATCGATAATCGTATTTCCCCTGGCAACAACGCTTAGCGGTTTTAAGTTTGACAAAGAGGCAGTTTCGGCGTCAAGGAGGTATCCGCTGCCCATATTTGATGCTGTATCTATTAGTTTGAATAGGTTATTGGCTCCGGTTGCAGCATTATAAGTAAATGTGGACGTAAAGGCGCCCATGGTCAAAGATAGGTTTCCCAATGGGCTGCCTATCGTGTTCCAGTTTGGGGAGCCGCCCGAAGTATCCGTTGCGCAGGCCCATCCACCTAGATCTGTGTATTTGAGAATTTCCCCGTCGGCACAGCCTTTAAGAAGAGTCAAACCCGTGGGGCCTACTTCCAAACCTGAATTGCTTGATGTCGAGCCTGTTGTTCCCGACGCAGTTAAGCTTAGTGCTAAACTTACATTCCCACTACTTCCGCCCCCAGTCAGCCCGTCCCCAGCCGCTACTGCCGTAATTGTACCAGTCCCGCTACCACTTGAGCTCCCGGTTCCGCAGCTATCCCATTGAAACTTGCCGGTTGCCGAGTCGTAAGACAAGCACTGGTCGTTACTTGGACTGTTTATGGAGCTCAAATGCGATGGAGTAATAGCACCCGAGGCAACGTCGCCCGATTTAACTTCCCCGTCTTTGATATTGGTCGAAAAAACCGAGTCGGGGCCAAGGGTAAATCCGCCTGAGCCTATGGATCCACCTCCTCCGACAATTGCCAAATCCCCCAAGCCGGTACCGGGCTGGCGCCCTTGAAGAAACTGTGCATTAAGGTTGGTTACCTGCCCGCTTTGATCCCTGATCTGCAAAAAAGTGTTATCCGGGAGGTCAACTTTTTTGAGAACTTCAATATTTCCCAATTCATTAACGGTCAAAACCTGATTTACATTATCAATATATTGCGATGGAACTGCCTTCTGATAGGTTTCGGGGCTTACAATTTTAACAATCATCAGTGAGGTCTGACTAAACGGCTTAAGTATTTGGGATGTTATAGATTGATCTACTGAAGTAGGGACTATCGAAGTCTCCGCCGCCAGAACAGAACTTTTAGAATTCCCATGAGCCGACCCGATTGATTGGCCCTGCAAAATTACTCTCCTATAGCCAAAGTAAGCGCCAGTAGGTTCAGGAAAAAGGAGGAATAGAATGGTGATTATTGCAACAATTATTACGAAAGTGGCAGCCAAAAACAGTCCCGAAGATGTAACAATGTGCTTGAAATTCAGTATGTCGACTATGTGTTTACTAAAGATTTTGTGATCGATAGTTTGCTTTTCGGTGGGTTCCCCGGAAGGAGTCTCAGCTCTGGGTTCCTCCTCTAAGGGTTCCAATATTTTTTCCTGGACTTCGCGCTTCCTAAGGAAATAGTCGGAGTCCAAAAATCCCTCCAACGACTTCTTATCATAGAGCCGCTCCCCGGCCTTTGATCTTTGCGCCTTGATAACTCCCTTTTTCTCAAGGCGACGGAGGGTTGACGCAGAAATGCCCAGGTGTTTTGAAGCATCGCCTATTGGAACGGGTTTTGCAAACTTATGGGCTTCCAACTCCTCCGCAGAAAAAAATCTGTTCTTGCCATCAGGCCTCGTTGAATGAAGAGTGCCTGCTTTGTCCCAACGCCTGATTGTGTCGATTGATACACCTAATATCTCAGCAGCTTCACCTATTGGAACGAGTTTTTTGTTTTCGGGCATTTGGGCAGTTATCTAGGCTCAACTGCCTATGTATTGCTTAATCAATGCATAGGCACATTTCAACACTATCATTTACGCATTTTTATAATAGTGTTGTCAATAGGCTTTCGCCATTTTGCTTGATTCACGACCTGGTCAAAATGTCCACTTATTTTGTTCAAAGAACCAAGATCAAAAACTGACAAGCTGTGCATAGATGAAAGTTTTTTAACAGGGAAAAATTGCTAATTTATTCTAAAAATTATGGGTCTATGCATAACCTTCCAAACCCTGATAAGCTATGCATAGATCAAAGGCTAGATCTGTATACATAAAGGGGTAAAACCGGAAGTACGAAGTTGGTGGACCGTGCCGGAATCGAACCGGCGTCTCCGCAATGCGAATGCGGTGTATTACCACTGTACTAACGGCCCTCGGATTGATTATACAATAAACAAATCTACAAATAACCAAATAAGCAAATAAATTCATAAATGCTAAAATTATTTAATGAATAGATACACCAACACAGAGAAAGATATTCATATCAGAATTCACAAATTCGTAGTTACTTGTTTCGTAAATGTGATTAGAAGGATTCCAAAAACCATAGAGAACATTCCCATAATTCAACAAATAGCCAGTTCTCTAACTTCAATCGGTGCAAACGATCAAGAAGCTGATTCTGCAAACTCAAACAAGGATTTTATAATGAAATACACTATTGTCAAAAAGGAAACTAAGGAAACCAGATACTGGTTAACCCTTATTCAGGATACTTTAATTCTTGACAAAAAATTAGTGGACCCATACATAAAAGAGTCACAAGAGATCCTTCTAATTGTAAGTAAGATTATTTTAAACTCAAAGCATTAGTCCCTAATTTGCAGATTTGCTTATTTGTTTATTTAGGCTACGCCTACCACATTTTGTAGCTCACGGAGACTGCTTTAACTATTTTGAAGACACCATTTGTTGCGGCCACGGCATCGGTTGAAGTCGAGTTTTCTGCCTTTGTCGTAGAGGTTGAAGTTGTTGGTGAGCTTACTTGACTAATGGAAACTATCTTTCTTATAAATCTCCAGTTGGAGTTTCCTATTACTCCCGCCTGAGCGCTGGCATCTTTCATGGCGGAATCGAAAGCTTGTTGATCTAGTTTGTCCTGGTTTTCAACAGAAAGTACCGGTTGAGCAACCACCAAAGCTCCATTGGTATACAAATCGGAAACAAGATTGGCTACATCGGATACATGAGTAGTTTTTGCCGCCATGGATACAGTCGCCTGGTAACCGGTTGCGCCTGTTGTGACTAGTGCCGCGGGGACTTCCGTTATCTGACTTTGAGCAATATCCCCTTCAAGAACTCCTTTACTTGTTAAATATTTGCGCATTTGATCAGCCTTTGCTTGTACCGAAGTTACGGCCCCGGCAATCGAAGGGTCGGAAGAAGATAACGTAAAACTGACGGTTGCGTTTGTGGCAGGGACGCTAACCTGGCCGCTTCCGGTAACGGTAACTATCATCGGGGAGGAAAGCCACATCCAGATAACAACACCAACTACTACTGAAGCACCAACTAGTAAATATTTACTGGGGTTATCCGGTTCCATACACAATTAGTATTAATTTTTTGACGCTTTGTGTCAAGTGTCTCAAAGACTATTAGTATAGTATTGCTATTTTCACGAGGGTTATTTACACTAAATTAATGCCTAAACCCTTTGGGTCGACTGATGGTGGAAAAGTTGAAATATTAAATCTAATTGCTGTCGGATTATTGGCCGTCTCTCTAAGTACTTTCACCTACTTCACTGTAAATCCTCAGATAAAGCAGGTAATTAATACTTTCGCAGTAAAGAAAAATCCAAATGATATAGGAAACCCGGCGGCAAGAAAAGCGGCGGGAGGCGGAAACACTGCCCCGAATGCTGTCTACACGGGACCGACAACAAATACTCCGGCTGCACCAATCCCCTGTTCGACTGGTTGCACATCTACTCAAATACACCCACAAACGGGGACAACTCCTAATTCCGGAACACTTGGTTCTGTTTACACGAGCACAGGAGATATCGCTGGATTTTACAAACAAGGAACAGATGCCAAAGGTAATCCCATCTATTACCCGATCGCGGCAAGCGCCGGTGGACCCTCCGCAAGCCAACTAACCCAATTGGTTCAAACTGTAGCTGCCCAGCCCCCAGCCGGCTCTGGACAATCAACTACTCCAACAACAACTTTAAACCCGAATAATTCATCTCTTTATGAAATGGCAACAGGAAATTTCACAAGTACTTCGGATAAGACCGTTGTTAGCGGCCTGTGTTCGGCGGCTTTGGGGGCAGCCAAGTGCGCAAGCAATGCTCAGCTGCAAAGCTATAGTCTCGGCGTACTTAAGACAACTGACACCGGCCTTTATCAGCAAGTTACCGCGGCTGCTGCGGCAAAGAATAACACGGCTTTCTACAGCGTTTTAACTTCGGGGAATACGACCGCAAATAGTAATCCTCCAACAACTGTCCAGCAAATTACCGCCCAGACAGCCTGCGTAAATGCCGGGAACGCTAAATGTTCTACGATCGGCGATCTGGTTACTTATAGCAACACAGCCCTCAAAGCGGCAGACGCAACGCTTTATGCACAAGCTCAAACTGCAATTGCTGCAAAAAACGCTGCCCCGCCGGCTCCGGCGCCAGCACCCGCGCCTGTACCGGTTGTTCCGAAAGTACCGCCCCCTGTACCAGTAATTCCCCCGACAGTAGTCGTGCCCACTACTAATCAAAACCTGCCTCAGGCAAAAACAAATGCCCAGTGCGGAGTCGGGATGATTGCGGAAGGAACTGTTTGCAGGAACACTCAAACCGGGCAGGTTATTGATTATTCAAATATTATTTATTACAACGCGGCAATAGGAAACATAAACTCATCACTAACCGCGAGCGATCAAAAATTTCTTCAGGATTCGTGCACCAAGGCGGGTTTTACCGGATGTTCAATATCAAACCCGGTTTTACTCGAACAATTCGCTCTGGACCAACTAAATCGGACCACCCAAAAGATTGGTACTCAAACTTTATTCAATCAAGCAGTTTCGGTCAACGCAGCCAAAGACGCGGCCACTAAAGCAGCTGCTGCCGCAGCTGCCGCGGCGACGGCAAAAGCTTCGGCGGATGCGGCGGCCGCCCAGGCTTTGCATAATAATTATGTTTATGTTGCAGGACTATTACCCACACAACTAAACGGCTTGCCATCACAATCTTCCCTTCTTAAACCGGCATACGATCAATGTACTGCAGCCCATGTAAGTTATAATTGCGACAACCTCAATAACCTTCAACAGTTTAGTCTTCAACAGCTCCAGGGAACTGCTGATTATGCCACTGCACAAAATAATTTTGTAGCAAATCAGAGGTTGATAGCTCAACAGCAGCAAAACACAACTACCATCCCGACTACAATAATACCGGCGCCGGCTTTGACACCCGCACTGACCCCGGTTTCCACTACGGGACTTACAGGAAAAGCGCTTACAGATGCCGTAGCGGCAAACGCGGCATATCAGCTCCAGCAAGCATATAAACAAGTAGCAGTAGGTTCTGCAGACAATGCGCAAATAGCTTTGGTATTAAGCAAATGTCAAGCTATAAGTCCGGGTATAGGTTGTGGCAATCAAAGTGGATACAACCCATACAATCTGGAACAATTTAGTCTCATACAGCTGCAAGGAACAACACTTTACCAGGATACCCAAACCGCGTTCCTTAACAATCAGGCTTATAAGACCGCTCAGCAAAATGCTTACGCGGCCCAACAAAAGGAGCAGGCTGCAGCTGCCGCAGAAGCGGCCCAGCAAAAAATCAATACGGCTCTTGCCAATAACCCCGCCGCGTATAATGCCCTTTCGCTGTTCAGGCAAAATAACGGCAATATAACACTTACCGGGGATCAGTTGAATGCAATAGCTAAATTCTGTGTGGATAGCGGCGCATCAGACTTTACCGGCACAGGTTGTATGAATGTCAAAGATTTTAGTATTGCATACTTAAATTTAAAGCCAATAGCGGCAGTCAACCCGGTAACGGGACAAACGGTGCAAATTCCCCAGCCGAATCTCTTTCCGCAAATCGCCCCGGTAAACGAAATTCCGGCAATTGCTGCCGTGATCCCCAAAAATTTTACTTACCAGAATCCTGGAATAAATACTTATAGTGCCTGTAACGGAAATCAGGGGTGTAATACAACAGTTTCCTATCTCCAAGCAGGTATAAGCGCCGTCCCAGTTCTCGGTCCCAATTATATAAATACATACAAAAATCCCAACTCCACATTCCAACAAAAACTTGCCGCATCTGCCGCCCTGGGGGGCGGTTTAGCCGGAGCCGAGGGGCTTGTGGCAGCGGCGCCAGCGGTTATATATTATGGCGGAGCCACGTTACTTGCGCCAACAGGAGCTGCAGCAATGGCGGCCGCAGAGGCGTTATACCCAATTCTTACTTCTCCAGTTACACAGGTTGTAAGTTCTGGGCTCACAGCATATTTTGTCGGTACCACTGCTCTTGGAGTAGTAGGCGGTCCTGATTCTCAAGCCTATCAAAATGCTCAAACCTTGCTCATGCAAAATTATCTTGTATTCCCTGAAGGAGCGGTGCAGATGATAAATAATACTATTCAAACAATTTCTGGTACTGCCGCATTTGGTAAATATGTTGGTGGCCAACTTATAAATAATATATTTGTAAACCCGGCAGAAATAGGATTTGCACCCGGTCTGCAAGCGCCTAACACAATAAATTTAGTTTGGGACGAAACTCTACAAGCCTATGTATTACCGGAAAATGTAACAGGTGCAGTTGGTCCGACGGCCGTAAGCCAAGAAATTCCAATCGCTTCAAATATTGCTACAAATGTTTCTGCTCCAAGAGTAATAACAAACAACATGCTTTTTGCTCCACAAATAGGTTTTCCAAATTCGGCACTTTCACCACTCAGTTTGCTCGCAAGCGCTCAAACGGGAGCGCAGACCTTGTTTACAAATTTAACAACCGGGACAGGCCTGTTTTCTACAAATATAAATGCAATTGCATCGCTTGAAATAGCCGCACCTTTAAACGGAAATAACCCAATTCAAAACATTTCTGTTTCTCAACAAAATTTGGCACAAGCCATTGCAGGAAACCAAGGTGATCCGCTCGCTAATCTGAATAATCTTAACAATCTTCCGCGCGTAGGAACCACACAAATTACCGGAACCACAAACTTAGGCACCGGCGGAGTACCTCAGACACCATCACAAAGCATCATTCAGGCTTCAGATCCCAACGGAGCATTAAATTTACAAACTCCAGCCCTACCCCCAGCAAACACCGGCAACAATGTTCCCGGTGTTCCTGATGTAGTTGCTCAGGTCCTTCCACCCCCAGCTCAGGTCGATACCGTTCCCCAGACCCCCGTCTCTCAAAACACTCTAGCTCCCCCAACTCAGCCAACTGTTATCCAAAGAATTGGCGGCGCAGTTCAAGGTCTGGTTGACCAAATCGGCACACGGATTCAAGTCTTGCTTGCCGGAAACCCACAACCCCCCACAAACCCTAACGAAGAAATTTCTCTAACACCCTCTTTTAACCGAAGTTCTAATGTACCCAACGCTACTCGAAGTGTTCAGGGATATAGTGCCAATAACTCTAATATCCACTCAATCGCGATAGACCCTAATAACAACGAGTTGGAGTATTACGTATTAGAAAATAATGTTTTACAACCAGGCGTCTCGGTTGCCCCCAACCAACAATTCATTGTAAATGGAGAAACATATTTTATTTCCATAGCCAACAACGGCCAGCCCCAGCTATTTAGAGTGCCACAAGCAAATACTACTGCCTCAGTTACTCAAAATCCCTTAAGTCCCGCGCAACCAGTGCTAACACAACAAACCGCTGTTGATAATGCAATTGCCGAACTTGATATCCCCGAAGCTCCCCCAACAACAACTTCGACATCTCACATAGATAATATTGCAAACCAACTAAGTGCACTTGGTGTAACTACAGGAGATATCCAACCACTCAATATTAATGAATTAGCAGATTTATCCGCACTTCAAATTCGGATAATTCAAGATTTTCAAAATGAAGGGATAAGTATTTATATTATAAATCACCCCAATCTGGGTTTTAACGGCAAGACATTCCCGGCAATAAAAGCGCTGATAGTCAATTCCGAAGTTATCAATAATAACGGAGCTTTGACAACTGCTGTTATAGCTCACGAACTCGGGCACATTTCCGCAAACGTACCTACCGATTTGTTTCCTCGAACTTCTGTAGCAACGGGTTCTACTGCAGAAGAAATTTACGCCAGCCAATATGGCGTTAATCTTTTGAAAAATAAATATAATGTGGGAGAAAACGATCCGGCGATTGGCTACCTAAAACAAAAGCTTGCCCTTGATCAAAAAAGAAATCAGGATGTAGCTTATTACCTTACAGTCACTTTAGATAAACTGTTGGGAAGACCAACCATGTCGGCTCAGCCTCCAATATTCATTGAAACACCTCCCTCTCCGGCACAAACCGGAAATTGGTTTGAAAATAATATCGTAAACGGCAGGGTTGGCAATCTTCTTTTTGGCGCGACTGTCCGTAACACATGGGATACATTTTTACTACCCTCACAAACTTACACCATGGATCAAGTTTTTGTCACAAATCAGCCAATTACCGAAAACGGCCTTACGGTGGTACGAAACGATATCGCTCCCCCGACGAACAACGATCCGTATTGGAGCAGATTTCAACAATTTGGTTATTCTTCTTATTCTCTGGATAAACCCCTGACAAACGCCGAAGTTATTGCCAAAATTCAAGACCCTAATACCCACATAGTCTTAATAGATACGGGCCTTGTTTCTTCATCCGACGAGCTGACGCACATTGGCAGTTCTTTTGTTCATGCTCTATTTAGAAATTCACCGGACCCGAATAATTTACTTGTTCTCTCGGTAAACGAGCCGGGTTTTGATAAATCTGCACTTATATCGGAAAGGGTAAATGACGTCACATTATCCCCTCAATCATCGCTTGAGTTTCTAAATAAATTTAACCGGCTTATGGGCGGGCTACCGAATGAACGGACAGTCGTGATTGGACATTCGTTGGGAGGAGAAACAGTTGTTAACCTAAAAAATCTGGATAACGTGATATCAATAACTCCTTCACTTACCATTGGCGTCAATTTACCAATGATGATCCTGGTAAATTTAAATAAATTTGGAGGCTTTATTTCAAAAAATACTCCACTTAAGCCTGTTGTTGATGCAACGACTTATATCATTGCTAGGATCGCGCTTGGGGACTCAAGTGGTCTTGCACTACCCGGCCAGGTTTTAACCCACCTCACAGAATATCTTCATAATCCAAGACCAACGAGTATATCAACAACTCAACTTATTGCTCCCAATCCCGACTTACCTGCCGGGGAAAACCTTCCTAAGAATATTCATTTTGTACTCTCCAATAAAGACTTGCTTGTCGATGCTAATTCCACGGAAGCCTGGATCATCAGGTACTTAGAAAGCAGAAACATTCCTCTATCAACTCTTAACGATATTATTACCATTCAGACAGGGGCAGGTCATACTTCAGTTTTCACCGACCCATCGGTTGCGCAACCTGTTGTAAATCAGACACTTTCCCTTGTATACCCCGGATATTCCCCTTCGCCTGCTGTCCAAACCGCCAATGTACCCGCAGTGGGCGAGGTCGGGAGTCATATTACCCCGACCGGAGTTAGCAGTATGATCGCGGGGGCTGCAGCTGCGATTGAGAGGGCCCGCCCGGGACTTCTGGCACAGGTCCAGGATCTTTATGCGCGAAGCGGAATTGAAAACGTTTGGAACGGAATTAGAAGTATATTTCCCTCAGGAGCCGCAACTATCCCGGTCAGTTCAACAATCGACATCGGCGGTCTGAAGGGCTTTTTCCTGACCGACTACGAGGGAACCGGAGTTTTGGTTGACCCTCTGACTAATGCTACCTATCTTGTGCCGGAAAACTCGGGGGGTGCAAAGGAACTAATTCACCTAGGCCAAGTTGTAACCGTTCACGGAATACAAATAAGATATATCGGTCTCGGGCCTGACGGATTCCCGCAATTTACAAGTGCTATAGAGCCAGCCCCGGCACCTGCTGCCAGTAATATTATTGGACCGACAAAAATTCCTCAACCCGGCGCAGGTTTACTTCCCCAGCTAAAAACAGATCAGACCGAAATATTAAGAGGCTATCTTCTTCCCAATCCCAATCTTGCTGAGCAAAATCCAGAACAATATTTGGGACTCATTAATCTCGTAGCAAAACAAAATGGAATCGTAATAAAACCATTAAGTCAGTTACCTGTAGAATTTACGATCAGGGTCCCGCAATCCGGAATTTTCGACGACACATTAACATATACTGTTTATGTTCCAAACCCCAATAGCTTAGACCCTCTTGATCTTGAAAACCTGGCCAGGAAAGTCGTCGACGGCCTAAATGCTGAATATAACCCCTCTATGCCGGTTGATGTTAGAGACTACCAAGCGGAGGTTGCAACAACAGATTTAACAAGAGCCGGGCTCGATCCTCAAAGTCTATTAACTCAGGAAACGCCAATAAGTTTAACTTCGGAACTGCTCCCTACCCCTGCTATGCAGGCAGAAGTTGATGCAATTAAAAAAGCGATTGAGAATTCAAGCCGGGACCAAATTGCAAGAATTATTTTAAATCTCAAAACAGAAGCTACTCAAGATGTTATAACAGGCATCGACAATAAAGCCGGATTATTAAAAGACCTTAATGTTTATTTTAAGGATGCCCAAAAAAGTGGCACTCCTTTATCGATTGTGGTTCTCGATCTAGACAATTTCAAGGATGTCAACGATACATACGGGCATATTATAGGAGATGAAGTTCTGGCTGCATTGGCGAATTTTTTAAAATCCGGGATCAGGGATTCAGACACTGTAGGCCGATGGGGCGGGGACGAATTTATATTAATTCTTCGCGGGGCAAATCAAAACGTTGCAAAGAACCTAATGGAGATACTTGTCAACAAATTTGATAACCAAATAAATCTAGCTCGTACTAACGATCCTATAAAGCTTGCAAAGATGAGTTATGGTATTGAGGAATGGAACAAGTCCGACACTGCAAATAATCTTATAGCTCGCGCTGATCAAAAGATGTATGCAGCAAAAAATGCCAAGGCTGCCGCACAGCCCGCAGGAGTTGTCCCTGCGGCGGCGGTCCAACCTGTAGCAAGACCCGCACAGCCGTTTAGCCTTGCCCAAGCAGCGCGGGGATTTGTAAACGGCGTTACCGGGGTTCTTGATACGCTCGGTTCTGTGGTTGCCAGTAGACCCAGGGCGCTTTCGCTTGTAACAAATGGCATAATTATAATTTCTACAATCTCACGCCTATTTAATCCCCTGCAGCCAATCTTGCCTACACAAATTGCCTTTAACCCCCCCGCCATTATTCAAACCGTTCCCGCGCTTGGCCAGCCAAACATAACCGGAGCCATTCAACCTGCGCAACAAGGCCAACCCGCAACAACAAGCATCCACCTCGAAACTACATATCCTGAGTTGACAAACGTTGGAGTAAATCTTTCTGTACCCGAATCGCTGGCACCAACCCAAGATCAAAAAGCAATAGCATTTGTTACTAAAGTAGTAAATGACTATGCACAAAGCCATCCGTTAAAACCCGGGCAAAACATCACACAGGAAATGGGTGATTCTTTAGCACAATATATCAAAGACCAAATCGCGCAAAGTTCGTACTCAAAAATCTTAAACAATAAACTCGTCTTTCCGGGCAAAGTAGTGACCTTTGACGATATCTTAAAAGGCGTCAGTTCCAATTACGGAATTAGGCTCCAAACCATTAACCCTCCGATAGATGTTGTAGAGAATATGCAGTGTGTCATTGGAACCACCTTGCTGCAGATGATCGCTCCGGAACTTGGAATGCCAAACATTCAAGGTTTACAAATCACAACAGCGAATGGCATCTACTTTAACTATGCAGATAAATTCTCTGAGGGTGGACAATACAACCAAAAAATCTTCGGAAATGTTCCTATGAAGCAGTACGTAGCCCAACATCCCAATCAAAAGTTTATGTTTTACATTGATGGAGCTACAGTAGCTTTTCACTATACTACTCTTCATGATGTACTGCGCGGTTCGGTATTTGAGTACGGTGGTGGTAGCGGCCACATGGGTACTATAACGGGAGTTTATACCGACTCCCAAGGAAATTATTACTACACAATCGCCGAAACAAATGCACCTGCAGAAATCAATTTTCCGGCAGATAAACCAAATGGCGTACCAACTTATTACTCTGTCGACGAAGAGGCTTTTATGAAATTAATTGGAGTAAGTAATACTGTTTTCTTACTTCCAAAATCAAGAATGAATGAACTTCCCTCTCCCGAACCGATCCCTGCCGATTTACTTACGGCAATTAAAAACGGTGGAGCTTTCATTGCTCCGGCGGCAAACATAAATAACTCTCCTATCTTATTTGGAACCAACTATAATCCTCTTCCCGAGACAAACAAGCTTATTAAGCAGGTCACTCCTACCGAAATAATTGTCCACTGGGATGGTCAAGGTGGTGACCCGGCCAAGTGGAACACCAACATAACCTATAACGGACTTTCGGAAGTCAGAGTTGATCCGCAAACAGGACTCAAACGAACATCCGATTCCCATTTTGGAGTCGACCAGAATTCCGTTGTGCAGTTTCTACCAATGGGAGCGCAAACTGTTCAGTTTTCCTACGGCGCAAGTGGCTACCCTAATGCAATCAATATTGAAATGGCAGGCATTGACTTTATAGCAAACCCCGACGGTACAACAAACGTTCCGGCAGCAGAAGTCGACAACACGGTAAACCTAATTATTAAGTTAATGAAACAATACAATATCCCTGCCTCCAGCGTTTTTGGCCATTACGAACAAAACGCAAATAAAAATATTACGTTTACGATGGGTCCAAATGGTCAGCCGACAGACATCACGGTCACTGACGGTAATGGCGCCGCCAACGACGGTAAAATCGATCCAGGCGTAGGCTTTATGAATTACATAAGAAATCTGGTCAAGGAGCGTTTGGCTGCAAACGGTTCTATCCAGGCTTCCGGTTCGCTAGATCAGGCGGCTGTGCAGTTCCAGTCATCAACACTTGCCGATTCTACAAAAATTGCAGCTTCGATTGGCTTTGGTGATGACCCGGGCAATAATCTTTGCGGCCCGATTTCCGAAACGATTCTTGTCAATGCCGGCATACTTCCGGCAAATACACCAATTCATGACTTCTACTACTTAAAACTTCCCGATGAACTTTACAAAGTGAATAGAATTTTTGATCCAAATAAGTTTACTCAATTAAACTTTCTTAATAGCGGCTATAACTTGGCAAATTATCCATGGCAAAAGGATCCTCCGAGGCTCGGTGATTGGTTCTACACAAACGGAGATTTTGACCACATGTTTGTCATCACAAGGGTTACCAGTGACGGGCTTATCTACGCCAGAATGAACTATGTTGACACAAACTTAAGTCCAAATATAAGAAAGCCATTCTGGAACCCTATAGGTGAACAGTTGGTTTTAAACCTTAACGATCCAAATGATCCCAACGCAATGTTCACCAGATGGTCAAATGCAAAATATGATGTGCAATATGGCAGTACCGGAAAAGGCGGTTTCCTAATTGAGCGGCCAAACTTCACAGTTACCAGCTTCGCCTCAAACCCCCAACAGGGTCAAGTTGTACCCATTCCACCATCCACAACAACGCAGGTTCAATTGCCGGCTTCTGTTCAGGTAATTGAAAGTGCCGCAAAGGAAGCAATTGCAAACCCGCGCCAGGGAGGTATAAGTATGGGAGAAATCGGTAACTATACAATCAAGCACCAGCCGCTGCATCGAGACTTCACGCAAGAAATCTATGACAAATTAATTGCCGCAGTATTTGCGAAGTCTCCACCGGCCGTCTATGGTTTTGCAACCAACGAAGGTCCGAAAGGCGGTTTGGCAACCCTTTTGCAAGTTCAAAAAGATATGCTTCAAATGATGCAGAGGGGATATGTGACATATGGAAACCTTGGAATCCAAGCTGACGGACAATTAATGACCAGCCAAAAATCTCCCGAATATCAAAAATTGGCCCCGCTTGACGCAAGCGGCAACCCTACTCCGGTTACTTATGATCAGCTAACTCAACAACAGAAAAATATTTATGACTTTAAAAAGTCTGATCTTGTCCCGGTCGATGAGCAATTCGGCAAAGATCCTATTGAAGCTCTAGCGAGCGGAAAAGTTGTCGCCATTATTGCCGGTAAACCAAATGATCTCGGAAGAAAGGTCTTTATCTACCAATATAATCCAAAAACCGGAGAGCTTACTTTTGTAGGGATCGGTTTCATAGGTGATACGGCAAAAATAAGCGATTACTCCGGACAACCGGAGCTTGGGGGTGACTTTACTCAAGGAACAGGAGATCAGTTTTATAATGTTCCATTAGGCTTTGAGGTTAGCAACGGTACCCATACGGGAACCATTGATAATGTTCCTGACGGGATTCCCTGGATTGCAGATTTTCCGTCAGCAGTCTACACCAAGTTGGAAGTCCCCTACACCAGCCCGCTCATGAATATTGTGCTAGTTGATACTACTTCACTTCCTGCAACCCCAATGACAGTTATAAACGACGGAGGCAAAATCACAATTACAGCCCCCAAATCCCCGGTTGTTAAAGACGAAAACTTGCCCGCCAACCCCGCGGCTTCCCAAAATAACTCAATTTTAAGCTGGGCAGAACAAGCAAGCCGGGATATTTCAAACTGGATTAATGGAATCTTCCACCCGGGCGCGCAAAATACTCCCCCTGTTAACCCATCAACAAACCGGCCATTAAATGAACTGCCGGATGTAACCTCTCCCATCCAAAACCTGCCTGCAGCCAACCCTCAAAGCGGGAGCGCAGTGCCCCCGATAAGCACACTAACACCGGCAGAGAGAGCCGCCCTGGGTCAGTCAATTAAAACTGCCGCAGAAGATAAGATGGCTACATGTAATCAAGGATACGGAAGCTTTTGGAATAGATGTGGAGGTGAAATGTACAACAATAAGCGTTTAGCTGATGGCAAGCCTGGTGCTATCATCACCGATTGGAAGAAAAAACTTAAAAATACAGACCAACTATTCTGGTGTACGCAGCTAGTTGTCGCGGCCGCAGAAAAAGCCGGAATAGCTATAGCACACAATTTCCTCGTACAAAATACTCCGAATAATCCCAGAACCCCTCAGGAGGTCGGCATGTATGACGACTTCCAGGATAGAAATCTAATTATAGACGCAAGCGGTATAACAGCAGACAACATCACTGATAAAGTTCAGGCAGGTATGGTTGCTTTTGTCAAGAAATCGGCAAGCGGCTACTATGTACATGTTGGAATTGTGCAGGAAGTAAAAGTAGATCATGTCGTTGACGCGAACGGCGCAATGTCAACTTTGGTTAAAGTCACAATTGTCCAAGCTAATGCGGGTTTGATAACCGATACATACGAGCTGGATAAAAATGGAAGGCTGGCACTTTACATGGGCCAAGACCCAAAGACCGGTAAAAACATAATATACTATATCGGAGCGTTCGGAGACTTAATGGACTATGGAAAATAAAAAATTAAAAATATTAATTTTAGTAATTACAATTGTTTTATTAATCATCGGAGGATATTTTGGTATAAACCTATATCTAACAAATAAACAAAACACCATCCCCGACCAGCAAGTCCAAGGCGAACTCGACTATGGCACTGATTCAAAAGCCAATGTTGACGCAAAGCCATTTATTACAGCTTTGCCATACCACGCTACTGACTATGATGTTTATTACAGTTCGATTAACGACGAGGTTCAAATAATTATGAAGAATAAAGGCTTATCGTTTGCCGATGCCAAGAATGCTGACGAAGCAGATGTAAATAAATTTCTTCAAAATATCGGGGTCGATCTAAACAAAGTAAAAGTTGTCTGGCTGCTCCAACTATAAGGACCGGGAGAATTAAAGCGAGCCTGCTGAAGTATTCAGGCTATTCAAATCACTATCAACCGAATTCAAATTTGTATTACTAATATCCGTTTGGATACTGTTTATATCAGTGGAGCTGGAAATATTTGTTGTTGTTTTAACCGAACTTGACGGACTCCCCTTAGGCGTTGGTGAAGCTACCGGAACATAAGTTGTCGGAATTGTATTTACTACCGGTGCCTGACCCTGGGACTTAAGAACATAGTAAGAAATGGCCGAAGCAGCGACGACCGCAAAAACCAGTATTACAATTAATATTATTTGAGCAAAACCTTTGTCGTTTTTCATGGTGTTGGTGACGGATGCGGCGTCCCCGTTCCTATTACTCCCCTAAGAGCAAAATACACGTCCTTAACCGATTGTAGCGCGTCACGGACCAACGCTTCAACTGCCTTTAAGTCCGCCTTCATTGTTTGTATTGTTGCGCTTGCATTCTGCCCCAGGTTATTCCCTGTTCCAATGTCGATAACGTAGGTTTTGCCGGACTGAGCGGAAACCGCAGCTTTTGCGGCCGCGATCTTGGACTCTGCGGTAGAAATTGCAGACAAAACCGATGAAACATCTTTACCCTGCCCGGAAAGCTCGGTAGTTTTAGTCTTAATCTTATCCAAAATCAGGCTCAGACGGTCAAGAAGACTGTTCCAGTTGGCAACTGCCCTTTGATTGATTTTTGTAATATTGCCGTCAAGGCTTGTTAGCCTCTGCTGCTTAACTGTATCCTTAATCTCCGAAAGTTTAAGCTTAAATTCCTCACGCGTTATACCGCTCGGCGTTCCGTCTTTGGGTCCATTCTGGTGATTCTCGAAAGCCGTCACTATCTTTTGGAAAAAGTTTCCTGAACCCGACGCATCTTTGGGTCTATTTGATGGAAAGGGGCTGTGGCTTGGAAGTGTGCGGAACCTTAAGCTGCCGCTGCCGGAACCGTTAGACTCAAGAGAACCGGTTGCCTGGTGAGAAGATCCGGAAGTTTCAATTCCAAGAACTTGCGGAAGATTTGATTTGGGAAAAAGCACGTTTGCCGTAACAACCAGCGTCACAAACAAAGATGCCAACGTATGCATATATAAAGATGTTAAAGACTATCAAACATCAACGCAAGGGGGTTTTTAGGCTTACTTCAGGAAAAGAAGAGGGTTAACACGTATGCCATTCTGATATATTTCAAAATGCGTATGCGGCCCGGTGGAGTGCCCTGTCGAACCCATTCTACCGATAACTGAGCCTCTACTTACGGTTTGGCCTGATACAACCATTATTTGGCTAAGGTGCCCGTAGCGGGTCTTGTAACCGTTGCCATGATCGATAAGAATCATATTGCCGTAGCCCGAACCATCCCAGCCTGCAAACTCAACTCTTCCCGAGTCGGCAGCAACATCCAAGGGAAGCGCGTCGTTGGCAATATCAATTCCCGGATGATACCAGCTAAACCTCTGCGTAATAATTCCCTGTGTAGGCCAGACAAACTTACCCGATGCAACAACCGATCCCGCACTCGGAGTAATCTGACGGACACGAGGCGCAGCTGCAGGTGCGGGCATGACTCCGTCGGGAACTATAACGGTTTGCCCAATGGCCAGTTCAAAAGTTTCATCGTTGGCAAAAGTGTTAAATGGAAAATCGACTATGGCCTGGGACTCGGCATCATACTTCTTGGCAATTGAATAAACCGTATCGCCCTTCTGAACTTTGTGGGCAATACCCGTAACGGGAAGTACCTGAATATTTTCCCCAACTTTAATTCTGTCCCCGCTAAGGCTATTTTGCCAGCGCAACGTATCCGCAGAGACTCCAAATTTTGTAGCGATTGAAGAAACAGTATCGCCGTCTTGTACCGCATAATTAATGATACTATCTCTCACTTTACTAGATATCTGTGTATCAAGACCCGGATCTTGAGTAGAGGCGGAAAGAACCGTAGGGGCCGCGGCTATCTGCCAGGGATTAACACTGGTTCCCGGAAATTCCTGGGAAATAAGCGGGGCAATCATTACTCCAAGCGCAGCCAGGGCTCCCATGCCTGTATGAGTTAAGCGCTGGGAAAGTTTGCCCCTCTGGCGATACAGGGCGTTGACAACAATTCCCTTTCTTGCCTCAACCTTAAGAAAACTAATGTGCAGGCTTTTAAATATAAATTTGGCAAGTTCAAGAAAGAAAGTTTTTATATCCTCCCAAAGCTCGAGGAGTGTCTGAAAAGTTTCATCCATTTTATAGTCGCCCTAGATCATATCCCATGAAACACAATGACGCAAACTTTTTGAGAGAGTAATTATATTGTCCATTTATCATTTTCCACTTTCCATTTATTTACTATTTAATTATTTCTTTAATTGCAGTAATCTGAAACTAATGACACATATCAATTCTGAAATATTGTATAAAAGATTTTTAGAATTTGGCCTCAATTGTCAAAAATTAGTTAAATCTTTACCAAAAACTTCATACAACTTGATATACGGAAATCAAATTTTGAGGTCATCAAGTTCCCCAGGAGCAAATTATATCGAAGCGATTGAGGCAAGCAGTAGAAAAGAGTTCATCTTGAAATTAAAAATCTGTAGACGAGAAACCAAAGAATCAATACACTGGTTGGTTATGATAAAAAGCTCAAATGAAGACATAGAAGAGATAGGAAATGAATGCGATAAGTTCATAAAAGAAGCCCAAGAGTTTATTAGAATATTTACTTCTTCGGTCTTAACTGCAGAGAAAAATCTAGGAGTCGAAAGTGGAAGATAAATAGAAAATGGTAAATAGCAAATGGAAAATAATCCCTTAGGCTGTTTTGAGGCTTTCGAGAAACTCGTCGTTGTTTTCCGACTTCTCTAGACGCGAAATAAGTGTTTCTGTTCTTTCGTCTTCGTTCATAAGGTCCACCATTCTCCTTAGCGTATTAACTTTCTTAAGTTTTTCCATGCCAAAAAGAAGCTCGTCCTGGCGTGTTCCGCTCTTGGCAACATCAATTGCCGGGAAGACTCTTCTATCTGCAAGCTTCCTGGTCAAGTGGAGTTCCATATTACCCGTTCCCTTGAACTCCTCGTAAATAAGATCGTCCATTCTGCTTCCTGTATCGACCAAACAGGTTCCGATGATTGTAAGCGAACCTTTGCCTTCGATTTTACGTGCCGCGCCAAAGAATTTCTTGGCCGGGAAAAGGGCCATCGGGTCAAATCCGCCGGAAAGCGTTCTGCCGCTTGTGGGAAGCGCCAAATTATATGCGCGTGCCATTCTGGTAATTGAATCGAGGACGATCACGACGTCGTGGCCCATTTCAACTAAGCGTCTCGCCCTTTCAAGCGCTAACTCACCCACTCTTGTTTGATCCTGGGGAGCCTCATCAAAATTACTTGCAGCAACTTCACCTTTGCCTTCGGTAACGTCATTCATTTTTCTTATAATGTCCGTAACTTCCTCGGGCCTCTCACCGATTAAAACTGCCATTATGTGCACCTGACGTTTCTTACCTTTACCGTCTTCAGGATAATTTTTGGCAATGCCGGCAATAATATCTTTAACCAACCAGGTTTTACCCGCTTTTGGCGGGGAGACTATAAGAGCGCGCTGTCCAAAACCTATAGGGGCAACTAAGTCTATCATCCTACTGGTTAACGTATCTTTATCTGTTTGAAGAATAATTTGCTCGTCGGGGTAAATTGCCGTCATGTCATCAAAACTTGGCCTCTCGCCAATGGATTCGACAGGCTCACCATTAACTTTCTCAACCTTAAGAAGTCCCCAATATCTTTCGTTTTCCTTGGGACGCCTGGCCTGTCCGCCAACCATATCCCCAACCCTAAGGTTAAACCTTCTGATTTGTGAGCTCGATATGTAAACATCATGATCTGACGGGGCAAATCTTTGAGGTCTAAGTAACCCCGAGCCTTCATTGGCAATGTCGAGTACTCCCTCAACATAGTCTGTAGGCAGGCCCGCATCAGGTATCATCCTGTCGTCAACAACGAGCGGATTTGGTTGAACCGGTTCCATTGCAACAGGCGCCGGGGACAGCTGACCTGCGTCATCCGGGGCACCAATTAAACTAGAAACTTCATCTGTGGTAACTGCTTTTTTAGGCATATATCAAATCAAAAAATCATGGATTTTGGGCACAAACTCGAAGGGAAAATCCGCTAAGTGAGACATCCTTAGTATAACCTATTTTCCTTGACTGTCAAGAAGGGCCAGGGCGGAAAGTGTAAATCCGTCCTTAAATTCATAAACTTTGCCATCTGTATCCGTATACTTTTGTTCCTGGATAACTTTTTTGAGGTCTTTTTTAGACATAAAGACGAGTTCCTTTATAGCTTCCGTAACTTCGTGCTCGGGAATACCCGTAATTTTTACTTTTACGGAGAAAATTTCAACAACTGAGGCCAGGACCCCGGAGTCGGGGTAAACCTCCCCAAGTTTTTTGGGATCTTCAACTATTTCCGCCCCCATTTCCTCCGATAATTCATTTTTGAGAGTTTTAACTAAGCTATTGCCTGGGTCTTTAACTCCCCTTGGAAATTCCAAACACCAAACTTTTGTGGCATTTCTATAATTTTTAAGAAAGATTAGACGGCCATCCTGACTTGATGCCGCAATAACCACCCCAGCATAACCCGAGTCAAGGGTTCCCCCAAGCAAGCCAGCGGTTAAAAACGGTGTAGCTGCCGTCCGGAAGTCTTAGCGGTTCATGTAGCGATACTCCCCACCTGTTTTCATCAAAAACTCCAATCCTTGCGCGTCTTTTGGCATCTTCGGGATTGGTACCCGCAGCGACCATTATCTTGACAGCACCTTCTTCGCACTGTAGGAAAAGAGCGATATCTTTGATCACCCCAATCTCCCCTTTTTTATAATCACCGATATTGCCTAAATGTTTTGGATATTTGAGAATGAAGTCTAAATATTCCTGATATCGGCTTCTTGGGTCGTCCATCGCCTAAAATTGTAACACAATCACTTTATACTCGTGGAATAAGAATTTTTTGGTTTAGAAGGACTCTAAAAAGCGTTGCTGAATCAACTACTGAAAAATCCAAGTTGGTCATCATGCCTAAAACTTTTTGAACCGGAACTTTTTCATATTTTGGCCCAGGTGCCAATATTCCCGGATTTGTGGTATATCTAGCCTGATACCAAAATCTGGCATCCCCCGTATTTGGATGGATTTGACCAACAGTCATTAGACCCGGTTCGTAGGCAGGGCCTTGCGGAACCACCAATACTTCCTTGTTTCCAATCTGCGGCATGGCTTGTCTTTCCAATGCCACATATGAACCGGCGAACCTTTGGTTCAACACAACTTGACCTCCTGATAAAAACTCCTGCGCAAAAACGGAAAGCGAGAAAGAATCAACCATATCGCCACTTTCCACAGATGTAAGAATTTCTGATGCTGTAGCTTTCTTGGGCATAAGACCTTCGAATTCTTCCAGAATGTGCTGTGCATGCGCAGGAGCTGTTGTCATTACCATATCTTTATCAAATGTGTGTTCGTGTAGTGCAGGGGTCACATTTTCGTAAGCCCAATCCTGTCTCAAAAAACTTGTATTAGTGGTTATGGCTTTATTTACGTCTAAACCAAGCTCCATGCTCAATTGATCCGCACTTAAATCTAGGCCTAATTTCTTTTTAATTTCCTGTGTAAGTTTAGCTACCATAACATCCGCATAGCCTCTGGAGAGTTCTGGCCTGTATGTTCTTCCGGCTCCGACAAGCATTCTTACTGTGTCCACAGTTCCATATCTTCCGTCAGTAAATTTAACTTTATTTACACCCGCCTGCCGTCCGTCATCTCCAATTGCGTTAAGTGTCATTACCCTTGATTTACCGTTATCAAGCTCAAGAACTAATGCGATATGTCCCCTGTTATAAAAAAATTCAATTGCCTTATCTCTTTTTTCCGGTGGCACTGTCTCATCACGCTCAGGATAAATATGGTAACCGGTAACTTTAGCTGTATTATTGTCATTAGTGCCGGTATCTATAAGCCCCTCGTCGAGTGGTATTCTCTTAATACCCGTAAGTTTTTCATTAATCTCAGTATGTAACTCTTTATCGACTACAATTCTTCCTTGAACCTCACCTTCCGGAATTCTGTCTTCTGCTCCCAGAAGAACGACCTGTTTTCCACCCTTTTTTTCGTAAGCCTTTTCAGTCATGTAAATCGAATCAAATTTCCCTAAATTCAATTTACCTTCCTTATCAACACCTCTCGTGGAAATAACAATTGGCATTGCAAACTCATCCCCTGGGAACTTAATTACCCTCTCGGTTTCCCAAAAAACATCACAATAATTCGGATCTGCCCGAAGTAAGTCTGGAGGTGTGTATAAAAATGCCAAACCGGCATCGACTAGAGGTTTATCAAGCCTAACAAGTTGCATTCGTTCATGAAAGCTAAGTCTGGCTGCTAAATTAGCAGCTTCCTGAACAGCAAGAGTGTCACCGCTAGTTAGGGTTTTACTCATCTCACCCAGCATTTCCCTAAGTTCGTTATCCGTATCTGTGAGTCTTTTGCCTGCCTCGCCTAAGGCCTGAACTCCAGGAATTTCTTTGCCGTTCATCTCTCGTGTCATATGGCTGAATTATACCTTATAGTAGCAATTAATTTCAAATCGGTCTCGCAACTACCAAAAGCCTGTTCCAGGAAGTTCCCGGCGGGTCGCAGGTCTGAAGAATGAGCCTCTCGCCGCTACCGTCATCTTTTAGCCAGCTGGTATCGTTTGCAGCAGTCACAAATTCGTCGGTAACCACATAATCATGCTCGGCACCCAAAAAGTAGACAATTACCCTGTCTCCTTTTGTGAGCTTCCTTAGAAGATAAAAAACGGCATTGTAGCGGGCAATGTTTATTGGTGAATCGGTTGAGTGGGAAAATAGATAAATCGTTTTCCCTTGCCCCGGGAAATTAGTGCCCTGGGCATGTGCCACTCCCTCAGACAAGGCCTTTAAATAGTCAGCTGGCGAACCAGGGTCAACATTTGGAATGACTTTGGCTTTTGCATCAATTTTTGGGATATAGATGGAAAAATAAGGGTCCAGGCCCAGTTCCGCCGCCTGTGACTTGCCTATGATTTCTGCAAATTTATCGATTTTGACCTGATTTTTAGTCCCGAACTTATATAAAAATTCCTCTTTGGCAATCGGCCAGAAGCTAAAGATTATCCCAAGGAAGGCAAAAGAGATCAGGCCCAGCCCAAGCCCACGCATAAGGTGAAAACCGACTTTTTTGGTCAGTGACGGCTTTAGAGAAATCTCCCCATGCGTATTTGTTTTTCCGACCTGATAAATTGTTTGATGAGGGTGCATATTTATAATTTACCATCTACTATCTGTCATCTTCCATCTATTGATCGATTTGAAAATTGTTAAATAAATGGCAAATGGTAACTGGAAAATGGAAAGTATTGTTATATTAACTTGAATCTTCTGAAGAAATAAAATCCAGTTCCCATGGTGCCCAGAAGGCCTGCAACTATTCCCAAGTCGTCTGAACCTGTTTTAGGAAGAACCGGAGGGGCGGTTGCACCTAAGACTACTGGAGGAGCGGTTGGGTTTTGGGCTATTTGGCAGCCGCAAGTTACATCGTTCTGACAATTTGGATTTCTACAGAAACCATTGAAGCAGAAGAGTCCGCCCTGACAATTGCTGTTGCTGCCGCAGGTGCCTCCGCAGAAATTCGGTGTGCCTGTAGGAGCCGGGGTTGAGTTACTTGAAAAGTTATTCAAGAACCAGACAGTTTTTGTTTCGCCGGGTTGTGAAACAAATCCGACGCTACCACCGGGAACTGCATTTCCGTCAACAATTATGTTTGTCAGGTTCCAACCAGCTCTCCCCTCTTCCCAAACGGTTACCCAGTTGCCCGGTTCAACGTCAGTTAGTGCGCAATTATTGTCAAACACTCTCCACCACGAAGAGCCGATATTGAATTGATTGCCTTTAAGGTTCACTGTAAATGTCCAGGACATTGTTCCTTCACCGTTATCAACCTGGCCGTCATTATTGGAATCGTTGTACTTGCATACTCTTAAATGCGATGTCTGATTAGGCGTGCTTGTAGGAGTCGTTGTAGGCGTAGCTGTTGGTGTTGGTGTTGGTGTAGGTGTAGGTGTTTCGGTAGGTGTCGGGCGTGGCGAATGAGACGGCTTAGGACTATGAGTCGGCCTGGGCGTCATCGTCGGAGTTTCTGTGGGTGTCGGACGCGGTGAATGGCTCGGTTTTGGTGTAGGCGTAGGCGTGGGTGTAGGAGTAGGGGTTGGTGTTGGAGTGGGTGTGGGTGTTACAACGGCTGTAGTCGTGGTTGTACCGCTTCCGGCTCCATCACCTGTAAAAGTTTGGGCAATAGGATAATATCTGCCGTTAATCCCCCCTACAGTGTAATAACCTGCAACTCGTGAATCGCCTTCTTGAGGGCAGCCGCTGGCACCGCAATCATATCCCGCAGTGTTTGGGGCAACTCCACCTACGATGACTTGGTCTGCACTATAGCCACCGGAAACATAAGGCTTTAAATTTGGATTTGACTGTTGTTCGGCTTGCGCAGCCCTGGCTGCTTGTCTTGCTCTGGGGTTTCCAATATCTGCCGGGTTTGTTTTTGCGGCATCTGAAGCCGGAAGATTTAAGCTCTTGACAAGAAAAAGCGCACCCAAAATCGAGGCCAAAGCCACAATTATGCCTATTTGAAGAAATCCTTTGGTATTTTTTATCATTACAGGTTACCAGGCAGGATTGAAATCTGCCCTAGGATACCCGACTATGGCCGGTTTGTCAATAAGAATATAGGTTATGCCACAAAAAACGCACTATCGTAAACTTAAGGAGCGGGTAGATTTCCTGCCCTAAAATCCACCCGTCCCTTAAACTTAAGATTAAGTGCGTTTCCCAAAGGGGCTTGACAACCCCCCCTAAGCGTTCTAGTCTCTATGTGATTTGTCTTGAATAAGTTAGTCCTTAAAAATTAACCTGTCCGCAAGACAAATCTAATGCACTAAGTATCTCTCAAAAAGCGATACTTGGTTCAATTTTTAAAAGAGCATCTCTATTCGTGGCGAGTCCCACTAGTAACTTAGAGGAGAACCCAACGATGGCGATGCTCTTTTTTTTGGATTTTGCTAAAATCACGCTGAACAAAATCCAAAAACCCTTCTGAAGCCGCTCCGTGAGCCGTGAACGAATAGTTCTAAAAAGGCGAACGGTAAGGCCAGAACGGGTAATTTCCTTCAAAATTCAAGGTACAGAAAAATGTTATCACCGCTTTTGCCTTTTGTCAAACCCCATAACATAAATGTACTCAGATTTTGATATCCCTATAGTCGTTTTACTAATCATAAATGCCGTATTTTCGGACAAACAAAATACCTATAATTTAATGTGGATAAGTTGTTAATAGCTCTCCGATAATCAGGAATGGCTATTTTTGGGGTACCAGGAAGGGCAAAGAAGGGGCCGTTTGGAATAGGTTTTTGCTTATTACCGGATAATGAAAGGTGTAGCTCTGTCCGGCTATCGATTCTTTTCTCTGAAACTCCGCGTTTATTTTGTTGAAATCCTCGAATTTATACCCTTTTCCTTTGGCGTCCAAAACTGCCGCCAGCGTATTGCAGTACATATCTTGAATAGCAGTATCTTGAACCGGCAAAGGCATTACCGATTCCGGTAAATATGCCCCATTCGTAACCATAAAGGAAAGGCTGGCATTACAGGCTTCAACTAAAGCTTCCTGGGGAACGTTTATATCTTTTTGCGAACCGGATCTTACTAGAGTTATGAACCCATCCGGGTATTTCAAAGTAAAGGCAGGCACGTTGGGAGTGGGATTGAATGCGTAGTCAATTTGTATCTTTTCGTCGTTGGGAGGGATGCCATCATTAAAATCGGCAACTATGATAGAGCCGGACCTCGCGGCATTTAGCCCGATGTTAATTTGAGACATTCGGCCGTCACCCAAAACCGAGTAACTATAAGTTTCGGCAGGCAGCCGCTCAAAGTAGACAAACATGTCGTTTAGGGCTCTCTGGTCAACCGTTAGGCCTGTGTTGTCCGCAACGGCGACGTTGACCTCCTTATAGAGTGTCTGAACCGTGTAGTTTCTGAAGCTTAGACCCTTAGCTTCATAGAATTTTTTAATTGAGTCAGCAGCCTCTTGGCCGCTTACACTCCCTGCGCTATTATCGGGGCTGCAGCCGGATAACGCAGCCGCGGTTGCAGCAAAAAGAATCGGCGCAGCAGTAATAAAATCCCGACGGGTGAATTCGTTGCTCATAGGAGCCTATAGTACCATATTTGAGCTTATTTTACAAATTTCTTGAGGGCGCTTTGGAGAAATTTATCGGTTTTGGAACTTATTTCTTCGCTGAAGCCCAGCCTCCGCGCCTCTTTTAACCGCTTATCCTGGGCAACCACTTCGCGGACTTCACCCAGAAGACCAACCTCACCCACGGCAATAGTTTTGTTATTGATAGGTTTATCATAGTAGGACGATGCAACCGCTAAGCAAATGGCAAGGTCGCTAGCCGGCTCGGTTATTTTTAGTCCTCCCGCAACGTTTACAAAGACGTCGTAATCATATACCGGCAAGCCGCAGCGCCGCGTTAGGACAGCGAGAAGAAGTTCTAGCCGCCTTGAGTCAATTCCTTGCGCAACTCTTCTGGGAATGGCCAATTTAGTGGGCACAATCAGGGCTTGAATTTCAACCAAGAGCGGGCGTGTTCCCTGCATGACTGAGGTTACGACGCTTCCTGAAACATTTTTGACCCCCTTCTCTAAGAAAGCTTTTTCCAAGTCCGCTACAGGCATTAAACCCTTGTCCTGCATTTCAAACACTCCTACCTCATCCGTTGGCCCGAATCTGTTCTTAACGGCCCTTAAAACCCGCGTAGTCAGCGTTTTATCACCCTCAAACCAGAGGACAGTGTCAACTATGTGGGCAAGAACCGCCGGGCCTGCAACAGTTCCCTCTTTGGTAACATGGCCGACGAGGAATAAGGGAATATTTTTTTCTTTGGCGGCTTTAAGCAAGCGGAAAGCGCACTCGCGGACCTGGCCAACAGAGCCTGCCATACCTGAGAGATCGGAAGTTGTCATTGTTTGAATTGAATCTACTATTATAGCTGTGGGGTTATCAATTGAATCGACGACTGAATCGACATCGGTACTCTCGAGCAGATCAATATTAGCTTTTCTGATTCCAAGCCTGTCTGCCCTTACTTTGATCTGATTGACCGATTCTTCCCCACAAACGTAAAGAACATTGCCAAGATTATTTGAAAGCTGAAGAAGGAGTGTGGACTTGCCTATTCCGGGTTCCCCGGCAATTAATACTACCTGCCCCGGCACGAGTCCCCCGCCTAAAACTCTATCAAGCTCGGATATTTTAGTGGAAAGACGTTTTGTTGCCCCCGATTTTATTTCCGAAAGTTTTTGAATTTTGCTTTGGCTCGCCGTAGCATTCTTGCGTAGGCGGCCGCTTTGAGATTTAGAACCAACTTCAGTGACGGTCTCTACCAAACTGTTCCATGTTCCGCACTCGGGACATTTGCCCAACCAACCGGTTGATTCATACCCGCACTGCTGGCAAACATATTTGGAATGAAAAGCCATTTCAGGCCATTATACATTATTTGACTTTTGATGATGTCTGCCCTATTTTATCCTGAAACCACATTTAAATAATAAATGAGCGAAATACTAAAATATCTCGAGGATGAAGGTTACTGGGAGCAATGGCTAATGGAGGGAAAGCCTTCTGTCCAAAGGGCTGCAAGTCTACTTCCTGTCTGGTTATCTCACATCGAACTTAACAAAGACAGGGAGGAGACTTTCTTTTGGACTCATAGAGCCTCAATTTTTTATAGTTCTACACAATGGGCAAACCAAGTTGTTTACGGCGAATGGGGTATCCCCGCGGAATATTTATCTTGGGAAAATTTCTTAGACCGCTTGTCGGCTCTCCCCCCGGAAAAAAGACTGCTTTTCAATGCCGGAAAATTTAGAACTCTTCCCACGGGTGGACAAGTAGAATCAGTAGTCGTGGGACAAAAGTGGAAAGGTAGCGAATGGTGGGGTGCAATTAACACAATCATTTTTGAACCTAAAGAGAATATAGAAATACTAGAAGGTGATAAATTAGTTTTTGACCCTAAAATCCGCACTTGGGCGTATTCACTGTTACCCGGAGATTATGTGACGAGCTTCCCAATAATGCAAAAGGGTGAGGATAGAGAAACCTTTTATTCA
>JBGQJK010000009.1:0-29959 GCA_041499035.1 Patescibacteria group bacterium
CGTAACCCACACCTGCACAGCTAATTAGACAGTCTATGTTTTTATTTTCATATCCTTCTAATATTTCCGATACTTTATTTCTTGCTAGTTCAATACTTTCAATTTTGGTTATATCACAATCTATTTTGAAGCAATTTTGAGAGTCAATATTTGCCTTTAAAGTTGATCTGGATATTATAAAAACATTATGGCCCTGCTCAATAAACTTTTTGGACAAGGAAAGACCAATTCCTGAACTACCCCCTGTAATAACAATGTTTTTATTCATTTAAAGTTTTGTGCACCTGTAGATGAAACAAGCAGGACGAACTTGCACTTTCCCATCTTTGTCTTGAAATTTTAACAAATAATCACGTAAATCACTAAATACATCATATATGTATTTAGTATCGTTAAAGTATGATTCGAGATGGAAATTAATAAATGTTTCCAATGCTTCCTCAAGTGAGCCATACTCGATTGGGTCGCCTTGATAGTGTGTAATGGTGTAGTTGATTAATCTTTTTTTAGATAAATCTTCAAAAACAGAATCGAGTGTTAGTTTTGAAATTCCCTGTTTACCGTATTTATATAGGTTGGGCACTTCACGACCCCACTGCTTAATCAATATCTTCTGCTCATCAGATAACCAGTCTGAGTGTATAAGAAAGAATCTGGAACCATTTTTCATATTTTCATTAAATAACTTTGTTATTATTTTCCTTACTTCTTGCAAGCCTTTTTCAAGACCGACCCTTTCTATTAGTTGATATACTGAATGAGAATAACTCCATAAACTAAAGGCCAAATCAAACTTGTCGTTTGTGTTTTTAAGATAATTTAAGGTATCCGACTGAACATATTCTACATTTCTATATTTACCAAATCGTTCTTTGGTTTTCTCAATCATATCTTTACTTAAATCAACAAGGGTCAATTTATGCATGTCTAAATTACCAAGAATGACTTCGGTGCCTCTTCCAGTACCACATCCGAGTTCCAAAACATTTAAATCCTTTTTTAAACTAAAATCTTGTAAATCCGCTATAAAGATTTCTAAATCTGTTTTACCTGAAAATGAATATTCTTTAAGTAATTTATCGTAATAATTTGGGTTCACATAATTTTCAACTTTTGTGGTGATCTTTAGCCACGGATGCTTCTATGTTAGATCCTTAATATTTTGTGAGTTGCTGTCCATATCTATTGCTGATAATAAAAATTCTATTTTTTACTTCGAAGGGTGGGGAAGGCGATGACGTTTCTAATTGAATGAGTTCCGGTTATGATCATAATCATCCTATCAATTCCTAGCCCTAAACCACCTGTGGGGGGCATACCATACTCCATGGCGGTTAAGAAATCCTCATCTAGTGGGTGGGTTTCGTCGTTTCCTTCAGCTTTTGCTTTTACTTCTTCTTCAAAAAAGTGTCTTTGTAAATCGGGATCGTTAAGTTCTGTATATGCATTTCCTATCTCCTTGCCTCCAACATATGGTTCAAATCTTTCAATTAAATCAGGATTGTTTCTATGTAATTTACAAAGAGACGTTGTTTCTTTTGGAAAATCGGTAATGAATACTGGACCTATTAATTTTTCTTCAACTAATTCAAAAACAGCTGTAATAGTTAAACCTCTATTAAACAGCCCCCCCCTTTTACCCACTTCGACTTTAAGCTCGGTTGCTTTTTGTTTTAGTTCCTCATCATTCATTTTTTCTATATCAATATCCAGATATTTTTTAATTGCTTCAAATATAGTCAACCTTTCCCATGGTGTTTTAAGATCGATATCAAAGTCGTTGTATTTTACCCTCGTAGTTCCTAAAACATTTTGAGAAACTTTAGAATAAATTTCCTCAGTAAGTTCCATTATTTGGCCGTAGTCAGCATAAGCCCAATAGCATTCCATCATTGTAAATTCCGGATTGTGGGTTGCATCAATTCCTTCATTTCTAAAGTTGTGATCAATTTCAAAAACTTTTTCAAAACCACCAATAATTAATCTTTTCAGATATAACTCATCCGAAATCTTTAAGTAAAAATCTTCCTTTAAGGTGTTGTAATAAGTTTTAAAAGGCCTTGCATTTGCCCCGCCATAAATTGGTTGTAATGTCGGAGTTTCAATTTCTAAAAATCCTTTTTCGCTCAAAACTTTTCTAACTTCTGAAACAATTTTTGATCTTAATTCAATAACTTTCTTAGATTCAGGATTTGTAATAAAGTCCAAATATCTTTTTCTATACCTATCCTCAACATCTTTTAAACCATACCAGGTGCTTGGAAGTGGCTTTAAGGCCTTTGACAAGATTTTCATCGAAGAACATTGAACGCTTATTTCACCCGCAACGGTTTTAAAAATCTTTCCAGAAGCTTCTATGAAGTCTCCTATGTCCAACAGATCGATCAAATCGAACTGTTCCTCGCCAACTATTTTTTGACTGATAAACACTTGAATCTTGTCTGTTTCATCAACTAGGTCAAAGAATACTAATTTACCATGGCCTCTTTTGCCCATAATTCTTCCTGCAACAACAATCTGCTCGTCCATCATTCCCTTGGCTTCTTTGTTGGTTTGCTGACGATTAGAAAAATGAGGGTATGGGTCGATACCTTTTTCTCTTATTTTTTTAAGTCTCTCTCGTCTTATTTCTTCAGTATCTTTATTTATTGCTGTTTTATCCATATAAACGTTTCAATTTTAGCATTTGAGCTCAGTAAAGGAAAGTGGCTTTAATATTGCGATATTCTAGTGTACAAAGTTAAGAATCGTTTGCGATTAAAGCGAGATTGACTTTCAGTAATGTCCATAGTAAACTGCCGCTCAGTTATGGGATTTGTAGAAACAATCAAAGAGATCGTAGCAACACCGGTGGCGGAATCAAAACCTGAGGCTACACGCAGGCTGAGTCAGGTTCTTTCGCAATCGGGGGTTATTGCTCCGTTCAAAAGTTGAAAGGTCAGATTTCGGAGTTACAACTATCAGAAGAGGTTATTGAGGAGGGAAGGAAAATGGTAATAGCTGCAAATTGGAGAAACAACATTGGAAACTGCCAAGTAGTAATTTCGGTAACGGAAAACTCAGTATCTATTATTGGAGATAGTAATAATTATCAACGTTTCGAGGGAAAAAATATGAAGGAAAAACAAAAGATACAGGATTCAATGGTAAAGGTATTTGCAAATCCGCTTCGTTTCTAGCTCACGGAAAAGAGATTCGAACGGAAGGTTTTTGAGGGTAAATGGCGGTTATAATCCTCGCTTTTCAAAATGGCTCTTTAGACGGAAAACACGGGCTTTTTGAGAGGACCGAGTCACCTAGGGTGCATATGCTTGCTGGGGGACAGGGATTTGAACCCCGATAGGCAGATCCAGAATCTGCAGTCCTACCGTTAGACGATCCCCCATCGTCGAAATAAGTTTCGCTTTTCGGCTCACCGCTATCGCTTGAGCCCGACCGCTTCACTATTTCTCCTCTCAAAATTCTTGCGAATTTTGGTAAGACAGGAAGAAAAAACATCCTGAGGCCTTATTTTACCATTTTGAGGTGGGTTTTGCTCCCTATTTTGACCCTGTGTTTCCCGATGGCTCCTGCCGGGAGCTCCAGGACTTTGTTGTACCTGATTGGCCAGAAAAAGAGACTGTTTGGTTTAAGACTTTTCTCAAGCTTTACCACTTTGTCCTTTCCGTCCAAAATCACAATATCTAGAGGAAACCTGAGTCCAAATGTATGAATCCCGAACCTAGTCAAAAATAAAGCCGGCTCGGGTTTATCCTTTCCGCTAAGCCCGAAAAAACGGTCTTTTATGGTTGAAAAAAGTCTAACTTTTAATCTAATCATTAAGGAATACGACTATGATATCACCTCGGCTTTACAGAATCTGGTAAAATTAAGCCTGAAATATGAAAAAGGATTTTGTGTGGTATCTACCATATATAGTAGTGATACTTTTACTCGGATCGGGGACAGTAATTTTTGCCCGCGGAGGATTTGAAAAGGAAGGAATTATTCCCACACTTCCTCCAACCCCAACCCCAACACTCGCTCCGACAAGTCCGCCAACAGCAGCTCCGGCTTCTACCCCTGTTATTACACCAGTACCCCTCGGAACAATCCCATCCGTTCGGGTTCGTGGGGAAGACGATTAACCTAGCCCGTGATTTTGGCAAGATTTGGAACCTTGTGAATAAGATAGGCTACTCCAAAAGACAGTGAAGTGATAAGGGCAAAAAATATCAGGTCAAAGGCGGGCAAATTAAACCAATAATGGCCAAAATATTTCCACATTTCTTCGAGAACTAATACATGGATAAAAAATACCAGATAGGAAAGTTTGGAAAACTTTTCAACCAACTTAAACTGGAGGTGGGATTTATCGAACATATAAAAAAGAGCCACAAATACTGTCAGAGTATAAAAGAGAATACTGGGTCGCCATTGTGAATAAAAGGCTTCTATATTGTAGGTCTTAAAATACAGATTTTTTCCTTCCTCAAAAATATAGAATGGCAGGTAAGTAATCGGAATAATCAGGATATATTTAATTTTTCTGATGAGCTCCAAAACTTTTTCTTTATTTCTTGCGGCGACAATTCCTATTATGAAGAAAAAGTAACCTAAAAATGATATACGAATCGGATCGGCAAACCCAAATTGTTTAACGAAATAATCCTGATTCATGAGCCAAATCTGGAGAATTCCCAGAATTGTCAAAACCGGAACGTTTGCAAAAAACTTATAAATTCTATGGAGGAAGGGAAATACCAAATAAAAGATGCAAAGTGTGGGGATAAAATAAAGTTGATAAGACGCAGAACCCGTGAGGATCGCCGTAACTAGGTTGTCGCGATTTAGTGTATATATAAAATAGTAGTAAATCAGACTCCAGAAAAGATAGGGAATGAGTATCCGGCTGACCCGTTTTTTCAAATAACTCCAGTAACTTGAATGGAAGTTGTAATTTAATTCAAGAACAAAGCCTGAAATTATAAAAAATAAAGGCACCGCGAACCGTGCAAATTGATTTAAAAATAGTGTAACTTGGTAATCAAGAAGGTTGTAGTGCGTTATTTCGAGAACCTTCGTAGTTGTGTGAATGAGGAGAACACCAAGGATAGACAGTACCCTTAATGCATCAACTGCTTTTACGTATGGTCTATCATCAGATGTCATTTATTCAAGAGTTTGCTCCTCCTTCTTCATTGATAAAAATTGGACCCAGTTATCAACAAAACCCAGTATTAATTTAAATGGAGCTTCGAGTATAAAATCAAATGCAAAAGCCAGAAAATTAAGTTTGGTAAGGCCCTGACTTAGAATACTGCCTATTGTGAGTATTGGTAAGGAAAACATGTCCCAGAGAGACGAACCTTCACGCCCCTGGTTTTTCCAGAAATAAACCCTGGCAATCTGGGAAATTCTGTAAGAAAAGAATGCGATGATTGTCAGGAAAAAGACAAAAATTAATTTACTGAAAAATCTGTAGCCGATAAGCCCCAGCGCATAATAGATCAAAACGAATATGCCTACAAAAAAAACTGCGTAGAGAACGGAAAAAAAGTAATAGGCTAAACTGGCCTTGTTATTGGCACTTTCCGGACTTAGGACGTCTTCCTCATCTTTAAGTTTGTCAAAGTTTTCCACAACATACCAGCTTCTTGTAACCAAAGCCTCCTGATCCCGTGTACCCGGAACTTTTATTTGGATTGTAATGAGCCACATTAGAAGAGGCGGGAAAACGATATTAAGGATCAAGGGCAGCTTATTTATTTGTCCATAAATAAATATTTCAAACGGAACCTCAAGCCCAAATGCTAGGACCATTTTTGTTAAAAAGACGTAAACAATACTTCTTATTCCGGCTGTTGCGATTTTCCCGGACATTTGTTCCAGCTGATTTTTTAAAACTTCGTCCGCCCGGGCCAAAAATTTTTCCTTTATAGCCAAAATTGTTTTGAAATCTCCAGGATTATAGAAATAAATATCACGCATTAGTACAAGTGGGGGCATCTGACGCCTTACATATTTATTGATTCTGGGAACCAACTTGTTGGTTTTAGCTAAATTAAAAAGCTTCCAGCCTTCTTCAAGTTTTGCCGAATCAATACTCCGTCCGGCAAGACTAATAATATGGTAGGCGATTTGCTCGTCATCGCTTTCGGCGTAAATTTTGTCAACCGCAAAGTAGAGAAGAAGATCCAGGTTTTCATCGGTTATTTCGACCTTTTGTTTGACAGCCTGGAATGCAAAAAAGGTAAACTGGATATAATCTCTGTTTAAATTAAGAAGTTCTTCTATTTCAGCCGAGGCGATTTTGACAATCCACTCAGTCGTAATTATGCGGCCGGTATATGAAGTATATTTTGATAATATTCCGGTGAGCTCCGTTTTTTTGGCCGGGGTTACCTCATTCCTGCCCAAATATCTTGCCCATTTAAGCTCAGTTAGAAGGTCCGTAGCAACCGACTCAGGATTTTTATCGAGTAGCATGCGACGCCGTAAAATTCTTTCTATCGCTGCCCTCCTGACCAAATTATCTGCCCTGTATTCAAGCGCGTTTCTGGCTTTTTCATAAACTCTTGCCAGCGTTTCTACAAAACCATGCGAAGCTTCCTCGTTTTTTAGATGATCTTCCGTTCCATAGGTTAGCCTGCTCGTTAGCGCCGAAATGGTTTTATTCATATTTCGCTTCGAATTATATACTACGGAAAGAGTTTGGGAAGGAATAATAGGGCCCCAACGATTACCGAGCCGAGGGAGGCAACCAGAACCGTGGCGGCGGCAACGTCTTTTGCAAGTTTGGCTTTTGGTTGAATTTCAGGACTGGCCAGGTCCGTAAGTGCCTCAAGGGATGTATTCACGAGTTCCAGAATCAAGACCAAAATAATAACGATTACCAGGTCTAGCCATTCGGGAGCAGAAAGTTTTAGAATGACTCCCAGAATCAATGCAAGCGCGCCTATTGTAAGTTGTATTCTAAAATTTCTGCCCCGGAGAATTGCTACTTTTAGTCCCTCAAACGCATAACCAAAGCTTTTGAAAAGGGAGTGCCTGCGTTCCATAACCTATGATACCATTTATGTGTGGAAGATTTAATTGTTGAGTTTTTTGCGACATTTTTTATCTGGTTTTTGTTTTCGGGGCTTCTCCTCTTGTGGTTTATTGACGGCAAAATTAAACGTGAGCAGGTTATTCATGCCCTTTTTGCCTGTCTCTTTGCCTTTTTGGCGGCAGTTCTTATTAAACATTTCTTCCCGACTGTTCGGCCATTTGTTCTAAACGGCAGGGAGACCGACGTTTTTATTAGACCCACTGACGGGGCGTTTCCTTCCGAGCATACGGTTATTGCTTTTGCCCTGGCAGTTACTGTATTTATGCACGATAGAGCTGTAGGCTGGTGGTTTTTGGTTTCGGCCCTCATTATCGGAGTTGCTAGAGTTATCGCAAACGTTCATTACCCGATAGATATAGTAGGTGGTGCATTTCTTGGCACAATCGTAGCCGTAATTGTCGAGAAATTACATTTTTCCGATCTGGTTTACAAATTTTCTCCGAGAAGAAAAAAGAAATAATAGCTATTGACAACTAGCACTTAATCATTTAGACTGCTAATCTAGGCTCAAATGACGACAGACTTAACTAAAAAAGATACGAGTAGAAGAGTTCCAATAGTCCCTATCAGGGGCAGCGTAGTTTTTCCACATTCAGATACACTTCTTTCTTTCGGGCGCGAAAAGTCAGTTTCTGCAGTTAACTCCGCTTTCCAGGAGGACAGGGTCGTTGCCATTTTTACACAAAAAGATCCCAGAACTTCCGACCCCGGTAAAGAAGACTTATACGAAATTGGTACAATCGCAACTATTACTCAGATGATGTCCACGGAAGGCGAGGTGCACGCCTTAATCCGCGGCCAAGCCAGAATTTCTCTGAAAGAAATTATTGCTCAGGAACCGTTTTTAATCGGTAAAGTCGAAGAAATTCCTGAGGAGATTGGGAACATGGTGGAAATCAATGTATTGGCCAAAAAACTTCAGGAACTTTTCAAAAAAGCAGTAAACCTGGGGAAGCAGGCGGAAATTATGACAGTGATGAAGCTGGTGTCGGGACAAGTTGAACCGATAGAGCTCAGTGACCAAATAGCCTCGGTATTGGAAATTAAACCTGCGGAAAAACAAAAGCTTTTGGAGGAACCCAATTTAAAAAAGCGTATCGAGCGGGTGACGGATTATTTGGCCAAGGAAGTAAATGCCCTTGAAATCGAAAGAACTATTTCGAGTAAAACACAGAAGCGCTTTGAAGATCAAATGAAAAAAGCGATGCTTAGGGAAAAGAAAAGAACCATCGAAAAAGAGCTGGGGGAGATGGACGAGGATGATAGCGAACTGACCAGCGAGGAGGTCAAAGAATATAAACTTAAGATCAAAGAAGCGGGAATGCCAGGGGATGTTCACGAAAAAGCCGAAAAAGAGCTTAAACGTTTGGCCGAAATGTCGCCTAATAATCCGGAAGGTGCGTACCTCAGGAATTATTTGGATTGGCTAACGGATATGCCCTGGAGCAGGGTAACACCTAATAATGTTTCCATTAAGAAAGCGGCAAAAATTTTGGAAGATGAACATTACGGGATAGATAAAGCCAAGGAGAGGATTTTGGAGTTTTTAGCCGTAATGAAAATCAAGAAGGATCAAAAAGGGAAATCCGAGCAAAAAGAAGGCGATTCCCAGGCTCACCCGACCATTCTTTGCTTCATCGGCCCTCCCGGTGTCGGTAAAACTTCTATAGGCCGTTCAATCGCCAAAGCCCTAAACCGTAAATTTGTCAGGGTTTCCTTGGGAGGTATCCGTGATGAGGCTGAAATCAGAGGCCACAGGCGGACATATGTCGGCGCCCTTCCCGGCCGTATTATTCAGGGAGTAAAGGACGCAGGCACAAAAAATCCGGTTTTTATGCTTGATGAAATAGACAAAATAGGAGTGGACTTTAGGGGCGACCCTTCCTCTGCCCTTCTTGAGGCATTGGACCCCGAGCAGAACAGAGAGTTCTCGGATCACTATCTTGAAGTTCCGTTTGACCTCTCCCAAGTTATGTTTATTTGTACCGGAAATATTCTCGACACCATTCCGGCGCCCCTAAAGGACAGGATGGAAATAATTACTTTCCCGGGATATACCGAAACCGAAAAGTTCAAAATTGCCAAGAAATTCCTTTGGCCAAAGACTCTTAAATCCAATGGAATTGAGACTAAAAAGATTGATATTACAGAGAACGGACTTAAAGAGGTTATCGGTTTTTACACTAGGGAAGCGGGAGTTAGAGGACTGGAACGGAACCTAGCCAATATTTGCAGGAAGGTAGCCAGGATGATCGCGGAAGGCAAAAAATATCCCAAAAAGGTTGAAACTGCGGACGTCCGGAAGTTTTTGGGGTCCCAGAGATTTACTTCACAGATTGCAGGCAAAAAAGACGAAGTGGGCCAAAGTACGGGCCTTTCTGTAACGCCTTTTGGCGGCGAAATACTCTTTATCGAGGTATCCCTCATGCCCGGCAAGGGTAAACTGCTCCTTACGGGACAGCTTGGGGATGTTATGAAAGAAAGCGCCAAGGCGGCATTTACCTGGACTCGTTCCCACTATCATGACCTGGGCTTGAGGCGCGACTTTGCCGATAATATAGACGTTCATATACACGTTCCCGAAGGAGCAGTGCCCAAGGACGGCCCGTCCGCAGGAGTTGCCATAACAACCGCCCTGGTATCGGCCCTAACGGGCATTCCCGTTAGGCGTGAGGTAGGCATGACCGGCGAGGTTACTTTAAGGGGTCATTCGCTGGAAATCGGGGGACTCAAAGAAAAGTCTATTGCGGGGCACCGCGCGGGATTAAAAATTATAGTTGCTCCGAAAGACAATAAAAAAGACCTGGATGATATACCAGCCGAGGTTAAAAAGGACGTTAAGTTTATTTTTGCAGAAGAGGTGGAGGATGTCTTGAAAGTGGCGCTGACCACGTGGCCGGTTAAGGTCAGTAGTTCCATCAAATTTACCCCAATGTCTGAAGCCTTGATGGCTAATTAATCGTCCTCGGTCACAGCTACACTTAGGTTTGTTCCGTCGTAGTCAAATACAAAAGTTACAGGCTTGTTTTTACTGTTCGTAATGTATAAGTTTCCCATGGGACTCGGGGCCATAATAGCCACACCGTACTCTTTAGGCACATCCGGGATTGTGGCAAAATTGTGGTTACTTGGCGCGTATGCCGAGAGTCCCGCATCCAACGCTACCCAATAGATCAGCGAGGCTAAATGGCAAACTCCGTCACCTATTAATAAGCCGTCGGATTTGTAGCCTTCGGTCCACATAAAGCGGGTATTCATGGTTTTAACCACGTTGAGGCTGTAGCCAGGCAGTGTCCCGTCGTGGAAGGCAAATTCCTGGCCGGGGTTGAGCGTAAACTCATAGTGAAACGGCTTTTCTACCTTGGTCCAGTCGACCTCAGCCTTGCTCTTTACGGCTCCATCCATGTAATTCACGGCTAAAAGTATATTGTCCTTAAAGACATCATTTACAAAGGTGTTGCCATATCTGTCAGTCAGCGGGAAGCTGTGTGAAGCTAAAACCACGTTTGAAGCAGCCTCAACTCGAGGCTGGTATATGGCTAAATGGACTAGTAAGAACAGTTCGGGTAACATATCCAAAAATCCCTGAGACAAGCTCAGGGATGAGGCTGAAATATACCATACTACAGGGTATTTGTCAAATAGGTGGAAATCGTCTAACCTGTATTATGGCCAAGCGGAAACTCCAAAAAAATCGGCTTAACTGGCCATTTTTTCTTATCCTACTTATTTCGGTACTAATCCTCGGCCTTTTGATCATTTTTTGGTCACTTACACGCCCTTTTTGTGCAAACTCAATAAGTTGTAAGGACAGCCTTAGTCTTAAAGTGGAAAATGTGGCCACGGGCGTGTTTAACGGCCAGAAAATAGTTCCTCCCAAGGTTGATTTAACGAAAAAAGAACCTGTAGTCGCAGTTCTCGGAGAGGCAACCGTTAAAGGGGAAAAACATATATATGTTGATTTAACAAATCAAACTCTCTCTGCTTATCAGGGAGACACGCTTTTTATGCAGGTGCCGGTTTCTACAGGCAAATGGCACCCGACTCCCGATGGTGACTTTACTATTTGGGAAAAGCTCCGGGCTACCCGGATGACAGGCGGAACAGGGGCCGATTATTACGATCTTCCCAATGTTCCTTATGTCATGTTTTTTAGCGGACCAAGTGCCTCTGCCGGAGCAGGTTTTAGCCTCCACGGAGCCTATTGGCACAATAACTTCGGCCACCCCATGAGCCACGGCTGTGTAAATATGAGGATAGTTGATGCCCAAAAACTTTATGATTGGGTTAATCCAATTACTACAGGAAGTATTACTGCGGCCACAAAGGACGACCCCGGCACAAAAATAACAATATATGGACAACCACCAAACTAGGGTAATAATTGTGGCCAGTTTAGTCATTTCGGCCGTTATAGTTTTTTTTGTTTTGGATGCAAAAAGGCTACCGGCCGGCCTTCCAACAAGTACGCCACCTGTAGCCAATGCGGAAACTTCTCAAGTGTCGTCAGTTACTTCTTCCGACGGAAATTGGGTTTTAACTATGAAGCAGGCCAAGGCTAAAGACATGGTAATGTACAGGTTTTTGGCAACTGACGATAACGGTAATCAGAAAGAAATATATACAAAGACTGTTTCCGCGGGAGATATATTTTCGATCCCGCAAAACACATTTTCACCCGACGATAAATACTTCTTTTTGAAGGAAACGAACCCCGCAGGGACCAACTATCCGGTTATGACTACTTCCGGCGTTCCAATTGCAAAGGAGGCGCTTTCTCTTGATATTTCGAGCCTGTTTGCGGCCAAATACTCAAACTACGTAATTACGGATGTAACAGGCTGGGGAGGCCAAACTCTCCTGGTGATCAATACGGATAAGCTAAGTGGAGGACAGGGTCCTTCATTCTGGTTTGACCTGACCTCAAAGTCCTTTATCCAGCTTTCCAATAGGTTTAATTAAAAGTTGGTATAATTTTAGTTGTGGTACAACATCGCCCTAAAGTTAGCCCACTCCTTTTATTGGGAATTCTATTAATTTTTTTCTTGGTTTATTTTTTTATATATAATTGGCCCAACTTAAGAAAGTCATTTGCTTCGGTCTCTGTAAATATTCCTGTAAAACAGGCAGTCGTTTACGTTGCTCCCAAATTTGGCACTAGCGGCGGATTACTTACAGCCTCCGACATTGCTTCAAAAATGCAGCTTGTTATTTATGCCAGGAATCAAATGAACGGAAACCTTTCCGGTTACTTGTCAGCCGGTTATAAAGGGGATGCTCTTATTTACTTGCTTGAGGACGAAATTTACGGGCCATCCGGGCTCAGCTCGATAGCCTCACAGTCATACTTATGTACTTCTGCCCAAAAACAAGTCAATGTCAACTCAAATAATGCCACTATGGATACTGGGGATTTTTGTGAAATTCATGATGCAATAATTAGCCATACAGCCCTTCCTGATTACCCCGATATCTTTCCTACGGAGAACTGGTTTCTACATAAATCCGACGGTAGCCGGTATGTTAAATCGAGTGGTTCCTCAACAATTTATCGGCCTAATCCTGGTGATGCCAATTGGCGTGAATATTTCTCAAGACGCGCATTAAGGGAGCTGGTAAATTCTGATCCGAATCATCCTGCTGTGGCTGGTTCTATGGGGCTTTTTATAGATAATGTTGATCTTTCCTGGACCAAAGTCCTGAGCGACGGAGGGGCCCCAAAAGAGTATTCCTCAAGTAATGCCTATACTAATGCTACTGTAGGATTTGTAAGTTATGTTCACTCAAAACTCCATTCGGGCGTCCACAACTTTCCAGTTTGGGGAAATATGATCTCCGATCCCAATACCGGTACAAGCTGGAATATCTATTCACCCTCCCTTGAGGGTGGAATGGCAGAAAGCTTTGGACTTAGTTATGGCGGTGGGCCACACTCTTTACAATCCACTATAAATGAGCTTGCTCAGGCTGAAAGTTGGATATCCAGTGGAAAGGACTTTCTGGCAGTAATCCAAGGTAACTCCTCCCAAGCCTACAATAAATACACACTTGGCCTTGTTTTATTGGTTACGGATGGCGTACATGCTTCATACAAATATGCAAATAATTCGGGTTCATATGGCGAATACTACGAATTTCCTGAACTTAACCTTGCTCTTGGGGCTCCTTTGGAGGCCAAGAGAAAGATGTCGGACATCCCCTTAGTTTATGCCAGAAATTTTAGATGCGGTTCAATAAGTGTTGATTTAACTAATCATACGGCAAGTTTTTCGACCGCCTCCTGTTCGGGGGCTACCAACCCGCCAACACCCACACTGACTTTACCACCAACTCCTACGCATACTCCTACTCCCACAACCTCCCACACGCCAACACCGTCACCTGCTTCAACTCATACCCCAACTCCATTGCCGACTGCTTCATCTTTAATAAAAGTTGGCGATGTTAACGGAGATGGGCTAGTAAACATTGTGGATATAGGCATAATGATTGATAACTATGGTAGTTCCCATCCTGCGAACCCGAAAGCAGATATAAATAAGGATAATATTGTAAATATCGTCGATATAGGCATCGTGATAGACAACTACGGGAAGTGACGTTCAGGGCCCGCCATCCTGTTTTAATACAGCCTCAAGGTCCTTTATCCAGCTTTCTAGTAGGTTTAACTGAGGAAAATAAATTCGGAATCATTTCTTTGGCATACTCTGGACAACAATGTAGTGGTCTTTTGCTTTATAAATTTGCATTGGTAGCTGGTTCTGGCATTTATCATAAAGCTCTTCGAGAATAGTTTTAAGCGGAATTCCTGTACCAGGGTGAAAGTATTCCTCGGCGGCTTGCATGGTTATGGTAGCGATAGTCTCAGTTTCATGCTTTTCCATATCAACTCCAATCGCACTCGCTGCACTATCAAGGCTTATTTCAGTCATTAGCTCGCCTAGCTTGATCCCAAGTTGCAGACACTCCGGAGTTGCTTCCACCACAGCCGGCATTATACCGTGAATTGTAGTTTGAAGCTAATGCTTTAAACCGGCAACAGACTCAGGAACTACATTGAAAGCCGGCATCTCTTCTACAAAGTGTCCCTCCGCAAGTTTCCGTCTGGCGTCTGGCGTGTCTTGAACGTAGCCCACGGGTACAGGGCTATTCAAGACTCCTGGGGCCAGGCCCTTTAGTTTTAATTGGCTATCAGGATCGGTAATCTTATTTACGTGTAGACCACTATTTTCGAGATGACCCATTTCTGAGCCACTGACTGAAAGTATATTAAAAGAATTGCCTCCCATGATGTAAGACCCAGCGTGGTAGTTCTTTACTTGAGGCAGGATCCGTCTTCCTTGGAACTCCTGGGCTTTGGAAAAATCTTGTTCACCCCGATCAATGTCGCGCGGCATAATAGCTATCCTATCGGTAGTGAATTGTGAAGTCAAGAGGTTTATAAGGCTAGTTTTGAATGTTTGAAATACTGCCGTAACTATGGTTAAATGGCTGGTAACTATGTCAGTTAATTTGGATACAACCGAGCCTAAGGCCGAAGCTATAAAACTCTCCGGTAATGCCACTTGGTTAATAGAAGATACTTTTAAGTTGATATACCGCGATATGCCGACGGACCTTGGGATTGATATTGAAAAAAGGATGCGGGAGATTGCCGATGACTGGGCGGAGGCAGCCAAATACGCTCCCGCTATAGCCGATTTACAAAACACAGCTGAAGAATTAAAGGATCTTGCCGAGAAACAGGGAAAAACAGATGAGGCCCAGCAAATGGCTAGAGAAATTGAAGATCAAAAGTCTAAACATGTTTCATTGGGCCAAAGGAGGGTAGAAATATCTCAAAACGAACTAATGGCGGACTTACTCGGCGCAGAGCTTTTGAGAAGGTATGAAGGGCACCCTGAACTGGCGGGTGAACCTTTGATTATACAAGGGGCAGACTATATAACTAAGGTGGCCAAAGAAAGCTTGGACTTAGAACAGGGTAGGATGAAAGTTGACACAACAATGGCCCCCAACGTACGTGAATTTGCGGAGAGATTACATACAGATGTGGAAGGGGGACTCAGAGATTTAAATGAATTTGTTGAAAAAATTAAGGAAAGGCAAATTGCTAAACCTGCCAATTGAATTGGTTTCTTAGCTTCAAATCTGTTAAAATATGTAAGGTTCGACGAGGCCTTATTGTCTACAAAGCGTAGCGGTGCCAAGCTTTGCTTACTTCGAGTAGCGAGAAGCAAGCTTTGCTTATCGGGCTAGGCCAAGTTTCTTGCTCGCTAAAATTTGTCGCCATCATCTAACGGCTTAGGATACTTGGTTCTCATCCAAGAAATTGGGAGTTCGAATCTCCCTGGCGACACAAACGACAAATTGCGAGCAAATTGGTAACTTGGGAGAGGTAACCAATTCAAAATTGTCGAGTCCCAATGAGGTCACTGAGATCTTAGCAACTTATAGGAAGGAGTAGTTGGTTTATTAGTGCCTTACTAGCTTTTTAATAAATAAAGTAGGTGTTTCTAGTTTATTTTCTTTGGAAGGTTGAATCAACAATGTTTGTATTCCAAAATCAATTAGTCCGTTATCGTTTAGCCTTTTTGCAAGTTCTCTAACCCCTCTCTGGACATTTTCTGGGCTCAAATCGTACCCTTCCGTTTTCTCAATTTCTACAGCGGTAATGGGATCTTTTTTTAGGGCAGTCATTACATCCATAAATACAGGATAATATGACGACTCCACCGGATCCGCCTCATTACGGCTTATTTGTGGCTTAGGCCATCTCAAACTTGCAGCTTCCTCTTCGAAAACAGGTCTAACTTGTGTTACTCTATCGGCGCTACTCATGTTGGAGCATTTATAGAATATATGGGAATAAATGTCAACTGTATGGGCTTAAACATTTTGATTTGAGTACTAATACTGAGGAGCTACGGCAAGTTGATTAGCTTCAGGAGGGAATGTTCTAAATAAGTCTATTAGATTGTTTATAAGCTGGTTCGGATCTTGTATGCTTGAGGCCACAAGCTATTTTTTGGTCCTTTATGATTTCTTGATCCTTCGACTTCGTTCAGGATAAACTAGACAATAATCTTGATATAGAAGGATCAATACTGAGTCAGATCGAAGTATTGACACCCTTTCCTAGACAGTCTACAATCCACATCACCGTCTAAGAAATCATGAAAAATACCCTTCCTGTGATTGCTTTTAAGTCCCTGATTACCGGGATTTTTTAGCTTGCTGGAGGACAAAAAAAATTAGATTTCCCTCCACCAAGCGGAGGGATTTTAAGTTTCAGGCGACAAAAATGAATACACAAGTAAGATTAACAAAGGCGGGACTCACGGCTCTAAAACAGGAGCTGGCAGGACTTTTGGATATCAAACGGCCAAAATTGGTTGACAGGCTAAGCAATGCCCGGAGTCAGGGAGACTTGTCAGAAAATAGCGACTACCAAAGCGCTAAAGAGGAACTGGAATTTCTCGACGGTCGGATCGATGAGCTAACCGAAGTTGTAAAAACGGCAGTAGTTGCCGGCGATTCCAAAAAAAGCGACGGAGTCGGGGTTGGGACAAAAGTAACGGTAAAGGTTAACGGTAAGCAAACGATATTTGACATGGTTGGGGATTGGGAAGCGGACCCTGTTAATAAGAAAATTTCCGATAGTTCTCCCTTAGGTCTTGCTCTGGTAGGTAAAAAAGTCGGTGATAAAGCCGAAGTAGCCGCCCCGGCCGGAAAAGTGATATACGAGATTCTTGCGATTGAATAAAAGTTTCCTTCAGGTTAGAATTAGCTTCAGATATGCATTGGGCGGATAAAGTAGTAAAAGAAATAATTTCTTCGGGCAAATATAAGCCCTACTGGGTTGATGATATGAAGACTCCGTCAGGTTTTGCTCACATTGGTTCGATGCTTGGACCTGTAATTCATAGTGCGATTTATCGCGCGCTTAAAGATGCCGGTCAGAAGGCAACTTTGACTTATGTTTTTAATGATTTTGACCCGGCGGATGAATTCCCCGGGGTTTTAAAAGATACGCTTGAAGGGCACCAAGGGAAAGCCCTCAAAATGATTCCTTCCCCCGATCCCAACTTTGCCAATTTAGCAGACTATTTAGCAGATGATCTTAAAAAATCGATTGAGTATCTTGGGTTTGAGGCAAAATACATTTCCTCTTGGGAACTTTACCATCAAGGAAAATTTAACGAGGTTATTAAATTGGCCTTAGATAATTCGGAGAAAATTCAAGACATTTATCAAAAAGTTTCCGGCAGCGCCAAAAAAGAGTCCGGTTGGCTCCCTTTCCAGGTAATTTGCGAAAAATGCGGCAAACTTGGAACAACAAAAGTCTTTGCTTGGGACGGCGAAGAAGTTTCCTATAAATGTGAACCAGACTTAGTGACTTGGGCTAAAGGCTGCGGCCATGAAGGTAAAATTTCGCCCTTTGATGGAACCGGAAAACTTCCCTGGAAAGTTGACTGGGCGGCGCATTGGAAAGTAATTGGAGTAACAATTGAAGGGGCCGGTAAAGATCATGCTTCAGCGGGAGGAAGTTACGACATTGCTATGGCTATATGTAAAGAGGTGTTTAAATACCCAGAGCCTTACAAGCTTCCGTATGAGTTTATTTTAATAGGTGGCAAAAAAATGTCCTCTTCCAAAGGCGTGGGTCTTAAAGCACACGACCTTGTTAAGATCCTACCGGCGGAAGTTGCAAGGTTCCTTTTTGTAAACGCTGATATAGGATCGCAAAGCAATTTTGATCCGGAAGGGACGATGGCAATTCCTGATTTGTTTGATAAGTATGACAAAGCTTGGGAGGCAAATATTAAGAAACGCGACACCGATTTATCCAGATCATTCGAGCTATCGATGGTAAAAAATGTCTTGCAACAAAAACCGCCTGAGATCTTCCCGCGTTTTAGAGATGTGGCAAATTTTCTAAGGTTGGGTCTGGATCCCCAGAAAAAATTTGAAGAGTTGAAAAACGGACCTCTATCTCTTACTGAATTACAAATACTTAGCGAGCGTAAAAAATATGCCCAGTTTTGGTTGGAGAATTACGCTCCGGATGAATTTAAATTTGATTTGGAAGATAATGTTTCAAACTTAACAAAAAACTTGTCTGATCTTCAGAAAAAATATCTTGGCTTTGTTCTTAAGATTCTAAAAGAGAATAACGATTCTGAAAAACTACAAGTAGCTTTGTATAATTTGGCAAAAGAACTGAAGATTCCTACAAAAGACGCTTTCAGTGCAATTTATCTTTCCTTGATTGGGAAGACTCATGGCCCTCGTGCGGGTGTTTTGATTTTGAACTTAGGAACTGATAAAGTTACCAGAAGATTAAAGGAGGTGATTAATTTATGAAAAGTGAAGAAAAAATGTGGAAGATGATGAAGTTTTCTCAGCTGGTTGTTTTGGAATCCATGGCGGTTTCCCTAATGGCAATGGTTTTGATTTTCGGACTCGGATTTATTTTCCCGACAATTAATCCTTACATAGTCATTAAATGGATAGTCTACGTGACTGGAGTTTATTTTGTCTTTGCCGTAGTAGGGAACTGGGTTAGGAGACTCATGATGTGGAGAATGATGAGGAAGGAGAGCAAGAAATGATTTCCAAGAGCGTTGCTTTAGAGCTATTGCACTCCAAAATGCAGTCGCAAAATTTGCGTAAACACTGTTATAGTGTTGGCGCGGTTATGCGTGTGCTGGCCAAACATTTTGGAGAGGACGAGGACAAGTGGGAAATAGTAGGACTTTTGCACGACGGGGATTACGAGTCTACAAAAGAGGATCCGGGGAATCATGCTAAGTTAATGGCAAACTGGGTACGGGCACTCGGGGAAACGGACGAGGAACTTCTTACCGGGATTGAATCCCACGGTTGGTTTCATGAAGGTAAAAAGCCGAAGACTAAAATGCAATGGTCGCTGTTCTGCTGTGATGAACTTACAGGACTCATTATTGCCGTAACGCTCATACGGCCTGAGAAAAAGCTCTCTGCTGTTAAAGTAGACAACGTTCTTTCCAAATGGAACCAAAAAAGTTTTGCGGCCGGGGTAAAACGGGAAGACATTAAAAATTGCCAAAAGGAATTGGGGATAAAACTCCCCGATTTTATCAAAATTGCATTAACAGCGATGCAGGGAATTTCAAAGGGGCTAGGATTATAATACGAGTATGACTCGAATCGAAAATATATATTTACAAAAACTCATCCCAAGGAAAGGGCTTTTGGGTAAATTAGGGCTTAAGGAAAATTCAACGCAGTATTGGTTAAATGATGGGTTGACCGCGGATCAAATTACACAGAAGCTTGAAGAGATCAGGACTAACAAACCGGGTAATTGGGTAGCAAAATACAATGTAAGAGGTTTTATTTACGATAGTCAAACAACAATTAGATAAAATGTTGGATATAAATTTCATCCGCGAAAACGCGGAAAAAGTAAAAAAGGCTACAAAAGCAAAAGGTTTTGATGAAAATATAGTAGATGAACTCCTCAAGGTTTATGAAGAATTCATTTCAAAGCAAAGGGAATGGGAAAATTTAAACCACCTTGTTACGGTTAACTCTGCTAGATTTCTACTTCTAGTGAAGAAGGGTTTGGATTATGCACGAACGAGTAAAGAAGGTAAAGGCTTACTTAAAGATGCAGAAGATCTTAAAGAAAGGCGAAGCCAAGCCTGGAAAGAAATTGTTAAATTAAAACCAATCAAAGACACCTTGGCATACAAAATCCCGAACATTTTCGCCGACGATGTTCCTATCGGGAAGGATGAATCTGAAAATAAAGTTGTCAGAAAATGGGGGGAGCCCACAAAATTTGATTTTGAACCCAAAGACCACGTAGCACTCGGAAAAAGTTTAGGAATTATTGATAGTGAAACAGCAAGTAAAGTTACTGGAACCAGATTTACTTATCTAAAAGGGGACGCGGTATTGCTTCAAAACGCTTTGTATCAATTTGCGGTTAGCTTACTTACTAACGAAAAAGAATTGAAGAAAATTGCAGAAAAAACAGAAAAAGGCTATTCATTTAAAGCATTTATTCCCATCGCGCCCCCGCTTTTTATTAATCCTGTCGTTTACGAAAAAATGGCCAGACTTTCACCCGAAACCGAAATCGAGAGGTATGCAATCCCTCGCGATAACCAGTATTTGATCGGAAGTGCAGAACATACTTTGGGTCCAATGCATATGGACCAGACATTGGATGAAAAAGATTTGCCTGTAAGGTATTTTGCGTTTACACCTGCATTTAGAAGAGAAGCAGGCTCATACGGCAAGGACACAAAAGGAATTTTACGGCTTCATCAATTCGACAAAATTGAAATGGAATCATTTACGGATTCTAAGAACGGGCTTAACGAACAAAACTTTTTTGTTGGGATTCAGGAATACCTAATGCAATCTTTGGAAATCCCGTATCAGGTTGTAGCAATTTGCACCGGCGATATGGGCTCTCCGGACTACCGCCAGATCGATATTGAGTCCTGGATGCCGGGGGAAAACAAATATAGAGAAACCCACACCTCGGATTACATGACAGACTACCAATCAAGAAGGCTCGGGACAAAGGTTAAGAACGAAAATGGAGAAACCGAGTTTGCCCATATGAATGATGCAACCGCTTTTGCAATAGGCCGCACTATCATTGCAATCTTGGAAAATTATCAGCAGAAGGACGGCTCCGTTTTAATCCCCAAAGTCTTGCAAAAATATCTCGGCAAAGATAGAATCACTCCGAAGTCCTGAAATGTACGCACCAAGCGAGAACATCCTCAAAAAGTATGCCGATGTTTTGGTAAAGTTTGCTTTAGGGAGTGGCCAAGGAATCAAAAAAGGTGAGGCTATTTTTCTTCAAGTTCCGGAATCAGCAAAATCTATATTAAATCCTTTAGTTTTATCTGTTTTGGAAAGTGGCGGCTATCCAATAATCAGTTTTACTCCGGAAGGGACCGATAGGTGGATGTCTGTTGACAGGGTCTTTTTGGAAAACGCTAGTAATCAGCAAACCAAATATTTGCCCAAAAATTATCTTCTCGGGAGAATAAAAGATTCCGATCACATGTTATATATTATTTCTACGAATAATAAACACGATCTTGAAGGGGTTGATAGCAAAAAAATAATGCTGCGGCAGGCAGCAGTAGGTTTTTATAAAGATGCGCGTGATAAAAAAGAAAACGCCGGTAAATTAACTTGGACGTTGGCTCTTTTTGGTACCGAAGCAATGGCAAAAGAGGCGGGGCTTACCCTTCGACAGTATTGGGATCAAATAATTAAGGCCTGTTTTTTGGATAAACCCGACCCGATTGCAAAATGGAAAAGTGTTTTTGCTAACGTAGAAAAAACCCGGGAAAAATTGAGTAAACTTGAAATTGAAGAGCTTTTTATAAAAGGTAAAACTGTTGATCTTACAATTAAGATTGGACGCGGTAGAAAATGGCTAGGCGGGTCTGGCCGCAATATTCCTTCTTTTGAAATTTTTACTTCACCGGACTGGCGAGCAACCGAAGGCTGGGTAAAGTTTAGCGAAGCGCTTTATGTATATGGAAATTTGGTAGAAAATGTTGAACTTGAATTTAAGAAAGGAAGAGTGGTAAAAGTTAACGCTTCGAAAAACAAAAACCTGGTTGCAGAAATGATAAAAGTTCCTGGCGCGGATAAGGTAGGAGAGTTTAGTCTTACTGACCGTCGTTTTAGCAAGATTACTCATTTTATGGCAGAAACATTATTTGACGAAAATATGGGTGGTAAATTTGGAAACTTTCATTTAGCTTTGGGGAGCGCCTACAAAGATGCTTATACGGGGGACTCTTCGAAGATTTCAAAAAAGAATTGGGAAGCCCTTGGCTACAACGAAAGCTCGGTTCACACTGATATAATTTCGACAGACGACAAAACGGTTACCGCGGTTTTAGAGAGCGGAAAATCAAAAGTAATCTACAGAAATGGCATGTTTGATTTGTAAGATACGAATGTAGCTAACCAATATTTTAGTAATAAAGGGTTTATAATAGGCAATGTCTAAAAAAGTAAATAAAGCACTCGTTTTAACTGCAAATAAGTTTGAAGATCTTGAAGTCTTCGTCCCTACATTCCGTTTAATGGGAGAAGGCTGGCAGGTTGATATTGCAGCTCCAAAAAAAGTTCAACTCACTGGGGAGAACGGTTATCAACTTGGGCCTGATAAAACTTTTAGCGAAGTTAATCCGGATGACTATGACTTGCTTATTATTCCGGGTGGAGGCGGTGGAAAAACGGACGCGCCTTGGGTTGTTAGCAGGGATAAAGATGCACAAAGAATTACTAAGTCTTTCTTTGAAAAAAATAAACCGGTCGCTTCGATTTGTCATGGTCCTTATACACTTGCTTCCTCGGGTGTAGTTAAAGGCAGGCACTTAACGTCTTATTGGCATGACAATGTTCCCGAAGAAGTAAAAGCGGCAGGAGGTCTTTGGGTAGATAAAGAGGTTGTAGTAGATAAAAATCTAGTCACCTCCCGCTGGCCCATGGATTTACCCTTCTTTTGCCGAGAAATGATGGATCTGGTAAACAAATAACTTCTTCAAAAATTTGTTATATGTGAAAGAGCTTGATCTCTACGTGAAACTTATATAGAATGATTTAAGTGAAAAAAGCTGCCATTGTTCTTTTCTTTGCGGTTTCGTTTTTGTTGTCTCAACACTCTCTTTTATTGGCTTTTGACCCTTATCAAACACCACCAAAAGAAACATGGGGTCAGTCCTTGACTAAGTCAATTCATCAACTTGAATTTTTTGTTGTGAATTTTAAGGTTTCTTCGATAAGAATGCCACACCTTGCTCTTGGGTCTTATAAAAAAGTTTTGGCGGCACAGACTTCAAACCTTCAGTCTTTAAGTTTAGGTCAAAGAATCAGTCAATTTTTTTCTAAGTTAGGTTCGTCCCTATCATCACCTTTGCCGGTTGGCCTGCCTACACCGACTCCGGATTTGGCACAAAGGGTCCAGACTTTGGAGTTATCATTGGCTCAACTCAAAGGATTATCTGGTACTCAAAAAACTGTAGTTCAACAAACAGGGCTTACTCCTCAAGTCAGTTCCATTGTTATTACCAGCCTCCCTGCCAATACAACATTTATAAGTTTGCTGGGCAATACCGTGATTGACTCGTTGGGGGACGTTTATCCATCAAGTGGTGCACTTTCAAGTAATTCCAAGCCCTCACTCGGCATTTCCGGAAACAGATACTACGGCATTTATGCAAATAATTTTACAGTTCCTACAGGCGGCCTCGGAAGCGGTTTTGTTAAATCGGATTCGGGTGGTACCCTTTCGGTTACTTCTCAAGTTGGTTTAACATCAGATGTGTCCGGAACGTTGCCTATCGGAAGCGGTGGGACTGGTTCAACAGTAGCCCCAACTGATGGCCAGCTTTTGATTGGCAACTCCGCTACTAGTGGATTCTCTCTGGCAACTCTAACACAGGGATCCAATGTTACTATAACTAACGGGAATGGGACGATTACGATAGCTTCGACGGGAGGCGGAGGAAGCTCTGCCTTTTCCAGTATTACCGGCGGAACAAATACCTCGGCAGCAATGGTAATCGGTTCCGGAGCTTCACTATCAACAACTGGCACCGGCGTAATTTCTTCACCCACAATTTCTGGCACCATTACGGGTTCAGGATCTCCAACAATTACGAGTTTCGGGGCCATTAACGGGTTAACTTTAGCGTCAGCATCTGACGGCTTTACTGTTGCCGGTGGAACAACCGGTAGAACACTAACTGTAACCGGAGCAGATATTACAATCGGTAGTACTATAAGGCCGACGACCGCAGGCACAGCTTTAATAGTTCAGTCAACAGACAACGGGGCAGGGGCTTCCGGAACACACACAGTTTCTACAGGAACTGGTACAACATCAACAGGAGCGATATCTATTATTACCGGTAATGCATCTGGCGGAACTGCCGGGAATGTTGTTATTGATGTTGGTACTTCAACTTCCGGTACTCCTACTCTTGCTATTGGTACTTCCACCAATACCCTGGCAAAACTTATTACCATTGGAGGATCAAACGGTACGGGTAACATTACACTGGGATCCTCAAGCGGAACTCAAACAGTGCTAATTGGAAATGGTGCCGGAGTTTCAAGTGTAAGTATTGGCGCCGTTACAACAGCCGGTTCAACTGTAAATATCGCAAGCGCCAACACCGCCACAGGTATTACAGACACAATTAATATCGGTACAGGTAACACAGTTGGAACCGGAATCAAAGCAATACACATTGGGGATGGTACACCTGCGGGAACAAATACTATTACAATCGGTTCACTAGCAAACACTGCTAATACCACAACTATTCAAGGTGGTAATGGTACATCAGCAATAGCTTTAACTCCCCAAACAACAGGAACTATTGTTATTGGCGCCTCAGCGGGAACAGGAACTATCACTCTAGGATCATCAAGTGGTACTCAAACAATTTTGATTGGCAATGGGGCAGGAGTTTCCTCAGTCAATGTTGGGAATACTACAACAGCAGGAAGTACAGTATCCATTGCCGGTGCCAACACAGCTACGGGTATTACAGATACTATCAATATCGGTACAGGAAATACAGTAGGTACAGGTATCAAAGCAATACACATTGGGGATGGCACTCCCGCAGGAACTAATACAGTTACAATAGGTTCTGTTGCCAACACAGCCAATGTCACAAATATTCAGGGGGGTAATGGAGCAACAGCAATTAACTTAACTCCCCAAACCACAGGACAAATAGTCATTGGTGCGGGAGCAGGAACAGGTAGCATAACGCTAGGTTCTTCAAGCGGCACCCAAACAATCCTAATTGGCAACGGGGCCGGGGTTTCCTCAGTTAATATTGGGAATACTACAACCGCGGGGAGTACGGTTAGTATTGCTGGGGCCAATACTGCAACAGGTATTACAGATACGATTAATATCGGTACTGGTAATACAGTGGGAACCGGAATTAAACAGGTTCATATTGCAGATGGTACTCCTGCAGGAACCAATACAGTCACTATAGGTTCGCTTGCAAACACAGCTAACGTAACCAACGTTCAAGGAGGTAACGGTGCTACTGCCATCAACTTAACTCCCCAAACCACAGGACAAATAGTCATTGGTGCAGGAGCTGGAACAGGAAACATTACCTTGGGGTCCTCAAGCGGAACCCAGACAATCAGAATTGGTAATGGTGCGGGAGTTTCCTCTGTTTCTATCGGTAATACAACAACAGCAGGTTCAACAGTGAGTCTTGCGGGTGCTAATACAGCTACGGGTATTACAGATACGATTAATATCGGTACTGGTAATACAGTGGGAACCGGAATTAAGTCTATCCACATTGGTGATGGAACACCTGCAGGGACAAACACAGTTGTAATCGGATCCAATGCCAATACAGCTAATACAACAACCATACAGGGTGGTAATGGCACAGCGGCAATTGCTCTTACACCACAGACAACGGGAACAACCGTAATAGGTGCAGCTGCAGGTACGGGAAACATCACACTTGGTTCTTCCTCAGGTACACAGACAATCCTAATTGGTGATGGTGCGGGCGTATCGACTGTTAGGATTGGTAACACAACAACTGCAGGGAGTACGGTCAGTGTTGCCGGAGCTAACACCGCAACCGGTATCACAGATACAGTTAACATTGGTACAGGTAATACAGTTGGTACAGGCATCAAATCTATCCACATTGGTGATGGAACACCTGCAGGGACAAACACAGTTGTAATCGGTTCAAATGCTAATACTGCTAACACTACAACTCTTCAGGGAGGCAATGGTGCCGCAGCCATAGCTTTAACTCCCCAAACCACTGGAACAATAGTTGTTGGAGCAGGAGCAGGAACGGGCAATATTACATTAGGGAGTTCCTCAGGTACTCAAACTGTCCTAATTGGTAGCGGAGCCGGAGTATCATCAGTTTCCGTCGGCAATGTGACTACTGCAGGAAGTACTGTATCCATTGCCGGCGCAGCTACTGCAACCGGTATCACAGATACAGTTAATATCGGTACAGGTAATACAGTTGGTACAGGCATCAAATCTATTCACATTGGTGATGGAACACCTGCAGGAACCAATACAGTTGTAATTGGGTCGGTTGCAAATACAGCCAACACAACAACAATTCAAGGTGGTAATGGAACCGCAGCCATAGCTTTAACTCCCCAGACAACAGGAACAATAGTTATCGGTGCCTCGGGTGGAACAGGAAACATTACTTTAGGGTCTTCATCCGGAACTCAGACTATTCTGATCGGTAACGGCGCAGGAGTTTCAAGTGTCTCAATCGGAAATGTAACAACAGCCGGTTCAACTGTCAACATTGCGGGCGCAGCTACGGCAACAGGTATTACAGATACCATTAATATAGGTACGGGTAACCCCGCGGGAACAGGAACTAAAACTATTCATATTGGGGACGGCACGCCTGCCGGTGGCAATACTATCACGATAGGTTCGACAGCCGGCACTTCAGCCACAAGTATTCAATCTGGAACGGGGAACATTGTCCTGGCTCCGACCGGGGCTACGTCAATTATTAAGAATAATACAGTCAATAGTGTCGTTTTGGCCAATGCGGCACTTTCTACTTCAGCTACTGTCGGCTTTACTTATATCCCGACATCAGCAGGAGCTCCTACCGGAGTTCCGGCTACTCAAACCGGCACGGTTGCGTTGGAGTATGACACAACAAACAACAAAATGATGGTTTACAACGCCGCATGGAAAGGAGGCACTGCTCCCGGTGTCTGGTCCGACTTCGCTGAGTGGGCGCCTGCAGCCGGTGCGGGAATTGGAGACACTGTTGTGATTACAAATCAGCCAAACCCGACAGCGGACGCAACAGCTCCATTTATGTTGGCCCGATCAGGAAGTTCGTATAGTCCAAATATTGTTGGTGTGGTTTCAAAATATGCGGAGGAGGCAAATGAGGCTTGGGGTTACAAGAAATCTCCGGATTATCACGCTGTTGCCCTTGTCGGGCGCGTTCCTGTTAATGTTTCAACTGAAAATGGCACTATTGCTGCAGGGGATTATCTGACCAGCTCATCTGCCCCCGGAGTCGCAATGAAAGCGACTCATGCAGGGTATACTCTAGGCAAAGCGACACAGAGTTATTCGGGGGATGGTGTTGGTCAGATCGTAGCTTTTATTCAAGCCGGTTATATTGATCCCTCCCAATTCCAGCTCACACTAACTCCATCTTCTTCTGTAGTGCCCGTGGCCTCTGACAGCAGCGGCCTGACGGTTCTTGGCCCGGCCGAGTTTAAGAGTGAATCAATTTTTGATAAATTAGTTACATTCCTGGCCAATGTTATTTTCAAAGGAGACGTGTTCTTCTTTGGCAGGGCAACGTTTAATAAAGATACTGCAGGCCTTGCCGTCGTTAAACAAGGAGCTGACTCGGTAAATGTTACTTTTGATCGTGAATACGCCCAAATGCCCTACACTAATGCAACCCCGACCATGCTTGCCGGAAATGACGGAGCTACACAGTCAATACTAAATGGTACTATCCGTTATGTTGTTCAAAACCTTTCCACTAAAGGCTTTACAATTAAATTAAACCAGGGAGCTCCGACTGACCTAAGTTTTTCTTGGAGCGCTATAGCGACTAATGGTACCGTGCCTTCCGTTTCCGGCGCCGCGACAACTGCTCCCGAGCCATCTGTAGCCCCGGCATCTTCTGAACCTACGCCGGTCTCCTCAAATACACCGGAACCTTTAGTATCGCCGACACCTGCTGTTCCTGTTCTGACATCACCAACTCCGTCGTTAGTTCCGGTGTCGACCTCGACCGCAACGCCTTTAGGAACTTCCGTTCCATTAGCTACACCGTCTGTAACATCTACTCCAGTTACCTCAGCTACGCCAGTTGCATCACCTACGCCGTAAAGTATAAAATATAAATATGACAGAACTAATTCCTACAAAATGGTCAAAGAAGAAAATGGTTTCTGTTGGTCTTGGTGTAATTGTCGTTTTGGTTTTACTCCTTGTCGGCTATGTTGCCTATCAATATTTTGTTTTGAAACAAAGTCTAGGGGTTCATTTGCTCCTTTTAAGTTCTGATAAAGCTAAAAATATTCTTATTCCGGGTGTTGCCTTGATTTTACTGATAGTTGCCGGAGCTTTTGCCTATTTCAAACTCAAAAAGTTTTCGTTAAATTCTCCCGAGAAAAATAAAATAATACTAAAGGCGGGAATATTAATATTAATTCTGGTTTCGGCAGTCGGGGGATATTTTAGCTATCAATATTATCTTGTTAATAAACAATTTGGGCCACAGCTGGCAGCTCAACAGGAGACTAGAAATGTGGTTTCCGCAGTAGGAAAATATATGCTGCTTCCAAACGAAGACCCAACCGTGGCCAGCGTCACGGATATAACTAAACTTAAAGGGCAGCCATTCTTTAGTCAAGCTCAAAATGGCGATAAGATTTTAATTTACGCCAATGCCAAAGAGGCGATTCTTTACAGCCCTTCATCAAATAAAATTCTTGCAGTGGCACCATTAGCTATCAGTGGCCCGGCTCCATCGCAGGCGACGCAAGCAAAAATCGGCTTAAGAAACGGTACAGATAGCGCCGGAATTACCTACAAACTGGAAGCTCAAATCCAGCAACTGTTCCCGGGTTCAAATGTTGTTCTAAAAGATAACAGTAATACCAAATACGCAAAAACTTTGGTTGTAGTTTTGAATAATGCTGCTACAAGCGCGGCTTCCGACCTTGCCGCTAAGCTCAATGCAACAGTATCTGCATTGCCCGCGGGAGAAACAGCGCCGGCAGGAATTGATGTTCTGGTTATTGTCGGCAAAGATAAAATTTAATTCTTCTTAAAATACACTTTTCCCTGAAGTTTCTCCGGCAGATAACTTTCTTTATCATACGCCTCGTACCCTTCGCCGTAGCCGACCTCTTTCATCAGTTTTGTTACGGCGTTGCGAATTTTCAAGGGAACCGGAAGGTTGCCATATTTATTAACATCGCTCAACGCCTCCATATAGGCTGTGTAGGCGGAGCGGTCTTTTTTGGCGGTTGCAAGGTAAACCACACCCGCGGCTAAATTTTCCTGACACTCCGGGTATCCTATCGTGTTGCAGGCGGCAAACACCGCGTTGGCAACAACCAGCGCGGTAGGAGACGCTACATCTTCGGATGCAAAAACAACCATTCTACGCGCGATATAAAGCGGGTCTTGCCCCGCAGCAACCATTCTTGCCAAATAATATAAAGCGGCGTCAACATCGGATGCTCTCATAGACTTAATAAATGCCGAAATTACGTTATAAAAATCTTCTCCGCGTTTATCGAAAGTATACTGTCGTCGCTGGAGCGCGGTCTCGAGGTCCGGAATTTTTATAGTTGGCTTTGCTACCAAACTTGCTGCAATTTCCAAAACATTGAGCATTACACGGGCGTCTCCGTTTGCAGCTTCCAATAAGAACTTTTCCGCTTCCTTGTTTAACTTCTTTTTAAGGTATTTTAATGCCCTTCCAAGAATGGTCTTCAGCTCTTTTTCTTCAAGCTGTTCAAGAATGAGAACCCTTGTTCGGGATAGTAGAGGCCCAATGACTTCGAAAGAAGGATTTTCGGTTGTGGCACCAATCAGAACGATATCGCCATGTTCAACATGTGGCAGTAGTTTGTCCTGCTGGGCTTTGTTAAATCTGTGAATTTCGTCGACAAAAATTACAGTACTTTTCCCGCCGAATTCTATGCTTTTGTTTGCTTGTTCAATTATTTCTTTGATCTCTTTTATACCATTAAAAGCTGCGTTAAAAGAGACAAACTTGCGGTCTGTTGTTTGAG
>JBGQJK010000010.1:0-28408 GCA_041499035.1 Patescibacteria group bacterium
ACATTGGCTTCGCATGTTAAAGATAGTATTTTCAAATAGAAACGAAGAAATAACAAAACTTTGGAACGGGGCGCAAGAGCTAACTTTGATATTTTCTAAAATTGGTTCCAGTTTAAAAATTAATAAAATATAAATTCAATGAAAATTAGAAATTTCAAATTAATAATTTTGTGGCCATATCGCTGGTGTACAAGGACCAGGCTTAGAAAAATTCTCAGTTCAATCCTTGCCGCACTAATCCTTTTAACCAGTATAAAGTATCTCTTTTTACCCGCGGCCCCAGCAAAAGCCGCAGATGTTTATTTAAACTTGGATGAAGGTTATGGAACCACCGTAAATGATGGTAATCAAACAATTACTGCTCCAACAATACACGGTGCCACTTGGCAACCGGAAAGTATGTGTGTTAGGGGTAAATGCCTGTCTTTTAACGGAACCAGTGATTATGTAAGTTTAGGTGCAACAAGTCTTGCACAAAACGCAAGTTCAATGACCTTGGAGACTTGGTTCAAAACCCCACAAAATATTACCTCTTTCATTGAACTGATTGATATTTCCATAAACTCGGGGTCACCAACAACAAATTCTCGGGCATTCCTCGAACTGGCCAATAATAATGCTATCTCCGCAGGAGGAAGGGCTCCGGATAGTCAGGGTGTTCAAGACAGACAGACGGCAAATAACGTTTTTACCGCTAACAGGTGGTATCATGCCGCAGCTGTGATTAATTATTCTACAAACAGTGTCAAAATTTATCTAAACGGCGTCGAATTAAGCACAACCGGTACTTCTACTTTTACCAATCCTACCACTGACAATACAACCTCTTGTTTTGGCGCAATTGGGGCTCAAGATGACGGAAGTACCGGTTTTTTTAAAGGTTTCATAGATGAAGTAAAAATATATTCGAGCGCCAGAACAGCCGATCAAGTTAAGGCCGATTTTAATGGAGAAACAAAATCACAGGGAGTTTCAGCATCATTTGGCCCTAATCAATCATATCTTTCCGACGGCCTTGTGGGATATTGGAAACTGGATGAAACTTCAGCCAACACTTGCACGGGAGGTGTAAATGATTCTTGTGACGCCTCAGGAAATAGCCTTGACGGCGCCTGGGGTGGAAATGCAACAAATGCTGTAGGAAGATTTGGACCGGGCGTAACCTTTGACGGTACCACTGACTATATTAGTATTAGCGATAACACGGCAATCAAACCCCCGAATGACCTGACAATTTCATTTTGGGTAAATCTCCGGACACTCAGTCGAACGAATGTGATAATGAGCAAGGATGGGAGCGGCGGCGGAGGCTATTATGTCCAAGTTGATAGTAGCAACGTGCTTCAGTTCGGTTGGAGAAATTCCTCAAGTACTTTATACACGGTCAATTATCCTGGAAATGTTTCTGCCTATGCAAATATATGGATACACGTAGTGGCAGTAAAAAATAATAATAATTTGTACATCTATTTAAACGGCGTGCAAGGGACAAATGTTACGGCTACAACAGGAACTATCAAAGATACACCCGATCCACTTTACCTGGGGGCTGCAAGTTCAAATTCTAATACAATCGATGGTGTTCTGGATGATGTCCGGATTTTCAACCGGGCCCTGTCCCAGGCAGATGCCCTCCATCTTTACAACTTTGCTCCCGGGCCGGTGGGATGGTGGAAAATGGATGATAACAGCGGTACTTCTGCAAACGACTCCAGCACGACTGGAAATGCTGCAACGCTTTCCGGTACTACTATACCTACATGGGCTACCGGAAAATTCGGATCTGCTCTAAAATTCGACGGATCGGCCAGCTACCTCAATACAAATCTCAACACCAGCTACACCGCTTATACCTTTTCTACTTGGGTTTATGCAAAAAGCAACGGAGGTGGCACACTGGGCAGGATATTTGATAAAAGACAAGCTGGAAACGAAGTTTTAAATTTCTTTTTAGAAAGTGACTACTTATCTTTTAACCAGTATTTCAGTAGCGGCCAAGCCAACTGGCACTCTCCCGCCGCTTCAATGCCTCAAAATCAGTGGGTGTACGTTGCAGTCACATATGATGCTTCCGCAGAGACAAATGACCCGGTAATTTACATTAACGGTGTTGCCCAAGCGATGACGCGGGTTATAAACCCGGGCGCCGGTACGGTTTCAACAACAACCGACAATTATATTATCGGTAATCGTGGTGCAGCTGATAGGGCCTTCGACGGATTCATCGACGACTTTAAAATTTACAACTACGTGCGTAGTCCAAGCCAAGTTACAGAAGACATGAACGGAGGGCACCCCGCGCCGGGTTCCCCCATAGGGTCAGCTATCGGGCATTGGAAACTTGATGAGGGCAACGGCACGACCGCCCATGACAGCTCAATAAATGGACGCAATCTGACCCTGTCATCTTCAACCTCCTGGACAAATGCAGGCAAGTTCGGCAAGGCCTGGAAGGGAGACGGATCTACCTGGCTGTCGGTCGCTAATACTGACGATTTTAACTTTGCTGCTGCGGATAATTTTACATTAAGCGCCTGGGTTAAGTCCACAAGTGCAAGTAATCCGGGATCAAACGAATTTATATTTGATAAGGAAAGTGCTTCGCCGGGTTATGCATTAATTTTTTCTACTAACGGACATGTCTTTTTTGGAATTGATGACGATAATTCTTTTGGACCTGACGACAGCGCCGAGTACCAAACCGATATCTATGATGGCAACTGGCATCATGTAGTGGCCACCAAAACGGGTACCAGCCGGATTGATCTTTATGTTGACGGTATTTTACAAGCATCAAATACGGCACTTACTGCCATAGGAACCCTTACAAATACCGATTCTCTCACAGTTGGGGCCCAGGATCTGGCTAATGGGACGGATGAATTTAACGGTACCATTGATGAGCCGGAAATTTTCAGATCGGCTTTAACAGCCGATCAGATTAAAGTTCTTTACAACCAGGGTTCAAGCGCGGTAATGGGAGCTGTTTCCACCGACTCTTCGGGCACCGCTGCAAGCTTTTCCAGCCAACGTTCATACTGCCCGCCCGGGAATACCGAAGGCAACTGCGGCTCGGGTGATCCTTCCCCCATTGGTGAGTGGAATCTTGATGACAATACCGGCACAACAACTGCGGTGGATACTTCGGGCAATGGAAATAACGGCACTATAACAAATCTGGGCTCAACTACTTGGGTGCCCGGCATTCACGGCTCTGCCCTTAATTTTGACTCTACCGCTACAACTAAAATCGACGCGGGTACTCCATCAATATTTAATAATCTTTCTGCATTAACAGCAGAAACATGGATCTACCCCCGTACCGCCGGCGGCAATAGTGAAGGTAGATTTATTGATAAAACTAACTCGACCGGCCCATCCCACGGCTGGTATTTTAAGTTTACCGATTCGACCAGAACACTACAGTTTAAAGTAGATTACGCTACTATTGATTTAGACATCGAGTCAACTAATATTATTCCGGTTAACCAGTGGAGCCACGTAGTGTTAACTTGGGACGGCAATGCAGACCCAACCAGCTCTCATGCAAGAATATTTATAAATGGCATTGAAGCATCTTATACAGGCACTGCAACCGGAACAGGAGGTAGAGTTGATGATTCTACAGGCAGTGTAAAAATCGGAAACTCTACCGGCAGCAACAGAACTTTTGACGGTTATATAGATGAAGCTAAAGTTTACAATTACGTCCGTACTCCTAATCAGGTTGCCTGGGACTACAATCAGGGTAGACCGGTTGGCTGGTGGAAATTTGACGAATGTTCGGGAACTACCGCACACAACTCAGTGCTGAATGCCAATGGCCAAGCAGCGGGAATGGATGCAACGATTAGCATCGGGGGAACCGGCACCTATACTTCACCCGGCACCTGCGGAGACGGTAATGGGTTACATTCATGGAATGCCGGCACTACCGGAAAATACAACGCAGCCCTGGCAGTTGATTCTACTGATGACTACGCCTTTGCAGCGGACACCAGTGCCCTTGATTTTACCACCAGCATGACTCTATCGGCGTGGGTAAAGTCAAGCACATTACCATCCGCAGCCGGCAAAAATATTGAAATGGTCAATAAGTATCTTACTTCTACCAATCAACGTTCATACCGTCTTTTTGTAGACAAAACGGACGATCACTTTTATTTTTACACCGACGGTGATGGAGCATCCGGATCAACAGACATCGCCTCATCGGACGGAACTTTCACTACCGGGGTCTGGCATCATGTGGTCGGAGTTTTTCAAAATTCAACAGCATCGATATATGTTGATGGGAAATTACAAGCGACTACGGCAAATCAGGGATTTACCACTATTTTTAACGGCACGGCTGATTTTGTTATGGGAATGGACGCAAACAAAACTTCTGCCCCGGATGGAGCCCTTATCGACGACGTCAGGGCATATAACTATGCACTGACCAAAGCTCAAGTACAACTACTTTATAATGAAGGCGCTGCTGTACGCTACGGCCCGTAAGTAGAAGTCGCCAAGATATGTTTTACACCTATATTCTTAGGAGCAAAAAGGATAACCGGTTATATACAGGTTCCACTGGCGACTTACGGAAACGCTTCAATGAGCACAATACTGGAAAGAACTTTTCCACCAAAAATCGTGGTCCATTCGAACTCATATACTATGAAGCATGTTTACTTCGTGACGACGCTGAAGTGCGGGAGAAGTATCTTAAATCAGGAATTGGTAAGCGATATATCAAGAATAGATTGAAGCGATTCCTACTACTTACGGGCTACGGCCCATAAACCTTTACGGTGTGGTAATATTTACTTATAAGTATGGAAAAAAATGACGACGCTCACGCGATAAAAACAATTGCTGATTTAAGAAAAGAATTTGCTCCGATCCAAAACACAAACGAAATACACAGGCAACATCTTAGCGTGTCCGATAAGATTGCCCTATCTATAACGCGCCGTGTGGGAACAATGGAATTTTTCTATTTTTGCATAGTACTGGCTGCTGCACCTATTGCTATACCGGCAGCGCTTCCTCTAGTTCAATATATTTCTTCGGGATTTCTGCAGCTAGTGTTTTTACCGCTCATCATGGTCGGACAGAACTTGCAGGGCCGCCACGCAGAACTTAGGGCCGAACATGATTACGCAACCAATGTTAAGGCGGAAAAAGAAATTGAAGCAATCCTACTGCATTTGGAGAAGCAGGACGAGATAATGCTCGATATCCTCAGGAGGATTGAAAAGCTGGAAAAGCAAAAATAATCACTCCTTTTTGGTCAACTCTGCAACTCTATTGCTAACTTGAATACCAATCCTGTGTAATCTGAGAAACAACGCTATCGATACCGGCGCGAATCCCGGAACAGACAAAAATTCACTTGCAACAATGCAAGTTCCGAGCCAGGCAGCGGTATTAAACAAATTCTGCCCTAAGTGTTCGCCCCTATGTACTTCGTTCAAATCAAGAGCGCCACTAATCAATGAAGACGCAAAGCCTAAACCCGTGCCGATTGCGATCCTTTCTAATGACATGGGCTTGAATTATACACCTGAAGTTGTAAACTAGGCATAGGATGACAGAATATATTAGTGCCGACCAAGCCGGGACTGCAAACGTCGCCGCACCTATAGAAATAAAGGGCGGAGTAGAAGTCGTAAGGTTAAAAAGCGCTCCGGATCCGGAAAAGACCAAAACTACATCCTCTCAGGCGCCTGAATCCCCAAAAGCTTGAGGCCACTTTTAATAACTACTCTTTTAATGCTTGGTGTCTAAAAAGGTGGTATCCAGAATATTGCTTCCCGACCAAGGACTTTGTTCTATTTTTTGATGAACAAAACACCGTTCTTTACAAATCCAGCCTTGTTGAAAACTGGTGTCGCCTTCTTGACGGTGGGCCTTGAAGCAATCCTCAGCGTTTGCTGTATTTCCAAAATGGCCGTATCCACATTCCATAGCTTCTGACTTGACATCCTTGGCAGGCTCTGCTTTATAAACAGTTACATGCCTTACTATCGCCCGATTTGGAGTCAAAGCCCTAACATACCTTCTTGACATGAATGCGATTATATTACATCCTTTCCGGAGTCTCAATCCCGAGCATTTTGAGGCCGTTTTTGAGCACCTGGCCGACTGCGGAAGTCAAAGACAACCGAAATTCTTCATTTTCCGAGCCTATTATCTTATCGGCATTGTAAAAAGAGTTAAACTTCGAAGACAGTTCATACAAATAATTACATAGTAGATTCGGAGAGTATGCTTTTGCAGCATTTTGAACTACTTCGGGAAACTTAACTAATGCCCGAAGAACCGCCAGTTCTTCTTTTGACAACTTCTCTACCACTTTTACTTTTTCACTTTTACTTTTTACCTTTGCGATAACTGAATTTGTTCTGGCCACAGTGTACTGCAAGTATGGCCCGCTATTACCCTCCAGCGAAAGCGATTCTCCCATATTAAAAACAAAGTCCGCTCCCAAATGATTCTTTAGAAAAGCGTATTTTAGGGCACCGACTGCGACTTTCTCCAAAATCACGTCTTTTTCGCCTTGAGAATAATCACTTTTATCCACATAGGCGCCGGCCAGGTCTTTAAGCTGGTCTATAATACCGGTAACGGTTACTACGTTGCCCTTCCGGCTGCTCATTTTACCTTCTGGAAGATTAACCATACCGGTGAACACAGGCTTTGTTACCTCTCCGAGCTTGGGATTAATTTGCGTCAAAGCGGTAACTAAAACCGCGAAATACTCTCTTATTTCCTTGCCGACCACAATTATTGATTCATCATACTTAAAATCTTCATATTTGGTTGGCGCCAAACCCAATTCTTTTGCTTCATAAGTAGGAAGATTGTGTTTATTTATAAAAACCCTCGTGTGCAAGCCAAACTTTTCACCCTCGAATATAACCGCTCCCTCGCTTTTGATAAATGCCTTACCCAGATTATCCATGACATATTTGTAGCCAATCTCCCCGACTTTGCTTTCGGGATAATAGCCGTCAAATTTGGTACCCAGCCTCTTATAGATTGTTTCAAAATACTCCAGGCTCCAGCTCCTTCCGGTTACGTAAAGATCATAAATACTGTCGACTTCGCTATTAGTGATAGCCCCTTCGGGATTGTAATTAATTTGTGGCTCTTTGCCCTCCTTTTGCCACATCTTTTGAGCTGCCATGTATATAATAGTATTCAGCTTTCCGATTTCCTCCTTGGCCGTTTCGTCTTCTTCATAGGCTTTTGTCCCCAAGGCGTAGCCTTGGCCCATATAGTTGACTCTCTCCCGGAGTTCTTTTTTGGAAAGTTCCTCCAAGCTCAAATTATCTTCTTTCATTTTCTTTTGAAGTCCCCAGATCGACTTGGCAACGTGAGTACCTACATCACCAAAATAGTCCGCCCGCCAAGCAGTTTCACCGCAAGCTTCCTGAAGACGCGTTAAAGCTTCGCCTGTCACGTTTGAAATAAGATGACCTATATGGAATTCCTTAAAAGGGTTTGGGTCGGTGTACTCAACAACTACCTTTTTTCCCTTTTTAGATTCGTTGCGACCGTATTTTTCTTTTTCTGATCTAATCTGTATCAAATTATCAACTAGTACATCTTTTTTCAACCAAAAGTTGATGAATCCCGGACCGGCAACTTCGATTTTTTCGATTATACTTTTAAGATTATTTTTCCCTCTTAACTCTTTGACAATCTCTTCCGCTAATTCCCTGGGATTCTTGCCTTCTTCTTTGGAGCGGACCAAGGCAATATTGGCAGAATAGTCTCCAAACTCCGGATTTTCGGTTGGTTCTACCTCAAAACCCAACATTTTCTCCAACTTATCTTTAATCATGCTTTATTCTATACTCCAACCCGATTTTAGACAAATAGGCATTAATACGAGCTTAAATTCCCTGTAATTGACTTTGCAATAAGATTTGATAGAATTAGCCTTCTTATGAAAAATCTTGCACCGGACACTTTCCAACTTGAGGGTGACGAAATACTTGTTGATCATTGGGACAAAAGTTTGGTTTTAAAAGCACCTGAGATAGTCAGAAACAATACCTTTGTAGATGGGGTTGATCTGTTTCAACGATTCCAGGGCTCAAGTCTCATAGTCGGTGTAAAAGCCAACTCACCGGAAGAAGCAGTAACACATAGTGGAGAAAGGAAATAATTTCATTTTCTCCACCAGATCTTTTCTCCGTCCGTTATTACTTGCGCGTCCCCCACCATGTCGGTCCTCAAAACCTGAACTTGATGGTCCGAAAGCATTTTTAGAATTTCTTGCGACGGGAAACCCCACATGTTTTTGGCGCCAACCGAGATAACCGCAACTTTAGGCATGAGCCTCTTGAGGAGATTATCTGTTAATCCATTAGCACTTCCATGGTGAGGTATTTTGATATAGTTGACCGGACCAACTGACGGATCTCCCGCCAGAATGTCTGACTCTTCTTTTGGTATATCTCCGGGGAAAAAACCGGAGAACTTTTTGAAGCTAAGTTTATATACAATCGAATATAAGTTGGTTTCTTTCCCGATCGCATATTTTGACAATTTGTTTCCGCCGTTTTCAGGAGGTAATTTTGAAAACATCTCCTCATTTGGGGAGAGTATATCCAAATGCATCATACCTACCCTAAGGCTCATGCCCCCATTGGGGTTAATTACCCCTACCCCCTTACCCCCCACCGTATTCTCCAGCAGTCGATAGACGTCAGTGCCAGGATCAACCGGACTGACCAGGATGCTACCCACGTTATATCTTTTAATTACATCGGCAAGTCCCGTCGAGTGGTCCGAATCGGGATGCGTCGAAATAATCAGCTCAATACTCCTGTCCCAGAAAGGCGTATGCCGTCCTAAACAGTTTAGAACCGAGGAATCGGGCCCTCCGTCGGTCAAGATTTGAACTGATCCGTAGGTAGCAAGAATTGCGTCTCCCTGGCCCACGTCACAAGCAATAATATGAAGGTTGCCGTCGGGAAGTTGAAAAATGGCTATACCAACTCCAACAGCAATCAAAATCAAAAATTGAATAATGTAACGATATGTACGAACCACCAAAGTAATGGGTAACTGAGCCAGAGGATAATTTTACCGGCAAAGGGCATGAAAAGACCCATTACCCCACCAACGGCGCCCAAGATCATCAAATAAGGAACAGTCCAAAGAACGAGCGCGTTAACCATGGGAGAGAGGATATTAAACTGTCCAAATGTAACAAAGAGTATCGGCGCCACGCCTATTTGAGCAGCAAGAGATGTTGACAAACCTTCTTTCAAAATCTCCGGAACCTTATGAAGAAATGCTCGGATTTTCCTTTCAAAAAGCATGAGACTCATAGTGGAAACGAAAGAAAGTATAAAACCGATGTCGATCAACCAGTCTGGGCTATAGGTAAGCATTAAAGCCGCGCTGATTATCAAAATCCGCCAGGTGGAAACAAGGCGTCCCGTTTCCTGAGATAGGAAGAGCATCGAAGCCATAATAGCAGCGCGGATTAGAGGCGCTTCAAAACCGGAAAGAAACAGATATAAAATAATACCTAATATAACAAACGCTATCGCTTTTCTTCTCGACAGAAATAATGTTAATGTGCCCATAAGGAAAGACACGACAAAAGTAATATTGGTCCCCGAGGCAATAACAACATGGGCAACACCGGTAAGTTTTGTTTGGTTGTAAAAGTCCGACGAGAGAGCACCTTTACTCCCAATGACTATACCGCCAAGAAGACCGGACTCCGGTTCGGGCAAAACAGTTTGATAAAAAGCAATAATGGAATTTCTGGTAGATGAAAGAGGAGTTTTTGTCTCCTCCATTTTTACAAGTTTTGGGTTTTCCAATTTTCCGTCGTTAACCCGGCCCTCTATAATAATTTTATCCCCATAGGAAATATCCGGGACTAACGGTAAATAAACTTTTAGACCGGCAACCTTTATGTATTGCGATGTTGGATATTTGATCGGGTCACTTAGAACTGATGTTGAAATCCGGACATTATCACCATTAATGTAGACAGGTCTTGTTGCAAAATAGCGGAAAATTACCAGTAAAATTAAGGTGCACCAAAAAACATATTTCATTTAGTAAACGGATACTTTGTCTTTGATCTTTTGAAAGACCGAATTCTTCAAAGCGCCTTTTGACAGCAGTTCTTCCACTGTTGAGTACGGTCTGTGTTCAATGATACTTTGGCCGTAAACTTGGCCAATTCCTGGTAATGAGTCCAATTGGCTTAGGCTTGCGGAATTTATATTTATTAAACCACTACTATCGGATGAAAAAGAGGTTGATATAGTTTGATCTCCTGCATTATTTTTAGCAGTCGCAGCATTAGACTGCTCACCGACTGTTGGAACATATATCTTCTGTCCGTCTGTAAGGCGCGCCGCGCGGTTTAAATATTTATCTATCCAAGTCCTGTCTGCTTTAGCCGAAAAGCCCCCGGCGGAAATCAATAAATCATCTACTCTACTTCCATCATTCAGTTTGAAGACACCGGGTATCATTACTTGTCCGGCAATTTCGGCGGTTATCACTTTTTGATTTTCAGAACCCGTCGACTCACTTAAAACCTCCACTTTAGTCCCCCCGAAACTTAACCCGGATTTAAAAAAGAAAACACCGCAGCCGATTAAAATTAGACCGATAAGGGAAAGAATTAATAAAAGTCTATTTCGTGACGAAGTTAAGAAGTTTTCCACTAACAAAAATTATATTCTTAATTTCGCAACCATCAAGATACTTTGCGATTTTTGCGTCTTTGCGTGCTTCCGACTCTACTTTTTCTTTAATTTTTGAAGTTCGGCCGTCCAGAGTTATTTGAGTTCTAACTTTGCCGTTTATTTGAACAATAACCGTCACTTCCTTCTGAACAATGTATTTGGCTTCGTATGAAGGCCACTGAGCCTTATGGATACTAAAAGTCATGTGTATGTACTCTACCCACACCTCTTCCATCATGTGAGGCGCAAACGGGGCCAGGAGAAGTGCTAGATTTTTAAGAGTTTCAAGGTCGGCACCATGCTCTTGAATTGTGTTTACAAGCTCCATAAGAGATGATATTGCTGTATTGAATTTATAAGACTCAATATCCTCGCCTACCTTTTTTATAGTTTGATGTAGTTTGGCTAGCACTTCGGCGGAAACTTTTGCCTTAGGTTTCTCCTGATAAAGACGCCAAACCCGACCTAAAAATCTGTTTGCCCCTTCTACGCCCGATGTGCTCCAAGGTTTCATTACGTCAAATGGCCCCATAAACATTTCATAAACCCTTAGAGTGTCCGCGCCGAACTTGGGAATGATGTCATCCGGAGTAACCACATTCCCCCACCTCTTGCTCATTTTTCTTGAATCCGAGCCTAAAATCCAACCTGGAGCGCGCAGCTTAAGAAAAGGTTCATCACCTAGCGATTTATCGATTAAGCCTTGGTCGTAAAGAACCTTCCAGAAAAACCTTGCGAAGAGAAGGTGCTGGACTACATGGCCTCCCCCTACATAATCATCTACAGGCAGCCAATGCTTGATATTTTCAAGCCCGGCAAATTCTTTTTTGTTATTAGGATCGGTAAAACGTATAAAGTACCAGGATGAATCAACGTAAGTGTCCATCGTATCCACTTCCCGCCTGGCCTTTTTGCCGCAGTTGGGGCATTTAACATCCTTTTGAAATGTTTTTGAAGTTGCAATTGGACTTTGGCCGTGCGGCAAGAAATCTACATCAGAAGGTAACAAAACAGGTAAATCATTATCATGTACAGGATTCCAACCGCAGTCCTTGCAGTAAATCATCGGAATCGGGCAGCCCCAATAACGCTGACGGCTAATTAGCCAGTCGCGGAGATGATAAGTAACAACTCTTTTTCCCCATCCCTTTTTCTCAAAATAATCCATTGTCTTTTGTAATCCATCCTCAAAATCCAAGCCGTTTAAGAAATCTGAATTTACAAATTTTCCTTTCATCCCATGCTCAACAACTTGAGATTCTTTTTCTATTGGGCCGTCATAGCCATCTTCACCAACAATAACCCTGGGGATATCAATCCCAAACTTCTTTGCGAATAGAAAATCGCGTTTATCATGGCCGGGGCAACCTTGAACCGCCCCTGTTCCAACATTAGCGAGGACAAAGTCTGTAACCCAGACAGGCATCTTTTTACCGTTTACATGGTTAATCGCGTATAAACCAGTAAAAATACCTGTCTTTTCACTAGCCGAAGTTCTTTCTAGTTCGGTCTCCTTAAGAGATGTTTTTAGATAATCGGAAACTTCTTTTTGATTTTCTGATGGAATGAAAGTCATCAAATTCTCTTCTGCATACTCTGGCGCTACCACAATAAACGAGGCGCCAAAGTTTACCGGAGCGGTCGTAAAAACTGTGATTTTCTGACTATATCCATCTATATCGTAAGTGATATTGATTCCTTCTTTCCTGCCTATCCAGTTTTTCTGTTGAACTTTTACCTCAGATGGCCAATTGATGCCGTCAAGACCAGAAACCAAACGGTCGGCATACTCAGTTATCTTGAAGAACCACTGATCCAGATCTTTTTGTATAACAGGTGTGTCGCATCTTTCGCATTTGCCTTCAATAACCTGCTCGTTGGCCAGTACTGTTTCGTCCTTAGGGCACCAATTTACCGGCGACTTTTTTTTGTAAGCCAGGCCGTTCTTGAACATTAAGATGAAAAGCCACTGAGTCCATTTGTAGAATTCGGGTGAGCTCGTGTCGATCTCGCGGGACCAATCGTAGGACATGCCGGAAATTTCGAGCTGCCGTTTAAAGGTTTTTATATTATCATGAGTGGATTTATCCGGGTGAATTCCGGTTTTTATTGCATAATTTTCGGCGGGCAAACCGAAAGCGTCCCAACCCATAGGATGAAGCACAGAAAAACCTTTCATCCTCAAGTATCTGGATAAAATGTCTGTGCCCACATAGCCTTCCAAATGTCCTACGTGCATCGAAGACGCCGAAGGATAAGGAAACATATCAAGTACGTAGCGCTTATTTTTTTCCGAGCGGTTTACCGTAGCCTTGTATATATTCTGCTTAAGCCAGGCAGCTTGCCATTTGGTTTCTACTTTGATATGATCATACTTAATAGCCATATTTCATTGACTCACGTCATAGTCAAATTCTAATGAAATTGACTAAAAAAGCAACCCCAGGCTAAAGAAAAAAATAACCCCCAATTTTTCGGAACGAATAGAAAACAAAAATACGTAGCACTCGAAACTATCAAGTGACAATTATATCCTTATAATTTTGAGAAAAATAACTCACTAAAAGCTAAAGTTTTGAGTTTTCAGAAGATTAGTCGGAAAACACTCTGATATATTCTGATTGGCTGAAAAAATGAGATATTACGCATGTTTTCCGCAAATGAATCAGTGAAAATTATTCTCCGCACATTACCGCAAAGTGAAAATTTAAAAAAATCAGGCACGAATATTTATGAAAATATGATGAAAAAAGAGCATTATAAACGCATCATAAAATTAATATATGAAAAAGATATGCGTAAATTACGTGCGGAAATTATACTACATACATCGTGAAATTTATTTTACAACTTGTTTATTTCTATGTAAGTTTACGACACTAATAGGCCATTGACAGGCATCACAAATCTTTTAATAATAGTCTAATTAGTATAATTTATATAATTTAGGCTTGATAATAATATGCCCGAAAAAGAATTAGACAGTGTTAAAAATCAGTTTATTAAGTATTTAGACTCCCTTGGCATATCCCCCAAGTCCCACAAAAACTATCGCAGCGACTTAAGTCACTTCTTAAGCTGGGCAATTTTAAAAGTTCGGTCCTTTGGCTCTTATGTTCAGAGTTTGACCGAACTTGTACCTTTTCTAAGCCACAAGCTTTCCTTGGAGTACAAAAGCTACATGACGGAGAACACGGCTCCGGCAAAAACAATTAACAGAAGGCTATCTACACTAAGGCATTTATCCAAATTTATGCTTGCATCGCAAATTATTGATTTAGATTTTATGGAAAGTGTAGAAAATATACCTTTGAGGCCAAAGAAGAAGACCGGAACCGCACCTATAATCGGCGACTTCAAAGCGTATCTCGAGGCTGAAAAAGTTTCCCCTAACACTATCAAAAGCTATCTAAGTGATATTAGGCAATTCATGTCCTGGCTGGAAACGAACAATCAATCACAAATAACTAATCATTAAAATTATATGCCCGCACTACCCGCAATCTCACCGGATTTGGTTAAAAAATACCAAGAGGAAACATCCAAAAATTCCTCGCCTGCAACGGCAAAAAGAAAATCAGCCTCTCTAAACAAATTTTTTGACTGGGCTACCGCCGAGGGCCATATAGAGGCAAGCCCCATGCCTGCTTCCCCGCCAACTCCACCTGGGGACTACTTTGTAATTACACCTAAGCCAAAAGGAACTATGGGGCTTAGAACATGGCTAATCCTAGGCACAACACTGGGGATGATTCCTTTACTTTTTTTACTGGCGGCGAAATTGAAGACTCCTGTTCCAACCGTAATTAATCAGGCTGCAAATATCACAAATATCACAAGTGTTCCCACAAATCAACCTTTTGTCCTTCCTCAGATTATTCCGGCTAAGTCTACCCCGACACCTTCTATAATTCCTAAAATTCCCGCAAACCCTGCGGTAAATAGCCTCTGGAATCTTTATGCCAGCCTTAAATTAACCGACGCAAACGGACAGCCACAAGTCGGGGCTCAAACCATATCCTTCAAACTTTATAACAGCCAGGCAGGAGGCTCGCCCCTTTATACCAGCGACCCCCAAGGCGTAACACCCGATGCCAGCGGATCAGCTTTAATATCTTTAAGCAGCGTCCCCTCCAACCTGTTCTTCCAGAACGACAAATTATATCTTGAACCGGTTGTCGATTCCGCCTCCGGATCCCAAAGAATCCCCGTTTCGACTGCCAACGTAGCCGCAAACCTTGGAGGCTATTTCCCCGCGGGCCCCGAATCGGGAGCAGGGGCTCTTACGATCCCTGTAATTGACGGGGTCGGTGCACTTAATTTAGCCAGCCAATCACCCGCAATTAACGGCAAGGCAGGGAACCTTTTAATTCAAGGTCAGGCGGTAACACTAAAAGCTGTTGATGGAGGCAACGGAAATATCACAATTAATCCCGATGGCGAGGGCACCGCAAATTTTCTGTTTGAAGGATCCGGTGGAAACCTCCTAAATGCATCGGCTCCAAACTTAAATACGGGGTCCCTGTTTTATGGACTGGTAGCTAATAACTCTTCCGGCTACAACCTCTTAAACCTGCAAAGTGGATCAAACTCTATCACCAGATTTTTAGTTGACGGGTCCGGAAACACAACCGCTTCCGGTTATGTAAATGCGAGTGGTGTGCATACATCAGGAGTCAGTAGAATCAGCACAAGCGGAGCTTTAGAAAATATAACAGGTTACACGCAGGGTTCGGGGAACTTTACAATCACTCAAAACCCGGGAGATATTGCTTCGGTCACTAAAATAGGCACAGCCTTAAATGATGTTATAAATCTCACCCTGGACGAACGCGGCGCAACACCCAACTCAGGCTACTCAACTTTAGTTCTAAACAGATACAACGCCTACGGAAACGGCATGGCGCTTCTTGTAAGTAACGGTAACGCAGAGTTTGATGGCCAACTCAAACTTGGTAATTTTTCCTCAAACCCGGGCAACGTAGGCACAGGCTCTTTGATTTATAACACAACGGACAATAAAGTTTATGTATGGAACGGAACCATATGGACACCTGTAGGAACAGGTGCGGGAGGCGGATTTGACACAATTTCAACCGGGACAAATATAGCTGCCGCAATGACGGTTGGAACAGGAGCCTCGCTTAACTTTAGCGGAACAGGAACAATCAACGCTTCAAGCCTGAACTCTTTGACCTCTGGCCAATTTTTAAGAAGTGATACCTCCACAAACTTTACATCCGGTACCTTAACTCTGAACTCCGGAACTAACCTTGCAGTGAGCGGAAATGTGAGTTCCAATTTAATACCGAATGTCAGTGCAACGGACGATCTTGGAAGCTCTCCCCTCAAATGGAATAACGTCTATGCGGTTGCTTTTAATCAAAACGGAAATTTGGTTTGTGACGCGACAGGAACCAATTGTCCTTCCGCGGGAAGCGGGGGATCAAAATGGAAGCTCGCAAGCGGCGCGATTTCCCCGTTTAGCGACAGTCTTGATGTGTTAATCGGCTCATCCTCTACAGCTTCAGCCAAATTTGCATTCACCGGAGTCAGCTCGGGAACTCCAACAGCAAGTATTTCGGGAACCGTGGCAAACGTGACTACTTTTATTGACGGTAACGGTAATATTTCTAGTACAAACCGTAACAATCTAACATTTGGCAATTCTGCAACTTATAACACTACCGGAAATATACTACTAAATCCCAACGGAACAGGAAATGTGGGAATTGGTACAACTACTCCGAGCGAACCACTACAAATTTTCGGGGGTTCCGGTAGAGCTTCTTTAGAAGTACGAAATAGCAACTCATCTTCACGGGTAGTCCGCTTATATGCCGATTCAACAAATCAAATACTTTCCTATGGCTTGAACGATGTCTTAAGGGTTGGGAAAAGCGACCCGACTCAGTCACTAGCGACAGGAGGTTTTACCGAATTTATGCGACTCGACACCAATGGCAACCTTGGCATTGGAACAAACTCCCCTGGTGCAAAGCTTGACATCAAAGATATAGCAACTACAACAGGGAGTGTAATTAATGCTACAGCCTCAGCTATTACCTTAGGAAATATATTAAATTTAGCAGAAGGGGGAAACCAAACGTTCTCCGGCAATGGCCTCTTTATGGATTTTGATAATACAGGCGGAGGAGGAGGGGCTTTTATCGGAAAATTCATAAACTTAAATAATGCAGGCCTAAACAAGTTTTTTGTTGACTCGGCCGGAAATGCTTCTGAAGCCGGGACATTAACTGTTGGCAATGGAAGTGCGATCCAACCAGCGTATGGCCCCCTTACTCTAAATTACAAATCCGGTGCCAATACCTGGACGGCTGGCTTTACGCTTACAGACACAACAGGAAATGCTGTAGTATCGCAAAATTTAGCCATCAACGGAGCCACAACCCTGGGAGCTAGTACGGGCAATACAGTGGTATTCAATGGCTTTGTGGGAAGCACAATAATTCCCACAACCGGCTCAACTTACGATTTGGGCAGTAATACCCGGCGCTGGTCAACTGTATGGGCTGATACAGGCAACTTTACTAGTCTTTCCGCTGCAAACACATCAATCGCCGGCACAACCTCAAATGACTTCGTAATCAACAGCGATAACGCGTCGGTGGATACAGAGGACGCCACCCTAACTTTTGAGCGTGGCACTCCGGCCGTAAACTCGGAACTCAGGTGGAACTCAACCAATAAATATTTTTCAACCAATGTTCCCAGCTTTGTGATAGAGCCGGATGTAGGACTTTCGTCCTCAGGCAAGGCAGCCTTAATCGTGGACCAAATACGCTCACAGGATATTTTTACTGCTTCCAGCTCAGGTGTAACTAAATTTACAATCGGAAATGACAGCGCAGCGGGTAATCTCGTTTCGCTTACGAGTAACACAATCACTTCAGGAAATATTTTTAACGCCACATCAAGTGCAATAACCTCAGGAGACATGATTCATTTAGGTGAAGCTGGTCCTCAAAACTTCACAGGCAACGGAATTAATATGACATTTGATAATACAGGAGGAGGTTCTTTCACCGGCAACTTTTTGAGCCTGACCAATGGGGATCCGTCTATTGTTACAAACACTAAATATACACTCGATTCAGCAGGGAATGCTTCTCAGTCAGGTAACTTAACACTCGGGAACGGAAGCACAATCCGCCCTGCCTATGGCCCCCTAACTTTCTCATACAAATCAGCACCAGACACCTGGGCTACAGCACTTTCAATTGTTGAAACGAGCGGAAGAGTGGGTATTGGTACCACCGCTCCCAGTGCATTACTTACTGTTAACGGAGATGCGTCAGTGAGTACTTCTCTGACTGCTTTTGGGGGAGTCCTTTCAAGCCTTGGGTCTGTAGGAACCCCGGGATATAGATTTGCGCTTGATAGCAATACCGGAATTTATGATTCCGTTGGCGATAATCTTGGGCTTGTAACGGGGGGCTCCGAGAGAGTGCGGATCGACAATAATGGTAACGTCGGAGTCAATACAACTTCTCCAACTGCTCAGTTTGATGTGAATGGAAATGCTTCGGTGTCGGGTACTCTGGCTTTCAGGACAGGCACAGGAACTATTCAAACAACAACTTTTAGTCCATTGGTAATTGGAGGCAACACAACGGGCAATATTACACTAAATCCTTCAAATGCAATCGCTGGGGGTAACGTTTCCCCAAATACAACTAACGTAACTGATCTCGGAACATCTTCCTTACTCTTCCGAAACATATATGGAACATCGATCTTCCAGGGAGTAAACCAGGTTTGTGACAGTTCAGGCGCAAGTTGTCCGGCTGGAGCTCTACTTTGGTCTCAAGCTTCCGGGGCAATATACCCGAACAACAAGTCTGTTGACTTACTTATCGGGGCAACTGCCGGCGCAACAGCCACAGCTTCGGCAAAGTTTGCCTTTACGGGGGTAAATTCCGGACTCCCTACGGCAAGTGTTTCCGGAGATATTGCTAACGTTGCAGCCTACCTTACGGGTGACGGGAACTTAGCAACAACCAACATGAGAGACTTAACACTTGGAGGATCAACTACAGGACAGGTAATATTAAACTCAAGAAACACTAATACAATCATTGCCAATGGAAGTGCTACAACTGTTGCAGGTGATCTTAATTCTTCCGCTGCAACTGCCAACTTGTTTAACACAACGACTACAAACTTAACTATTGGGGCAGCTGCAACAACTTTAGCCCTGGCAAACGGAAATACGGCAGCAACCTTAAACATTGGCTCGGGCACCGGAGGAAATACTCTCAATATTGGCAACGGCGTGAATACTGTTGCCCAAACTCTCAATTTGGCAAACGGAGCCAGTGGGGCTGACTCAACTGTAAATATCCTGTCAGGAATAGGAACTACTGGTGCAGGTTCTTTATTCATGGCCAATAATACCAGGGTAAGCACAATCGACCTCGGAAATATTGCCCCCGCCGCGGCCAGGACATTTAACATTGCCGGCGGTAACTCGACACAGAATGATACAATAAATATCTTTTCCGGCAATCCTTCCGCAAACACGCAGACTTTTAATTTATTTAACGGCACACCCACAGGCGGAACTCAAAATATAAATATTGCTACAGGCATAAACGGAGGCACTGTTACAATCGGTAAATCAGGAGCGCTAAATAATGCGGTAACTGGATCAATGATTTCCCTCCCCGGAGGCCTGTTTTCTTCAGGTGTAGTTACGGGTAAAGCAAATTTCATAATTAACTCAACAGGCGGAACCCAGAATATTTTGACTGCTTCGGCTTCGGGAACAACGGTTCTGACTCTTGCAAGAAGCGGGGACCTTACACTTACTTCTAACACGGCAACGGCAGATTCATTCAAGATTTCTCCTTTTGCAACCGCAGGAACGTCATTTACCGGCACTCTCACCTCGGCGGACCTTACCGGAACGCAAACCTGGACCTTGCCCAACGCAACCGGAGCAGTCTGTTTGGATTCGGGAAACTGTACGGTTGCAACAGACTATTGGCAACTCAATAACCTTATCCTCTCCCCTCGTAACTCCACATACGACTTAGCTGTTGGAGGAACCGCAACAGGAAGTGCACTCCAGGTTTTTGGCGCCCAGACAGCTGTGGGAGATTTGGTCAAGCTGACCTCTACTGTAATTACTTCAGGTAATCTCTTCGAGGCAACGAGTAGCGCTATAACTTCAGGCAACATGATTAACTTGGGAGAAGGCGGAGACGGGCATAATTTTACCGGCAACGGTCTTAATATGGCTTTTGATCAAACCGGAGGAGGAAGCTTTACCGGCAACTATTTGAACTTCAGTAACGCGAGCCCTACCCCCAACTATTTTGTGGATTCCTCGGCCAACGCCAGCATGGCGGGCACGCTGACAATCGGCAACGGCAGCACAATCCGCCCGGCTTTCGGTCCGCTCACCTTAAGTTATAAATCAGGTGCAAATACCTGGACAACGGGATTTACGCTAACTGATACGACTGGGGTTGCAACAGTTGCTAATGATCTTAATTCCTCTGCAGCCACGGCAAACTTGTTTAACACGACAACGACCAATTTAACTATTGGGGGAGCTGCAACTACTCTAGCCTTGGCAAACGGCAATACTGCAGCAACTCTAAACATTGGAGGCGGAACCGGAGGTAATACCGTGAACATCGGAAACGGAGTAAATACCGTGGCCCAAACTATTAACATAGGCGCCGGTGCAGCAGGAGCAAGCTCCACCGTTAATATACTTTCCGGAGTGGCGACTGCCGGGACTCAAACCTTGAATCTGGGAACCGGAGGCTCTGCTAAAACTCTTAATTTGGGTAACGGCACAGGTGCTACTGCAATCAACTTAACAAGCGGCACAGGTCCCCAAACGTTTCTATCCTCAGTTGCATCAGGCACTTTAACTTCGGGAGCTTTTGTATTTAAAGATACCGCGCTTTCTTCGGGAGACATGATTTACGCAACTGCAAGCGGTGCCCTGTCCTCCGCAAATCTTTTTAAGCTTGGCACAGGCGGCGACACAACATTTTCGGGCAATGTTATTTACGGGGATATTGACAACACAGGACAGGGAGGCCTGGGCTTCACCGGAAATTTCCTTAAATTTGATAATAACAAGGTAAACCAATATTTCTTAGATTCAGCCGGAAACGCTTCTGAAGCCGGAACGTTAACAATTGGCAACGGCAGCACGATTCGCCCCGCCTTCGGTCCGCTATCATTCGCCTACAAGTCAGGGGCCAACACTTGGACAACCGGCTTCACCCTGAATGACACAACCGGCAATGTTGGTATTGGCAACACCGCCCCGCTTTTCAAGCTTTCGGTGCAGGCAACTTCGGCAAACTCAACCGGCAAAGCAGCTTTTCTTGTAGATCAATATGAATCACAAGATATCTTTACTGCTTCCGCAGCCGGATCGACCAAAATGGCATTGGCCAGTGACGGAACTCTTAAGCTCTTTGGCGGAAGCTCTACCATTAGTAATACGTCCGGAGATATTTCAATAACTCCGGTTGCGGGCAATAGCTTGATAATCACCGGGAACCTGACAGCAACCGCATCAGCCACAATTAAAAATACTTCCGCAACAAACGCCACGGTAGGGCTTAATATCCAAATGAGTGCCGGCACAGTGGGCAGTACCACCAGATTTATTAACTTTATAGATAAAAACGGGCTAAACATTGGTAAGGTTCAGGGAAACACGGCAACAACTATTTCGTTTACAGGTAATGGTACTGATATGGCTGAATATTTTGCTAAACAAGATCCGAATGCTCAGTTTGCAACAGGTACTGTTATGTGCCAGGGGCCGGGTGGAGTTTTGGCTTGCTCAGCGGCAACTTCGGATAAAATAGTAGGAATAGTTTCCGAATCTCCGTCATTTATAGGTGGCGTTGAAGGTCCGGACAAAGTACTGATTGGACTTACCGGACAGCTGCCGGCCCTTATTTCTCGAGCCTCTCCGAGCATTCAACCCGGAGATTTATTGACAGTTGCGGATAACGGCCTGGCGACAAAAGCACTCGGCCCCGGATTCGTAATCGGCAGAGCCCAAAAAACCTGGACTCCGGGAGAGGACGCCAGCCTTAAAATTACAGCCGCTTATATTTGGGCCGATCCAGGCCTTGGGGTAACAAGCCTGGGTAACCTGAATGTCGCGCAAACCCCAAGCGGCAATTACCAGCTAACAGACAAAGGAAATATTCTGGACACAATTGGCGCCTTTGCCAATTTGGTAGCTGCAAACATTAAAGCCGGAGCAATTGAAACTCAGGATTTAACCATTAACGGAACTGCTTATGTAGCTAACACTATAAAGTCGGGGGCTATCCAAACAAAACAGGTCACAAGTGACCAGATCAACACTTTAACAGCAGTAGTTGATACGCTGATAGCAAAAAATATCCAAACAAGTATAATCTCCCCGCTTGCCGATGGCACTGACGTAACAGTAAAAATCGGAAGCGAAGCAACTCCGAGCGGTAAATTTGCCGTCCAAAATTCGAGTGGAGCCCAGGTAGCTTCAATTGATAACCAAGGCAATGCCACATTTGCCGGGGATGTTCACGCCAAAAACATTGATGAGATACAGGCGCTTCTGACCCAGGTCAAATCCGATCAATCGGTTCTTGATAGTATTACATCTTCAGCTAACTTAAATGCCACGGATTCCGCAAATCTGTCCGAACTTGCGACGACCGACCTTTATGTAACCAACCAGGCTGCAATCAATTCACTGTCCGTTTCAACTATTATTTCTCTTGGCAATGATTTAATTTTAAGTTCAAACGGTAACACACTGGATACTCTTTCCGGTCCGCTTAGAATTCAGAGTCTTGCAATGGCACCGGTCGAGCTGATGGGTGGCTTAGTCAGTATTGATACTCACGGAAATATGCAGATTGCAGGGAACCTTGCCGTTGCCGGGAGAATTAACTCTGCCGGGCTTACTCTCAAAGATAACCCTGGTTTAAATTCAGAATCTCCCCAATCGGCCTCGCTCCTCTCCCTTCAGGACACAAATGGCAACCAGGTTTCCTCGGTTGACGCCAGCGGTTCGGCTAATTTCAACTCGATCTCAGCTTCGCAGTTCGTAATAGCAGGAGGAGCCGATGCAACAAATTCCGCCGTGGTAAACGGAGTAATAACAACAAATGCTACGGCAGGAAGCGCCGTGATACCGGCCGGGGTTAGCGAGATCACAATTAAAAATCCTAAAGTAACAGACTATTCGCTTGTTTATGTCACTCCAACATCACCGACGCAGAATAACGTTATTTATGTCAAAAGTAAGCAGTCAGGCCAGTTCGTAGTTGGGTTTACAAACGCGATTGATGCAGACGCCAAGTTTAACTGGTGGATTGTACAAATTCAAAATTAACTATGAAAAAACCTTACTTGACAGTTTTATTTGTTTCCTTACTCTTCTTTGGAGCCGCCGTGCCTGCTTATGCAACCGATAAAACAATTGATACCCCAACAGTATCCATTACCGTTTCAACAAATCCTGTTTACCAGGCAGGAGTCATTCCGGAAATAGGCATAAAGGAAAGTGCAACTCTCGGTCAAAGCTTCCAGGGTTTGATGAGCAGAATCCGCGGACAAAAAATAAATCATACTCTCCAAATTACAAATCCCGTTGGCAAAGTTAAAACTGAGGAAATTACAAGCGATACGAATGCAGTCTCCCTTGATCCTTCAACCCTGCGTCCGGGAACTTTCCATCTTGCAGTTGATAATAAACCTGTCTCGGAGTTTTCCTGGGGGGTTCTGGTTATTGATACGGATAAGGACGTATATAAACCGGGAGAGTCTGCCTACGTCCAAATGGCTGCCCTTGACGCCAAAGGCCATACCGTATGCGGAGCCCCTCTTACTCTTTCGGTCGGAGGACCCGATGGAACATTTAAGAACTTTAAGACAGCGGACAATTCAATTAGCCTATCCCCCACCTGCGGCAAGGATAACGTAACCGACTCACCTGATTATTTTGTTAACTATCCGCTCCCTTCAGAGGGTAAGTACACCCTGAGCCTAACAAATACACTAACAGGCAATACTATATATAGTACCGTGAGCGTAACCGGAAACTCGGCCTTTACTATCGGGAGAACCGGCGCGTCCCGCATCAACCCCTATAAGGCTAATTATACAATGCGCTTTAAAGTAACTTCCGAGCAAGTTTTTGAAGGCGATGTATCGGAATCCCTCCCCAAAGGTTTCAAAATTATTGATCCAGCCGGCGTCGCCATCCCCAACTCCGACGGATCCCAAACTTTAATCTGGCATACCTCTTTTACTGCCGGGCAGGAGGAAGAATTTTCTTATATATATCAGGGGGCTCCAATTTCACCGCAAATATACAGCTTAGGCCCTGTTGTAATAAGCCAGAGTGGCACACCGATATATACCGAAAACCGGACATGGCAGATTGCCTCCGATTCTACAATTACTTTTGTTGGCCAGTCACCAAACACCAACTCAGGCGCTGGCACGTCCGGAGCTTTGGGTATCAATTACACTTCAACGACCGGTAACACGCTCATTGTTTTCATCGACGAGGGCGCGGGTGGAAGCGCCACCGTGCCAACAGTTGATGACAACGCAGGAGGCGGCACTAACACCTGGGTAGTCACCGGCGCCTTAACCAATCAAAACCCACCGGCAAACTTTGTAGCAGGTCAAAATAGCTTTTTCACTATGGCTTATTCATTAAATGCATTTGCCGTGACAACAGTTACAGTTCACCTAAGCACGGCAAAAAGAGTCGGCGGTATAGTAACCGAGTGGTCAGGGATAGCAACGTCAAGTGCGGTAGACCAGTCCGCAAGCACTAACGCAACTTCAACAACTCTAACTACTCCGACTATTACCACGACAAACGCAAATGATCTAATTATCGGTGGACTTAACGCCACCGCCTCGACTTCAAATACGTTAACTTCGGGGTCGGTAACCGCGGGGTATCAAAGCACAAACGACTTTGGTCTGTCGGGTACTTACTTTGGATCGGGGGCTTACCTGATCACATCAACAACTCTTACAAATACCAGCATTTCCTGGACTCCAAGCTCATCCCAGCCCGCAGGCATTGGTATTATGGCTTTTAAAGCCGCAGCGACAAACTCTGCCCCAAATACGCCAACGCTCGATGCCCCCCTTGACGGGGCAACCGGCCAATCTGTCAAACCAAGCTTTTCGACTACAGCAACGGACCCGGATTCGGACTATTTGCGCTACAAAATTAAAATGTGCACGGATAGCGGCCTAACTGCCAATTGTCAGACATTCGACGAAACTTCGTCCCAAACCGGCTGGACAGGGCAAGATACCCAAAGCGCAACGGCTTACACTTCAGGAACCCAGGCAACTTACATTGTCCAATCTGCCCTCAACAATAACACTACTTATTACTGGGACAGCCAGGCCATTGATCCGGGCGGAAGTAATACATTTGGAAGCACTCAAGGAAGCCCACACTCTTTTACCACTGCTGCTGCTGTAAGCGGAAACTCACAATTTCAAGGCATACAAATGCAAGGAATCAATTTGCAATGAAACATTGGTAATTATTTGAAAATGATAGCAAAATATATCTAAGTATATATATTTATATACTTATATCTTCTTTGTCTTAAAAAATTGTATTTTGTTCTAAAAGACTATTGACAACACTTTTAAAATAATAAATACTGACTAGCACAAACAACTAACATGCAAAAACTATTTCTAAGTTTGGAAAAATATACTATTTATGCCCTCCTCGTACTTTACCCGGTTTTTGTTCTGTCCAGTTTTAATAATCCGTACGCGGTTCCTAAAGAAATACTTTTGGTGGGCGCAACCTCCCTCGCTCTACTCTTTTGGGTTGCCCGAACCATAACCTCCGGCTCTTTTAGTTTCAAAATCGGCAAGTTTGATTTAGCGGTATTTCTTGTTATGCTTTCTTACGTAGTTTCAACAATCTTCCGGACTCAAAATAAAGCCGAAGCTTTCTTTCTCCCGGGTACTACCACTTTCCTTCTGGCCTCGGCAGTTTTGTACTATTTGATCAATCAGCTGGACAAGAGGAGTAAAAGCGGAGTTATATATTCACTTCTTCTCTCCTCTGTCCTCCTCTCCGTTTCAATTCTCTTCACCGAAGTTGGTTTTTGGACAAAGATCCCCCAGCTTCCGGCTTTTGTTAAGGACCCCGGCTTTAATGCATTCGGAAGCAACCTGCCTGCATTAATCTACATGATTTCTACTTTTATTCTTTCTTTTACACTTATCTTTAAGGAAAACGACGCGATTAGAAAGCTGTTTATAGGAGTATCTGCGGCGGTAATCCTCCTTGGCGGAATAATATTGGCTAAAAATGCACTTCCGGGCAAGTCCCAGGCGATACAGCTGGCTGATTTCCAAACTTCCTGGGCAGTCGGCATTGAAACCCTTAAACAAAGTCCGATACTTGGGATCGGTCCCGGTAATTACTTAACTGCTTTTAATATGTTTAGGCCCACCTCCTACAACCAGACGCCCTTATGGCTGGTAAGATTTACAACCGCCCGCAATTTTTATCTTACGACTCTGACCGAAACCGGATTTATCGGCCTTTTTGCTTTTGCAGTGCTTTTTATAGCCATATATAGAGTCCTCCGGAATGGACTGAGATTTAGCATCGAGGGAGCACAAGTAGTCTCATTAATCGAAAAGTTGTCTCTTACTTCCCTACTCGTCCTGTTCTTTTTATTCCCGGCTACCCCGAACATTGTAACCCTGCTTTTTGTGTTTTTGGCGCTCCTGAGTAGTTCCGAGGAGAAATCGGTGAATATGGTTACATCCTCCAAAGCTGCAGGAGTTTTAATTAGCCTGCCAGTTGTAATCGGCGTCGTTCTCCTTGGCTATTTTGGACTTAAAGCAATCCGGGCAGAATCCATGTTCCAGCAGGCAATTCTGGCGATTGCGGATAACAATGCTCAGACAACATATAACAATATGCAGTCGGCAATTACCGAATATAATAGGGTTGACAGGTACCACGCTTCCCTTGCCCAGGTGGATATGGCTCTGGCCACTTCAATTGCCAACAAAAAGAATATAACCGATGCCGATAAAACTACGGTTACCCAGCTGGTTCAGCAGGCAATTAACGAAGGTAAAGCGACTGTAGCCCTTAACCCCCAAAGATCGGGCAACTGGGAAGTTCTGGCACAAATTTATAGGAGCATTATGCCTTTTGCCCAGGGGGCCGATCAGTTTGCCATCCAAACCTACACTCAGGCAGTGGCTCTTGACCCGACCAACCCCAACCTTCGGATTGCCTTGGGCGGCGTTTATTACGCCCTGGGGAATTTTGATAACGCTATTGATGCCTTTAAACTTGCTGCCCTGGCCAAGCCGGATCTTGCCAACGCGCATTATAACTTGGCCATCGCCTACCGCGAAAAAAAGGAATATGACAACGCAATAACGGAAATGAATAATGTCCTGGCCCTCGTTGACAAGAAATCACAGGATTATACCCTGGCCCAGAACGTCCTGGCCGACTTGCAAAAGAATAAACCCTCCTCCGCTAAGGTTACGGATGGGCAAAGCCCGCAGTTGACACCCCCTCAACCCGTTCCTGCATCCAACATCAAGCCTCCCATCACACTTCCCAAGGAAGCTACCCCACCGGCTGCTACAAAACAGTAAAGTTGTTGACACAATTTCTCTATTAAAAGCGTATTTTGATATTAGAAGTTTTAGTTGACGGGAAGACAAAAAGAATTATAAATAGAGTTATGTCATTAATCCAAAGGTGTGATGTATGCAAAAAGATAGTTAAAAATCGTGGCTATCACGTTGGAGGGCGCGATCTTTTTGACTATTGCGAAAACTGTTGGCTAGACAAGAAAAATTGGCTAAAGATCCATAAAAAAGTAGCCTCAGTCTGATTTTTCCTTATCCACAAAGGCATTCTTTTTCTTTTCTTGTAAATACATATCTTACTTTCTTACTTCTCTAAGAAAGTAACCAAAGAAAGAGCCCGCTACAACTTAGGTTTAGCCAATCACTTCAGTCGTTCATTTATGCAAAAGATTGCTACTTTGTCAAGCAAGTGCTGCTTTTGCTTCTTAAATGAATTCTCTCCTTCCACTCCAGTCTAAAAAGTTGACGCGGATTTTAGACTAAAAAACTTGAGGCTGCAAAAGTTTGGGGAAAGTTATCCTTCTTCAATATTATAATTAAGCATTTTCCAATTCCAGGTTAGTCTTCTGGTTATTTTCTTTTATAAAATCAACAATTATAGATAGGTAGGCATCTATTTCCCCTTTCAGGTCTTCAGTAAATTTTGTTTTAACATCATCTTCCAACTCTTTATTATCTTTTTCGGTCGGAAACATTTTAGTTACTGACATTCTTGTTTTACCGTCTGCCTGAAAAATGGTAGCTTTCACCGCACGGGGACTTTTTTCGTGAGCTATTTTCTGATCTCTATAATCAGAAATATGTGTTTTTAACTTTGAAATCATTTCGGGCAATTCTTGATTTATAACCAACTTCTTTACGCTTATATATTCTTGGAAGTTTTTTGCAAGATCGTCATGTGAGTCCAATGGCATTTTCCTAACCTGACCAGAATAGAATTCAATCGCATGAGCAACTTTATCAAGTAATATTTTTGCAAATAAGTAAAAGCTTTCAATCTCTAA
>JBGQJK010000011.1:0-28239 GCA_041499035.1 Patescibacteria group bacterium
GTATTCCTTTGGGTAACCTGACAAGTCAGATATTTGCCAATATTTATATGCATGAATTAGATGCATATATGAAACATACTCTCAAAGCACGGTATTATATTCGCTATGCTGATGACGGTGTTATCACTCTTGAGTTTGGAGAAAGCGATTTGCCGTACCAGCCACTCCACACGGGAATAGATATTGCAGGGCGCCTTGATGACCCTGTAACCCCCGCAATGGACGGCACTGTCATCTATGCAGGTGAAATATTCTGGGGATTTGGCAAGCACATCATTATCGACAACGGTAACAACATTCAAACCATCTACGCTCATCTCGATAAAATCTATGTCTATCCAGGCGAGAAGGTAACAACAACCGATGTTATTGGTGGCCAAGGCGAAACTGGCTGGGCAACCGGCGTTCACTTGCACTTTCAGGTAAACATCTACGGAATTCCGGTTAATCCCAGAATATTTTTGGGAAATGGGAATCCGCCGAACTAAATATTTATGTTGGCTTGTTTGAAGAGATAGTAAAATTTTTTGTAGATTTTAACGATGACATCAACACTTTTATCGATGTCGTTAAATGTTGGCTGAGAATCCATTTTTGGATTTAAATCAATGTGAGCTTCAAACTGATCAGCACGATCTCGGATCGCTTTTGTTGTAATATCCAAATCTTCTATATAGCCAGTAACAACGGAATCTTTGAGTGATAAATCAGAACCAAAAAAATTAACAAATATTGACTCATTTTTAGCTCCAGGCCATTCCTTTAAAAACCATGTTCTAGTAACTGACTTCGCGTTATCGCGCAAATCAACAAGTAGTTTATATAAACTTATTCCATCTCGGTATGTTCCAGCAATTCTTCGGATAGCCATCGACATGCAACTTACATAGTTACGTTTAGCAAATCCCCAAAAATATTGGTCCAATTTTTTATCATTAAAAAGTGCCACAAGTTGCAAAAAATCAGTGTTATTACGTTTTAGATATAAAATATCTGATCCAATACGTTCAAACTCTTTTAACCACTTTTCCAGTTTAAAATTGGATTGGATTATCATAATTTCTCAAAAGAAAGAGAAGGTTCTAACTCATTTTCAACACGTAAAATGTTGCTTTTGCTTTACCTTTTCGCTCAATGAGACCTAGGTCCATAAGCTTTTGAAAATCCATTGTACGGGTCGCTTTTGCCCTATCTGTTAAGGTTGCATAATCGCGGTCGGCAATAAAACCGTTTTTCTTAATATATTCAAGAATTTTAAGATGGTGCGGTTCCAATCTGGTATCTGGTGTTATGCCGATTTCCGGTAGAAGTTTATTAACCCTCAAAAGCTCATCTATTAAACCTCCGGTAAAGTACTCAAGCCATTTAGTAAAATCGATAGAACTGACTAGGTCGTTGTAATCCCCATATTCTCCAACAGTTTGGAAATATTTGGTGACATTTTGATTGTAGTAGTTTTCAAAACTGAATAAATTAAAAGTATTTAAGCCCATTTTGGCTAATAGTACTTTTGTTGCTAATCTAGTGGTTCTCCCATTACCATCCATAAACGGATGTACAATAACCATTTCTTTATGAAAAATACCGGCAAGAATTAATGGATCGACTTTTTGATTATTTTCTTTAATATAGCCGATAAGCTCAGTGATCAGAGTTTCCACTTTTCCAAAATCAGGAGGTAGATAAACAGTTTTTCCTGTTCTGGGATCATTAACAACAACCGGTTTCTGTCGAAGTGCACCTGATTCAAATTGTGGGAGTAGTCCTTCAATAACTTGTTTGTGAATATTAAGGATAAGTTTTAAAGACAGCTCAAGTTTATTGGATTCCAATAATTGATTTAAATTTTCTAGTGCTCGATTATAATTGAGCACTTCTTTTTCACTATCTCGAATGTTGGCTGGTCTTGATTTTAGTACCCTTTTGACCTCAGTCAGGGGAAGTGGATTTCCTTCAATGCTTGTAGAGGCATAGGTCGAAACCTCGCGAGCGACTTTTTCAAACTCCACTGATACCACTTTTGGAAATCTACGATCATTAAGACTTCTAACAAGATCATTGATCTTGGTAATATTAACCAGTAGTTGATCGGTAATTGTGTATTTAGGAGTAAACATATCTAGTCAAATAATAGGCGATTATTAGTCGATTGTCAAGTATCAACCTATGTATTATGCATTAACGATGTTACTTATTTAGAAACTACCTCTTAATAAAATACATTGAAAGTCTTTACCATAGTTGGCTGGAACTATAAAGGTGTTATATTGGCTCGATGGATTGGAATAGAGGTGGAATAATTATTTCATCTATCTATTGGGTAAAGAGGTCGAGATTTAATTTGGCAACTGAGGTTCTTTGGCTTTTATTTCTTTTGCCTTCATAGTCATAAACACATCCGACGTTTTCAAAAGTTCCATAAACGCATCAATATCCTCTTTGTGCTCAGGATCAAGCACCTCGAGGATTTTCCGAACATCGTCTTTATTATTGATATCCAGCTTATGGTCATGCGCGTACTGGAGCGCATCAATCACGAGTTCTGATTTATTTACAACAGTATCATCCATAATTTCCTCCTTAGTATAGCAAATGACTAGTAATCTCGCTTACCTGGTTATATTTCAAGAATTTGAACAGGATCTCCGCCTTTTGTTCGTTTTCCTCCCGCTCCATAAATTCTCGGGTATTCCGATGCGATAAAATGTTTAAGCTGCCTTTCCAGATGATCCTACGGTCAACCATAGCTATTTTCCGATGGTGATCATGGCACATAAGCACCTGTACCCCAATTTTCTCAAAAAATCTGATACCAGCTTCGGACTGTTCAGCCATGAGTGCATCATGCTCCTCCGGATGCCGTGTAATGACAAAGACCTTCACGCCCCGACTAATCAGCGATTCAAAAATCGCCTTGAGGCTTCTAAGTTTAGCGACAGTGATGAATGGGCTCTCAATAACCACTTCTTTCGTAGCCTCAAGCAAATCCCGCTCAAATCTGTGGTAAAAGCTCGTTTCATCTGCTAAAATGAAGCTCATCTGGGAATCAGATGGTTTTGTGTCCGTTTTGGACGGAGTGAACCAGTTCATTGTTTTCCCTCCTTTTTAAAATGAGTGAAGGCAACAATGAGCGCCGCTTTCTCTTTAGGATCAATAGAGGAGGTTAGGTAGGTTCCGACATCGTCCCAGATGGTGCACAAAAGTGTTACAATAAATTTATGTCATCAAACACTGTCCATCTTCATAAAAACCCTAAAAGCTCACTCGGAACTCTTCTTTACCTTAGTATTCCGATTTTGGTCTTTTTCGCCGTACTTGCCCTAATGCTCGGCAGAAAATAAATATGGTCAAACAAATATTATTACCCCTTGCGGCTGTAATGGTTTTTATTGTAGTGGTTGGCCTCTTCACTCAAAAGCCCAATCAATTTAATTTAGCCAAATTCTTTCCCATTGCAACGCAAGTGCCCACAAAAACAATGACTATTGGAAGTAAAACCATACAGGTGGAAACAGCAAATACAGAAAGTGCTAGGCAAAAAGGCCTGGGCGGAAGGACCTCCCTGCCAGCCGACTCGGGTATGCTTTTTATATTTGATTCGAAGGGTGTAACGCCCACCTTTTGGATGAAAGATATGCAGATTCCGCTCGACATGGTTTGGATAAGCGGAAATAAAATTGTAAAGATTGATAAGAAAATTCCCGCTCCTCCAGCCGGCACCCAAGATGCACAGCTTAAAATATATCCCGCAGGTCGCCCAATAGATTATGTTCTAGAGGTGAACGGAGGATTTTGCGACACCGGTGGCATCAAGATAGGGGACGCTGTAACTCTTCCAACTCTTTAACTCCGCCAAAAGCGATTCTGTCCATCACAACTTTTGCTCCATTCATGCTCCGTGCCGTTGAAACAGTAAAATCCCCCCATTTTTCGTTTACCCTGTCCACCGCTTGAACAAGGTTGACTTTCTCGGGAATATTCTCAAAAAAATCAAGCTGGGTTGCAGTATCCTTTGTCAGTCCAAAACACGATACCGCCAGGTTGAGTACGGGAGAGCTTGGATTTGCCTCCTGAAGAAGCCTGAATGCCAGCCTATAGAAGTCTCTCGAGTCAAACATGCTACGCGACGAGAGGCGCCCCTTGTGCCACCAGGAGCCGTCTTTGTAGGCAACCATAAGGTGAACACCGCTTGCCCTATAATACGAGGCTCTAAGCCTGCTACACATCTTCTCCGTAAGTCTGGCAAGGATGGGAGAGAGCTCACTGATTTTACTCAAATTCTTGCCTATTGCCACCGAGTTGCCATAGCTTCTACGGCCATATTCAACATCGTCAACCTCATACCCTGCAAGGCGAGCATGCCAGTAAAGACCTGTAATTGAATGGAAAGCAGCCTTGAGCCTCCAGACCGGAGCTTCGTAAAAGTCGAGCACCGAGTAAATACCCATTGAATTTAGCCTTGCAGCGTTTCTTTGTTTTATCCCGGTAAGATCGGTCAGTTTTAGTTTTGAATAGATATCAAGAAAATTTTGTTTATTGATTTCGTCCAGTCCGTCGGGTTTTCTAAGCCCGGCAGCGATTTTGGCAAGATATCTATTTGGTGAAATGCCGACTGAAACCGTAAGCCATTCGCCAATTTCCTTTTTTATTCTTTGCTTAATTTCAAGGCCAATCCCTTTCATGTCGGTTTCCTTAAGCTTCGGAAAATCTTTCATATTGAGTACAAACTCGTCAATCGACTTTGGAGAAAAGTCGGAGGTAAAGTTGGAGATCAAACTTCTGAGTTTCAGGTGAACATTTCTATATTTCCAGGGGTCCGGCGGAAGAACTGTTAGTCCCGGATATAACTTCTTGCCATCCATAACTCTCATGCCGGTTTTGACACCCAACTTTTTGGCCTCAACCGACGCCGCCAGAATACAACCTTTATCGGTTGCAAAAGCCGCGACGGCAACCGGTTTACCTCTGAGGAAGGGGTTTGCCTGCTGTTCAATAGTCGCAAAGCAGGAATTAAGATCAATGTGCATTACGGTCGAAGGGGAGCCGTTAAATTCCATCTTCTGTTTCTTCCAGCGTCCAATACAAAGTATCGGTATCAAACTTGAGGCGCATGAAAAGGGTATCGGCCACAACAGAAAAGATATGATAAAGAGTTTTGCCCTGGTGGTAGAGGTGATGCAGCCCGACCTGAGTAATATTGTGGCTTCTATTCTTCCAAATTACATACTTGGGAATATCGTTTACCATTCCTACTGTCACTTTTTCATTGACCGTCATAATGAAAATATAACCCGAAGAAAATACGAAGTCAAATATATCTTTCCAATACAATATTTTTCATGATAAAATACCGCATGGGTGAATATGAAAGCGAGTTGGAAAGAAGAGCTCAAAGCGAATTAGCCATAGCAAAGAAGGATAACCTAAGCTTAAGACGGCAATTTTTTCATTTGATCGGGTCATATTATCTGACCGGAAATGGCGTTTATAAAGTTACAGGGGAAGGTCCGGGACGACATTTCTCAAGAATTATCTTGCCCCCAGAGAGAAAGAAGATCGAAAAAAACTCGCCGAAAGCGTAGAATTAGTTGTGAATAAGGCGAAAGCTTCAATTTATTATTTTTTAATAGCGATTATTTTTATTCTTATTGGTTGGTTCGCAAACACTGCCTATCACTTACCCAGATCTTCAAAAAACCCGATCGCGGAAGCCAGACCAACACCGCTCGCGAAATACACAATTGAGAACTTAAGTAAGGCTGATATCAAACCTTCGGAAATTGTAATAGGTAAGGTTTTAAAAGACGATCCAAAGTTTACTTCATATGAATTCACTATGAAATTTAGTCCTGACCTATCCGGCAATCTCAAGACAACTTCAGGCTTAATCGATACTCCAAAAGGCACAGAAACTTTTCCGGTTGTAGTAATGTTTAGAGGCTATGTTGATCCCAAGGATTATTTTATCGGTGACGGAACACAACATGCAGCTGAGATTTTTGCCGCAAACGGCTTTATTACGGTTGCGCCCGATTTTTTGGGTTACGGCGACAGCGACAAGGAAACACAGGATATATTTGAAGCACGCTTTCAAACCTACACCACAGCAATGGAAATACTTAAATCCGTTTCTTCGATAAACAAGTGGGACGGAAAGAACATCTTTATTTGGGGTCACAGCAATGGCGGACAGATTGCACTGACCACTCTTGAAGCTACGGGTGCGGCATATCCGACCGTTCTCTGGGCACCGGTTAGTAAACCCTTTCCTTTTTCGATTCTGTATTACACGGATGACGCCAGCGACAGCGGCAAGTTTTTACGGAGGCAAACTGCCGATTTTGAAAATAACTACGATTCCGATTTGTATTCTCTGACCAAATATTTGCCTAATATCAAAGCGCCTCTTCAAATCAACCAAGGCACTGCGGATGAATCCGTTCCCGTTGCCTGGACCGACCTGCTAACCAAAAATCTCAAAGAAGCGAGTGTTGATGTAACTTATATTAAGTACCCGGGGGGCGACCACAATCTAACACCCGGCTGGAACCAGGCTGTTGCAAACGCTTTAATTTTTTATCAAAAACATTTACAATAAAACTATGCGATTAGTAATAAGGTTAGCAATAAATGTTTTTGCGCTTTTGGTAGTCGAATATCTTGTTCCCGGATTTATTCTTAAAGATCTTTGGACGGCAGTTGTAGCGGCAATAGTAATCGGAATCGTCAACACATTTATAAAGCCGGTTTTGCAGCTCATTGCTCTCCCAATTTCCATCTTGACCCTTGGCATTGGCGCATTTTTAATTAACGTACTTCTTTTATGGGGTACTTCACGCATTGTCCCCGGATTCTTTATTGCCAATTTTACGGCAGCCGTTCTTGGCTCAATTGTACTTTCCTTAACCACCTGGTTTCTTCACAAACTGGCCAGGGAGTAAGGATAATCTAACCACGAAAAAAGGAAAACTACTTCCATTTTGACCTAAAGTCGCAACTTTTCGCTTTCCTTGTTTTCGATCTAAATTACTGTCTTGGTTCCATTGGACGGGCCAAATTGACATTAATCTTTCTTCCTTTAAGGTCACTGCCATTGAGTTTTTCAATAGCTGCTTTTGCTTCATCTTCTGTTCCCATGGTAACAAATCCGAATCCGCGGCTCCTGCCTGTCATTTTGTCCATTAGGACAACTGCATCGGCTACTGTACCTAGTGCTGCGAACATTGCTCGGAGATCGTCACCTGTAACACTCCAGTCCAAATTACCAACAAAAAGTTTGGTATTTTGCATTTTTATTTACTACTCACCTCCATCTATTTTTTCTTACCTTGGAGAAACTGCCGAAGTTATCGGGGCCTCACAAAGCTTGTTATGAAAAGTATTGTATAATATTTCCATGTCAAATGCAAAAAAGGGGTTGCCACCTGTAAGCCCTTTCTCCAAATTTTCAAAGTTCGGGAATCAACCCAACCGTCTTGGCGGACCCAAATTTAGTCCTAAAGGAATTGTTGTCCGACCTACCTTCGTAACACAACACAAAGGTGGGGGTGGAAAATAAGCTTCGCTAATTTACAAATAAACTGACCAATCCTTGCGGATTGCCAATTTACAATTTACAATTGCAGCATGGCTGACAAAATAACTTCCGTGATTGCGCGGGAAAGCGACGGCAATATTCAAATTACCTTCACAATTCCATATGTGCTTATCCAAAATGCCCAGGATGAAATCGTTGCCGAAATGGCTAAGGACATTGAGATCCCGGGATTTAGGAAAGGGCAGGCGCCGCTCTCCAAGGCCCGCGAGAAAATCCCTCAGAACACACTTATTGAACACTCATTAAGCCACCTTCTGCCAAAAGCCCTGAGCGATGCCGTTACGGAAAATAAACTCAAGATTGCGGTATACCCCCGATTTGAATTAATTAATGCTAAAGAGGGAGAGGCCTGGCAGATAAGAGGAGTTACCTGCGAACTGCCTGAATTTGTTCTAGGGGACTATAAAAAAGCCGTTCAGGGGGTACTCCGGGCAGACTCAATAATTGTCCCCGGCAAGGAGGCTAAGGAAAAGACACGAGAGGAAAAGGAAGGAATTATTCTTAAAGCTCTTCTCGATAGCACAAAAATAAACATTCCCAACATTTTGATACAGGAAGAAGCGGACAGCCGTCTCTCAAGCCTACTTTCCAGGTTGGAAAAATTAGGTCTTGCACTTGAGAGTTATCTGGCATCAATAAACAAAAAAGCTCAAGACTTACGCGCCGAGTATGCAGTCCAGGCCCGCGAAGCCATTTCGATTGATTTAATTCTTAACAAAATCGCGGCAACCGAAAACCTTTCAATAGAGCCCAAAGAAGTGGAGTCTGCTCTTGAGATGTCTCAGGCATCTTCTCCCAAGGAAGCGCAGGAGGATAAGGAAAGCCGCAAACGCTTAATTGAATCAATTCTAAGAAGACGCAAAGCTCTGGACTTTTTAATTAGTTTGGCGTAATATCTTGCCAAATGGCTGACAATAAAAAGGCAAAATTGAGCGTGGTGAAAAGGAACGTAATCGAGTCCCTTAAGGATATTGGCGGGGACTTTACCGACCAGGGAACCGATCTTTTAAAGAGCACTTCGGAAGACTTTTTCAAGGAATTGATGGGGATGGGGACTCCGCAGGTTAGAAGGTCCGGCGAAATGAAGGCGGGAGAATCCTTGCAAATGTCGGAGGCTTTAAGTGGCAAAGACGAAGAAAATAAAAAATTAAGAGCCCAGATTTCACTTGAACGAAATTTAAGCTCGGACGAAAAGCGTCTTTCTCAAGAAAAAATGCAGGAGCTTAGGGTACAGTTGCAAACCATCACTGTCGAGATTTCAAAACTCGCGGCCAGTACTGGCAATCTCGCGACTCAAACCGAAATTGCGATGGTGGAAGTACCAGTAAACCCGGGTGTTTACCACATACTATTTTTTGAAAAGATTTTGGAATTTCTTCAGTCCTTCAGAAAGAAAATTGATCAGGCCGCCACTTGGCTTCAGGGTACTAATAAAAGGGCAGAAAAGAAAAATTACTGGGCAATGTACAAAAAGAAAGGCAGCAGCTTCCTTCTCTCGCCGGATCATTACTTGCAAAGATCCGCGGGGTAGTATTTCCCTTCATATATATTTGTTATAATACGCTTTGTATAGCCATTACGGACGCTTAGCTCAGTTGGCTAGAGCGCTTTCTTGACGTGAAAGAGGTCAGGGGTTCGAGTCCCTTAGCGTCCACATTTTATGTCTTGACATTTGTGGTATGATTTAGTTACAAATGGCAAAAGTTGTTCACTTCGAAATCACCGCAACAAATCCGGCACGCGCTGCGAAATTTTATACAAAAGTTTTTGGCTGGAAGATCAGTAAATGGGGAAAGCAAGAGTATTGGGTAGTGGATGCAGGACCCAAAAAAGAAGAGGGAATTAACGGTGGGATAGTCCCCAGAAAGGGAATCTTTAAAAAGGCGGGCGGATATAACGCTTTTGTTTGCACAATTCAAGTTAAAAAATTAGACGAAATTGCCAAGAAAGTTAAGAAAGCAGGAGGAAAGTGGGCTGATGAAGGTGGTTTGGTTCATGGAGTTGGATTTATGCAGTACTTTGTTGATACCGAAGGCAATTTATTCGGTGCACTTCAGCCGGATACTAAAGCCAAGATGGTTCCGTAATTATCTTCAAAAGTTAAGCAATTTTTAAGAATCAGTGTGCTATATTTAATATAGAAAGGAGAGCAGAAATGCTAAGGCCCACTTTTAAAGAAAGTGTAAGCTAACTTACTTTCAAAAGAACTTTTTAGTTTACTTATTTGCAGGCTTAAACTTTTTCTCGATCAATTCATTTTTTGGTTAAAGTAAAAACCGCAATAAAGTTACGGAGAAGGTTCGGCAACCCTCGCTAAACGGCGGGGGTTGTTTTTATACTTCTATTTCACAAAGATCCAAAAGAGGCCCGCGAGGATAACTCTATAAATTCCAAATGCAGTAAAGTCATGCTTTTTAACGTAGCCGATTAAGAATTTAACTGCCAGAATCGCAAAGAAGAATGAAAAAACTGTACCGACGAACAAAGTCAGAAAGCCTCCCTGGGCAATCATTTGTCTGCTTTTCCAGACATCTAAGCCCGTTGCCGCAATCATGGTAGGAACCGCAAGAAGAAAAGAGAACTCTGTCGCCGTTGGTCTATCAAGTCCGGTTAAAAGTCCTCCGATTATCGTTGCAGCAGCACGCGACACTCCCGGAATAATGGAGACGGATTGAAAAGTACCGATAATAAGGGCCTGTTTATATGTTACTTCACTTGTTTTCTTGGCTTCTGTTTTCTTGCGCTTTAGGAACCACTCCACGCCGATTATTGCCAAACCTCCCCAGAATAAAGCATTAAGAGTTATTGCGCTGCTTCCTAGAAGAACCCCTTTAATTAGAGGATAGAGAGTAAAACCCACAATAGCCGTAGGTATAAAAGCCACAAGAAGCTTCTTAAGTAGATTGATGCTAGAAACAAACTTTTTGAAGTAAAGAACAACTATTGCCAAAATCGCGCCAAGCTGAATTACTATTTCAAAGGTCTTAACAAAATTGGTCTCAGTTAGTCCTAGAAGCTTACTGATCAGTATCATGTGTCCTGTAGAGGAAATCGGCAAAAATTCCGTCAGCCCTTCGGTAAGAGAGAGAATAAATACATGAAGCAAATTCATATTTTAGTATATCAAAAAGTGGACTCGGCGGGAATTGAACCCGCTACTCTTCCATGCCATGGAAGCGTGTTACCGGTATACCACGAGCCCTCGCACGCATGAATTATAGCATCTCGGGATTGCTATAAATAGCATTTAAATGTATAATTCAATAGCTATAGGCTATTCAAGCCGCACAAAAGCGGCTTTTTTGTTGAAACCATATGGATATTAGAAACGTTGCTATTATTGCTCATGTTGACCACGGTAAAACTACCCTGGTGGACGCTCTTTTGCGCCAATCTCATACCGAAATGAAGAAGGAAGTGGCTGAGCAGGGCACAATCCTCGACAGCAACGAGCTTGAAAGGGAACGCGGAATCACAATTTTTAGCAAAAATGCTTCAGTTGAATACAAAGGGGTAAAAATTAACATTATAGATACTCCCGGACACGCCGATTTTGGCGGTGAGGTTGAGCGTGTTCTTTCCATGGCTGACGGAGCACTTCTTCTGGTGGATGCCAAAGAAGGTCCTATGCCCCAAACCAGATTTGTTTTGAGGGAAGCATTGAAACTCGGCCTGAAGATTATTGTAGTCGTGAACAAAATCGATAAAAAGGGTGCCAGACCCGATTGGGTTCACGGCAAAACTTTTGATTTATTCGTGGAACTTGGTGCAAACGAGGAAACAGCCTTTTTTCCCATAGTTTTCGCTTCCGGGCGCGACGGGAAAGCAGGATACACACCGGAACTAACAAAAATGACTGATATCACTCCAATTTTTGAATCTATATTGAAAGACATTCCCGCTCCTATCGTAAACAGCGACAAGCCACTTCAAATGCTGGTCAGTAACATCGGCAAAGATAATTATAAAGGCAGAATCGCAATCGGCAAAATTCACTCGGGATTTATTAAAAACGGCCAGGATATTGCCCATATTGATCGGGAAGGGTCCATTAATAAATATAAAATTACATCGCTATCGACTTTCAAAGGTCTTGGCAAAATTGAAGCAGCTGAGGCTTTGGCGGGTGACATTGTGGCCATAACCGGAATACCGGACGTAAATATCGGTGAAACCATCGCCGATCCGAACAGTCCAGTGGCACTCCCGCTTTTGGATATAGAAGAACCAACCGTAAAAATGGTTTTTATGGTCAATAATTCACCGTTTGGAGGCCATGAAGGTGAATTTAAAACTTCAAGCCAAATCAGGGCCCGTCTTTACAAGGAATTGGAGACAGATGTTGCCTTAAGAGTTGAGGATAATAGTGACGGGACTTGGACAGTTTTGGGACGCGGAGAGCTCCATTTAGCCATATTTATTGAACGTATGAGACGGGAAGGCTACGAATTTCAGGTAAGCCGTCCCCACGTTGTTAATAAAATTGTTGACGGCAGGAAGTTAACGCCTTACGAAAAAGTTTACATTGAAGTACCGGAGGCATATTCCGGAATTGTAATCCAAAAGATGGGCCAGCGTCACGCCAAAATGGATACGATGGAAAATACTGAAGGCACTACTTTTTTGGAATTTTCGATCGCTACAAAAGAACTTATCGGCTTCAGAAGCGAATTTATTACGGATACAAAAGGTTTGGGAATTATGAATGCCGCTTTCTTTGAATTCCTGCCCGACGACGGATTCAGTAGAGAAAGGGAGCGTGGGAGTTTGGTAGCTTACGAAACAGGCGAGACAAGACTTTACGGCATGACCCAAGTTCAAGATCAAGGAGAATTCTTTGTGGGCCCGGCGGAAAAAGTTTATAAAGGGCAGGTTATAGGGCAGTGCAGTAGGAGCGGAGACATGAGAGTCAACGCCTGCAAAGAGAAAAAGCTTTCCAATATGCGCAGTAAGGGCGACGGTTCAATGGAGCATTTCAATGTACCGCATAGAATGGGTCTTGAGGAATCATTGGAATACATTGACGACACGGAGCTAGTTGAGGTTACCCCCAAATCCATCCGCATCAGAAAAACAATTCTGGACGAAACCGAAGCCAGGAAACAAGCCAAGCTTCAAAAACATTGACATTAGTTCTTCAAAACGTTAAATTATTCTTATCAAGTTAAGTTTTGTGTTGATTCGAACTCACTAATCGGGGAGCAAAAGTTAACTAGTAAAAGTGGGCCGCCTACGCCAAGGCTTCGACGGTCAAGGGAAGTGGAACCACGGCTTCATTAGTCGTCTTCTAAGTAGTAATATAAAACTATGAAAGAAGACAATTCATCATTAGACCATCTTAGACATTCCTGTGCCCACCTTTTGGCTGCAGCCGTCATGGAACTTTGGCCCAAGACCAAAAGAACGATTGGACCTGCAATCGAGGATGGCTTCTATTACGACTTCGATTTTGGAGATTTCAAAATCTCTGAAGAAGATTTCCCTAAGATTGAGAACAAGATGCAAGAACTTGTCAAATCGTGGAAAGGGTTTGAAAAAAGTGAAGTATCAGAGAAGGAAGCCAAAGAAGCCTACAAAGGCAATGAGTATAAAATTGAGCTGATTGATGAACTTGCCAGAGAAAAACAGAAATTAACTTTTTACAAATCAGGCAGTTATACCGACCTTTGCAGGGGAGGTCACATTGAAAGGCCTTCAGATGGACTTAAATACTTTGAATTGTTATCTGTAGCGGGCGCTTATTGGCGCGGATCCGAGAAAAATAAAATGCTTACACGCATTTATGGCACGGTTTGGCCGTCGCAAAAGGAATTAGATGAGTATTTAGAGAAAAGAAAACTTGCAGAGGAAAGTGATCACCGGAAAATTGGGAAGGAGCTTAATCTATTTGTATTTTCCGATCTCGTAGGTAAAGGTCTTCCTTTATTAACCCCTAAGGGTTCGGTAATCCGAAGAGAATTGGAAAGATTTGTAGTAGACACCGAAATTAAATGGGGCTATTCGCATGTTTACACCCCGCCGATCGCCAAAACTGAGCTTTATAAAACTTCCGGCCACTATCCTTACTACAAAGACACAATGTACCCGGTTATGAAAGTCGATGATGACGAACTGATCCTGCGTCCCATGACTTGCCCACATCACTTTATGCTTTATAAAAGTGTTCCCAGAAGTTATAAAGAGTTGCCTTTGAAATTGGCCGAGATTTCGCCGCAATTTAGATACGAAAAAAGTGGAGAACTTTCAGGACTCATGAGGGTCAGGACTTTTATTTTGTCCGACTCTCATATTTTTACTCCAAAAGAAAAAGCCAAAGAAGTTATTAAGGATGTAATTAACTTAATTGATTACTTAAATGGCGCCCTAGGGTTTAAAAAAGGCGAAGATTACAGATTCCGTTTGTCTTTGGGAGATAGGAAGGACGAAAAGAAGTTCTACAAGGATGATGCGTCGTGGGACTATGCCGAAGACGTACTAAGAAGTGTTCTTAAGGAAATTAAGGCTCCTTACTACGAAGCAGAATCTGAAGCGGCCTTTTACGGACCGAAGATAGATGTCCAGATTAAAAAGGTTAACGGGCAGGAAGAAACCGCATTTACCGTTCAATATGATTTTGTTATGCCTAAAAGATTCGAATTAAAATATATTGATGACAAAGGAGCCGAAGTTGAGCCGATTGTAATTCACAGAGCCTCAATAGGAGCGATTGAACGCACAATGGCTTTCCTTATAGAAAAATACAAAGGCGCCTTCCCAACCTGGCTTACACCGGTTCAAGTAAAAGTTTTGCCTATTACGGACAAGCAGCTAGATTATGCAAATAAAGTCGCGGAAGAACTCAAAAAAGAAAACATTAGAGTTGAGGTAGATGACAGAAACGAAAGGTTGCAGGCCAAAATCCGCGATGCACAAAACGAGAAGGTCTCATATATGTTAATTGTTGGAGATAAGGAAGTTGAAACAAATACGGTCACCGAAAGAGCGCGAAGTGGCAAAGCAGACGGACCTTTTTCGCTAAAAACCTTTATTGGCTACATACGTAAGGAGATTGAGGAAAAGATTACTATCTAGAATGAAAGTTACCCTCTGGATGACGATAACACTGAATGGTATTATCGCCACTTCGGATTATAATGAGGATTTTTCTTCACATGACAATTGGGTTGAATTTGTTAAATCCGTAAAGGCTAAAGGCTGTCTAATCTGGGGAAGGAAAACTTATGAAATGGTCGGTGGGTGGAGTGAAGATTATCTGAAGACTTTAGACAAATTCCCTAAAGTTATTCTTTCAAGTAATTCCAATCTTAAACTCAAACCTGGTTTTTTTCTGGCTAACTCTCCTCAGGGTGCCCTTAAATTACTCAAGCAAAAAGGATACAAGGAAGTGATTCTCACAGGCGGCTCCAAAAATAACTCATCATTTGCAAAACTTGGTCTTATTGATGAGGTGATTGTTGATATAGAACCCGCCATTCTAGGTAGGGGTATTCAGCTATTTGATCCTACAGAATTCGAATTCAGACTAGGCTTGATTGGTTTTAAAAAACTTCTAAACGGGATAGTACAACTTCGTTATAAAGTACTTAAAAATAGTAACGCTTGATAAAAGCTCATATTTTAGCTACAATTCACCTAACTTAAGCAAGTTGGCAAAACAAAAACTTTTCTGGCGGACAGATTATCAAATACGGGCTCCCTCCCTGCGTGTAATTGATTCAGAAGGAAAGCTTTTGGGAGTAATGAGCGTAGCTGGGGCGGTTACTAAGGCTAAAGCAAGCGGGCTTACGCTTGTTGAAATAGCGCCAAACGCAACGCCCCCTGTAGCCAAAATAGTCGATTTCGGCAAATTCAGGTACTCAGAGGAAAAGAAGGCCCGTGAAGTTGCCAAAAAGGTTAAGGGCGGAGGAGTCAAGGAAATCAGATTTAGTCCGTTTATAGCCGATAACGACTTTAAAACAAGGCTGGCAAGAGTAAAAGAGTTTTTTGCCGAAAAAAATAAGGTACGGGTTGTAGTAGTATTCACAGGTCCGCAAATGAGGGTTAAGCATACGGGTTTTGACGTAATTAACAAGATTAAGGCAGAGTTTGGCGAGAGCGTGATTACAGATATGGAGCCCAAATTCCTGGGCAAGCATTTGGTAACAGTAATTTCTTATACAAAAAAAACAAATGGGAAAAGTGAAAACAAAAAAATCGTTAACAAATAGGTTAAAAATAACCAAAAACGGCAAAGTTTTGCGCAGGCAAAGCTTTAGAAGGCATTTGAAAGCAAGCAAATCCAGCAAGCAGCTTAGGGGCCTAAAGAGGACTTTAAATGTAACCGGATACTTAGCCAGAAAGGTCAGGAAAGTAGTGGGTAGGCGTACCAACAAAAAGATGAGAGAGGTAGCGGCTAGAAAACAAAGAAATGAGAGTTAAATCAATTTCGGCAAGAAGACACAGAAAAATGCTGGCCCGCGCCAAGGGCTTTAGGCAGGCGCGCCATACAAGAATTCAAACTGCCAAAGAGGCTTTGGTTCATGCCGGGGCCTATGCTTTTGCCGGTAGAAAGCTTAAAAGGAGAGACTTAAGAAGTCTTTGGATAGTCCGTTTAAATGCTGCCGTACGCGAGTGCGGTGTAAGCTACTCCAAGTTTATCTCCGGAATGAAAAAAGAAAAAATTGAGCTGGACCGCAAAATCCTCTCCCAAATTGCGGTCGAGGACCCGGCAACAATTAAGCAAATAGTTGACGCAGCCAAGGTTTCTAAGTAGTATTATCAAAATGAATACAAACGTAAATAGTTATTTTGCATTCTTTACTTCCTAACGGGGGTTTAGAATTGCGTGATTTTCTAAACCTCCGAAAGGAGGTTTTTTAGTGGTAAAAATATGAAAGACAATGAATGTTTAAGAAAAAGAACCGGTTTTTGCACGGGATGTCCTGCCCTGGACCAATGCGAAAGACTAATTGCCAACAAAGTCCCGTGGCAGGAGGCGATAACCTACGTTCAAAAAACAGAGTGTCCATCAGGCTATAAGCCGCTTTATGAAACATCCACTACGAATGATGGTGTAACAACTGCCAAGCCTATAGTGAAACCTGAAACTGAAATATAAAAAAATTGAGAAGATATTTTTAAGGGGATAGCTAAACGAAGATCCAAAAGGTAAAATATAAATCACATGCAGGAAGAAATAATGAGTGCTAAAAATCAGGCGTTGGCGCAAATTACATCAGCTAAGGACAATATGGAACTTGAACAAATCAGAATTGATTTATTTGGAAGGAGCGGGAAAATAACAGGTTTAGTTAAAAGAATTAAAGAAGTGCCAGTTGAAAGCAGGCAACAAGTCGGAATTTTAATTAATGAAACAAAACAGACACTTGAGAACCTTTTAGCAGAGCAAAAAAATTCTTTTAAAGAGAACGCGCGGGAGTGGTTCGACCCGACTATCCCTGGAATTAAACCTAAAATCGGCCATCTTCATTTGGTTACACAAGCAATCACTGAAATTTCCAGAGTTTTTGAAGGGATAGATTTTGAGAGAGTCCGCTACCCCGAAGTTGAATGGGACTGGTTTGCCTTTGAAGGATTAAACATGCCCAAGGGCCACCCTGCGCGAGACGAGTGGGAAACTTTTTTTGTGGATACGCGGGAAAACCCCAAATACGGAAAGACGGTTTTGACTCCACACACTTCAAGCGGACAAGTCCGGGAAATGCTAAAGGTAAAAACTCCGCCCATAAGAATGATCAACATTGCCAAATGCTATAGACGTCAATCGGATGTAAGCCATGTTCCGATGTTTCATCAGTTTGAAGGGCTGGTAGTAGACGAAGATATTTCCATTGTTAATCTAAAAGGAACGCTTGACTATTTTGCCCAATCATTTTTTGGCAAAGAAAGAAAGACCAGGCTGAGACCTTATCACTTTCAATTTACAGAACCGTCTTTTGAAGTTGATATAAGTTGCGGTAACTGTGACGGTAAAGGCTGTAAGCTTTGCAAAGGCGGCTGGCTAGAGTTGGGAGGTGCGGGGATGGTCCACCCCAATGTATTAAAAGCTGGCAGCATTAATCCAAGCAGATATTCCGGTTTCGCTTTCGGCTGGGGAGTGGAGAGAACGTATATGATGAAAGGCGGAATACATATTCCCGATATTAGACTTTTATACAGTGCTGATTTACGTTTTCTAACACAGTTTTAATAGCACTTACATAATATATATTATGTAAGTGTTTACACGTAAAAATATGGATATTAAAATTTTAGATTCCTGGCTAAGAGAATTTTTGGGTACTAAAGCAAAACCTGCCGACTTGGCAAAATATTTATCACTTTCCGGCCCGTCGGTTGAGCGTATTGAAAAATTTGGAGCAGATAGCGTATACGACATTGAAGTAACCACAAACAGAATTGATAGCACTTCGGTTTACGGAATTGCCAGGGAGGCCACGGCAATTTTGCCGAGATTTAAAGTTCATGCAAAATTAAAACGGACTAAAACTTCATCAAGCGAATATAAATTTGTTAAAAAGGTGAGCTATTTAAACCCCGTGGTCGATTCAAAACTTTGCCCGAGATTTTGCGCTGTATTAATTAAAAATGTAAAAATCGGAGATTCGCCCGGGCTTATCAAGACCAGACTTGAGTCGGCCGGGGTAAGAGCAATAAATAATGTTGTTGATATCAGCAATTATATTATGTTGGAACTGGGCCAACCCGTACACACATTCGACTACGACAAAATTAAAAAGCACAAGATGGTTCTAAGGGAAAGCAAAAATGGCGAGAGTATTGCTACGCTTGACAGAAAGATTTTCAAATTAAACGGCGGTGATATCGTGATTGAAGACGGCGATGGAAGACTTATTGATCTGGCGGGGGTCATGGGAGGCAACTTGAGCGCGGTTGACACAAATACTAAAAATGTTTTGTTGTTCGTTCAAACGTACGATCCCGTAAGAATCAGAAAGACTTCTATGGGCCTGGCCCAGCGGACTATGGCTGCAACTATTTTTGAAAAGGGAACCGATACCGAACTCGTCACCCCGGCAATTCTAAAAGGAATTGAGCTTTTTGAAAAACTGTGTAAAGGGACGCCGGAAAAAGAAGTTATCGATATCTATCCTTTCCCGTTCAAATCTAAAAAAATAAATCTTAATTTAGACTTTGTTGAAAAAAGATTGGGAGTGAATATTTCAAAGAAAGATATTTCAGACTTCCTTACCTCGCTTGAATTCGAAACGGCATGGACCGGAAATAATTTAACGGTTAATGTTCCATCGTTTAGGTCCCGCGACGTTCTCGAGCCGGAAGACGTTGTTGAGGAAATTGCCAGGATTTACGGTTACCACAATTTGCCGAGTGAAGTCATGTCGGGAAAACTTACCGGGCGTTCAACTTCCTTGCAATTCACATTTGAGGAAAAACTCAAAAATTATTTATCGGGTTGGGGAGGAGTAGAAGTTTACACCTCATCTCTGGTAGCAGAAGATTACGTTAGTCAAAATGCATTAAGGTTAATAAATCCTCTGGGAACCGATAGTGAATATCTAAGAACCTCGTTAATGCCTTCACTAATAAATGCAGCTAGGCAAAATTCAGGAACCTTTGAGTCTTTTCATTTATTTGAAATGTCGAATATTTATTTACCCAAGAAAAATGATTTGCCTGAAGAAAGATTAATGCTTGCCGGAATTTTTGAAGGTTACAAATATCGAAACGCAAAAGGAATAGTAGAAGCGTTTTTAGAAAAACTGCGTCTCAATGCGAATTTTGAAATAAATGAATCAAAAGGCTTTGCCGCAGGTAAATGTTCTTCAATTTTGATTGGGACCGAAAAAATAGGCTACATTGGATTTCCGGAGAATTCAAGTAATGTCTATTACGAATTTGAGGTATCGAAACTTTTCGGACTTACTCAAAAAACTACCGTATATACGGAAATTTCGAAATATCCTTCACAAGTGGAAGATATAACATTTACTTTACCAGAAAAAACAATGGTTGGAAAAGTCTTAGAAGAAATTCGATATTTACAATCAACAATTAACAATGCTGAACTTCGAGACATTTACAAGAATTCATATACTTTCAGAATTAGTTATCATGACAACACAAAAACCTTAACCGATAAAGAAGTAGAGCAAATTAGAAATAAAATTCTTCAAAAAGTTAAAGAAAAATTTGGGGGGCAAATTAAAGGTTAAGTACCTCGAGACATTTTTGAAGTTATTATTCTTATAGCTCCTGAAAATAAACTATTCGAAAGCAATCGCGCGTGTGCATTACTAAACCCAATTATTATGTCATTCATTTGTTCTTTGGTTATTAAACCGTCTCTTGCTTGTCCCTTTATTACGGCCCATTCGATTAAGTGAGGTTCAAAATTACTTGGAATAGTTCCATTAAAATGCGAGATAATTTGGGGCGACAAACTGCTCCAACTCGGGGAATCCGATACTCTGTATTCAACAAACTTATCAAAAGACTTTTTGGGTCTTTCGGTCATCGCCTTATTATAGCATCAAAATCAAGGGGTTGCAGTTGGGGAAGGGGTTGGAGTAGCAGCATTCCAGGCTTCACCTACCCCGATTGTTATACCTCTGTCAGACTTGTGCCCCTGAGCATCGGTCGCTTCTGCTTTAAGTGAGTAAACACCGATGGGAAGGGTAATCGGACCACAGCTATAACTGTTTTGACCGCTACTGAAACTGCATTTAGTGCTGCCGTTGATTTGTAGATCGGCAGAAGCAATAGCCGAGCTGGAATTCGCCGTAAAAGTTATTGTAAAAGGATTTGGGTCAGGAGAAATATTGGACGTTTGGTCCGTTGGAGAAGTAAATTCAACGTCTACCGGATTTCCCGTACCGCAATAGTTAGACGGCGGCTTGTACCGAGAGTCGCCTTGAGTATTAAGCCAATTTAATATGCCTTCCTGCCACTTATTAGGTCCACCCGGTGCTGCAGTAGGGTCTTCTTCTTTAAAGACAAAGTACTCTTTAGTATCGTAATTCCCTGCCGCGATATCGCTCGGGTTGGCTAGGTTTCCGTCGCTTTTGCATACTTTTAACTTTGTATGAACTGGGTCATTACCCGCAGGTTCCGTTCCTTTGATGAACGTTTCACTTCGGCTTGGAAATCCGTCATGAGCCGCATAGCCCGAAACAGAATCAACTTGAGCGGTAATTATATTTTGTGGAATGTCAAAATTTAATTTTGGTTTATTAGACAGAACAGCAACTACAATTTTGTGCCATATTGGGGAAGCTCCGCTAATTCCCGAGGCAACATTTAACATCGGGGAGTTATCGTTATTGCCGACCCAAACACCGACCATGGCGTTATCGTTGCCCCCTATTGTCCAATTATCACGCTTGTCGTTTGTGGTTCCAGTTTTAACCATTACATTTAAATCCGGTACTTTTAGATATGAGTTTGCACCAAATTCCGCCGTTCTGGCATCATTATCAGAAAGAATTGAGCTCATTAAGTAAGCCTGTTGTTCGGTTAAAACCTGTTTGCCTTTCTGCGGGTGGTTGTCCTCCAGCACCTTACCGTTTGAGTCAACAACTTTTAAAATCGCAACCGGATCAATTCTGTCACCCTTATTTACAAATGCCGAATACGCATCGGCCATGTCAAGTAAACGTACTTCACCTCCGCCCAGAGTTAGGGACAGACCGACATGCTTAAGCGTGTCTGTAGTAGGAGGAAGAGTTGTGATGCCCATATCAGTAGCGGTCGAAAGCACGTCTTTAATTCCCACCTTCGCCAGCATTTTAACCGCAGGAATATTACGTGAATTTGCAAGGGCATAACGAACTTGGATGGGCCCGACAAATTTATTATCGTAATTAACCGGAACATAATCGGGTTGTCCTACACCACCGGGAAACGTTGTAGGAACATCTATCAAAAGAGTCGAAGCGGTATAGCCTTTTTTAAGCGCAGTAACGTAAGTGAAAGGTTTAAACGAACTCCCTGGCTGCCTAAGGGCGGTAACAACATTATATTGACCTACATTAGGATCATTGAAATCCTTTGATCCAACCATACTCAGTATTTCTCCTGTTTCGGGATTAATTACAACTGCGGCTCCGTTTGTAATGTGCTGGGAAATTACTTTTGTAACTTCATCGGAAACTATCTGCTGGGCCTGGTTTTGTAAATCCAAATCGAGCGTTGTAGTTACTTTTAATCCACCTTGTTCGACTGCAGCCTGGCCATACCTATCCCCGAGAATTTTTTCTACATACTGTACAAAATGCGGAGCCTTAAAACCGGCACCCCGGCTCTGGAAGGAAACATTGGGAAGCGCAGCATTTACCGATTTCTCCTGCGCTGGGGTAATGTATCCGTCTTCGCGCATTCTTCTTAAAACATCCCCGGCCCTTTGAATATAAGCCTTTGGGGTTGAAGAATACGGTGAATAATTTGAAGGACTTTGAGGCATACCTGCCAGAATTACACATTCGGTAAGATCCAAGTCTTTTACATCTTTACCAAAATAAGTTTGGGCGGCGGCTCCAACGCCCCAGGCGGTACCGCCATATGGAACCTCGTTTAAATACATTTGTAGAATTTGATCTTTGGTGTATTTCTTTTCAATCTCAAGACTAAGAACAAATTCTTTAATTTTCCGCGGAAGCGTTCTGTCATCCGTCAAAAGGGCATTTTTAACCAACTGCTGAGTTAAGGTGGAACCGCCCTCAGCCCGCCCAGTTGTAAATATCCTGGAAAAACCCCTTAGCATTCCGAACACATCGAAGCCGGGGTGGGTATAAAAATTTTTATCTTCAATAGATATAGTGGCCTGGCGCAGGTATAGAGGAATATCGCCTAAATTTTCGGGAGTCCTGTTTTGATTTGCATACACGTCATAAAGAATCTTGCCGTTCCTATCCATTATCTGTGTTGAATAGCCTGTCTGGCGGACAATTTTATCCGGTGAGGGGAGTGTTAAAGAGAGGAGAGGAATCCCCACAAAAAAAAGAATAATAAGAAGAATTGCTCCTACGAATGCCAGTTTGGCAAGCCTGACAAGCCTTCTGCTTTTTGACAGCTCTGATCTATATCTTCTTCGGTCCCTCCACATTTATCTGATTGTACCAAGACTGTGAAAAACAAACAAATTGTAATTTTAGGAAAAGAGTTATAAAATCACCAAGCAATATGTCAAGGAATTGCGCAATATGTCAATGGGTCACTGAACTCCCAACCTCCCCATTTTTAATTAAAGAATTTTCGACCGGATATGCCGTCTTAAGTAAATATCAATATAATAAAGGCTATGTTCTTTTTCTTTATAAAAAACATATCACTGAATTACATCAACTAAAAGATAGGGAGAGGAAAAGATTTTTATATGAGATGTCACTTGTTGCAAAGGCTATATTTAAAACTGTGAAGCCAGCCAAAATGAATTATGAATTATTAGGAAATACCGAGCCGCATCTTCATTGGCATTTAATTCCGAGATACAGAGGTGAAAAGTTTTCAGATAGTCCAGTCTGGTTAGTCAAAAAAAACATCCGCCAGTCAAAAAAATATATGCTTAGCGAAAAAGGGGTCGAAGTACTCAGGTCTAAGATTTTGAAGAATCTCGATGGAGTTTATTAAGATCCTCCGGGTTGGCAAAATGATACCACGAATCCTCATATATATTGGCAAATACATTTTCCCCATTTTTAACTGACTGAGCTATTACCTTAGATAGCGCCTTTACCTCACTAAACTTTTCCAAATAATTATATGAAGATTTTCCGAATCCCCAGATAGTCATATCCCGCAAATGGTCTTGGTCAGGATTTTCTGGTGGTGGGTACTGAAATTCAGAAACCCAATTTCCTCTCACTTTGGCAACACCATGGGTGTCCGCTTCAAAAACTCTCGGCGAAACTGAAACCCCAAGTGACGCACCGCTTTCAACAGCCAAATGCATAGCATTAACATAAACAGAATCCGACGCAAGAATAATATCGCCAGCGGTTGCGATAAAAGGAGGTTTTACTTTACCTTCAAGTGAGCGGAATAGATCAACTGTCCTCTGTCCGCCAGTATCATAAATAAAGTCCATAACCATATTTCTAGGCTTATTTTTACTCACGTATTCGTAAACATCTTTAGCACGGTAGGAAAGACAAACCATTACCTTCGTATTTCCAAATGCGCGCGCCAAGGAATCAAGCACGTAACCAAGAATTGGCTTACCTTCAACAGGCAAAAGGCACTTTTGACGCTCATTCGTAAGCTCACCCATCCTTTGCCCGCGTCCACCTGCAAGAATCGCGACCTCAGCCGAAGTAAATTCGTGACTCATTGGAGAAATTATAGGCTAAGAACGCAAATAATCAACCAATGCTCTTGGATTAAATACTTATTAGATTTATAATTACTAGGCAATGGACAATATTGACGAACTTTTAACAAGAGGCGTGGAACAAATTTTGCCTGATAAAAAGGGGCTTGCCTCTTTAATGGCTAAAAAGAAAATAAAACTTTACCTGGGAATTGATCCCACGGGTTCCAGGCTTCACTTGGGGCATTCAATAGCATTAAGAAAGTTACAGCAATTTGCGGATTTGGGACACGAGACAATTCTTTTATTCGGAACGGGGACTGTTCTTGCGGGTGATCCTTCACAGCGGGAAAGCGCCAGGGCAAAAATCGCGGCTGAACAAATCAACAGCAATGTTTCGACATGGAAAGATCAGGTAAAAAGCATTATCGACTTCAACAAAGTTAACATTATGTTTAACGGCGAATGGCTTTTAAAATTAACACTTAGGGATATTATCGAAATTGCATCAAATATTAGCGCTGTACAGCTTTTCAAGCGCGATATGTTCCAAAAAAGAATCGAAAAGGGTGATACTATCTGGACCCATGAACTTTTGTATCCGCTTCTTCAAGGCTATGACTCGGTGGCAATGAACGTTGATCTGGAGATAGGAGGAACCGATCAAACCTTCAACATGTTAATTGGCCGGGAGCTGCAGGAAAAAATGAATAAACACCAGAAATACGTTTTATCGGTTCCTATGATTACCGGTACCGACGGGAAACAAATGAGCAAAAGTTCGGGCAATTGTGTTTGGCTCGACGATACACCCGATGGTATGTTTGGCAAAATTATGTCAATCTCCGATTCACAAATATTACCGTATTTTAGGCTTTTAACGAACGTCCCGTTACAAGAAATCGATAAATTAGAAAAGGGCCACCCGCTTGAAGCAAAGAAGAGACTTGCGAGTGAAATTGTAACAATGTACCACTCAGAGAAAGACGCAGAAGAAGCACAAAAGACATTTGCTCAAACTTTTCAGGACAAAAAGCCGGTATTCAATATAAAAGTTAAAGCCGAGGAAACTTTGGCAAAGACACTTATTCCTTTTTCTCCGCGAAATAGTATGGCATCTGTAAAAGAACTTTTACGTCAGGGTGCTGTGGATATTAACGGTACCAAAGCAACTGAAGGCTCAATCAAACTTAAAGTTGGAGATGAAGTAAAGGTTGGAGAGAGAACATTTCTTAAAGTTTCAAAATAATCGAGTATGATGCATCGATGCATCATATGGAAATAAAATATGATTGGGAAAAAAGGTAAAAAAATATTTGTAGTTATAACTATAATTGCCTCACTGGCGCTTTTGGGTAGTGCTATTCTCCCATACATTATTTACGGACGCTAATTAACTCTTGACTTCGTATTTTCTTCGGCATAATCTTTTCTTATGAGTTTAAGAAAAATACAAAAAGAAGTGGACGACTGGATTTCACAATATAAACTCGGCTATTTTAAACCTCTGGAAATTTTGGCAAGACTTACCGAAGAGGTAGGAGAAGTCGCAAGGGAACTTAACCATATGTTTGGCCCCAAAAAGAAAAAGCCAACAGAATCCAAAACTGATCTAGAGATGGAACTGGGTGATGTAATTTACACAGTTGTATGTCTTGCAAACTCTTTAGATATCGACCTAGATAAGGCATTTGAAAAAGTAATGAGGAAGATTAACAAAAGGGATAAAAATAGATGGGAAAAGAAATAGTGTAAAATCAGCTCATGCTTCAATTAGAGGATAATGTTAGTTTTCTTCCTAAAATCGGCCCCTATTTTGCAAGGATGTTCGAGAAATTAGGGATTCATACTATCGAGAATCTTTTTTACCACGTTCCAAGTAGATACTTGGACTATTCATTAGTGACAACAATCAATAAACTCCGTGCGGGCGAAACCGTAACCATCCACGCAACAATAGTTTCGGTCAAAAATATATTCAGTAAGCGCGGACTTAGGATGCAAATCGGTTCGGTAGAAGACTCGACAGGAAAACTTATGGTAGTTTGGTTTAACCAGCCTTTTTTAATTAGAACTTTATATCCGGGACGGCTTGTTTCACTTTCCGGCAAGGTTGGGTTTTTCAACCGAAAACTATGCTTAAGCTCCCCTGACTATGAAATTCTTGACTCTGAAGAAAAAGAAACATTCCACACCGGCAGGTTTGTGCCGGTTTATGCCGAAACTGCGGGCCTTTCTTCAAAGTGGATTAGAACCAAAATCCGCACTGCTTTTGAAACTGTTTCAATTTCGGAATATCTCCCGCAAGAAATTTTGGAAAGAGTCAAACTTGCGGACTTTAAAGAAGCAATACGGGAAGTTCACTTCCCTAAAGATTTAAAAGAAGTTGAGGAAGGGCGCCGTCGACTGGCTTTTAACGAACTTCTTGCCTTGCAGCTCAAAAGCGAGTTCAGAAAATTAAACTGGAGCAAAACACGCGTTGCGAACAAATTAACAATTAACAAATTAACAATTAACGATTTTGTTGAGAAGCTGCCATTCAAATTAACTGATTCACAAAAAATAGCAATTGATGAGATCCTAGGCGATTTAGGAAAAGACGTTCCGATGAACAGACTCTTGGAGGGAGACGTAGGGAGCGGTAAAACAGTTGTAGCTGCAGTTGGGGCTTTTGCGTCCTTCCTTAACGGCTATCAAACATTAATCATGGCTCCCACCCAAATCCTGGCCAACCAACATTATCAAACACTCAAAAGATTGTTCGACAAATTTAATATTCGAATTTCCTTAATCACCTCCGATGTTAAAAAAATTGAACTTGGGAGAAGCGATATTTTCATAGGTACCCATTCCCTCCTTAAAACCAAAACTGATTTCGATAAAGTGGCTTTTGTAGTAATTGATGAACAGCACAGATTTGGTGTTGAACAGAGAGCACATTTAGTCAAACGGTCGGGAACACCGCACGTTTTAACTATGACGGCAACACCAATCCCACGAACCGTTGCACTAACCACATACGGCGACCTTGATCTTTCAATTCTAAAAGAGATGCCAAAGGGTCGCATTAAAGTTATCACCTGGGTAGTATCGGAAAAGAAAAGACTTGGTGCATATGACTGGATAGAAAAGCAGGTTAACCAAAACAAATCTCAAGCTTTTATAGTTTGCCCGCTAATTGAAGACTCGGAAGTCGAGACTCTGGCAGATGTTAAATCCGTAACATCCGAATTTGAAAAATTAAAAAAGATATTTGTCAAAAGAAGACTCGGGCTCCTTCATGGAAGACTCAAGCCAAAGGAAAAAGAAGATATTCTTAGGAGCTTCAGATCGGGGAGTATCGACATTCTTGTTTCAACTCCCGTAGTTGAAGTTGGAATTGACATCCCAAATGCCACAATAATGGTAATTGAAGCTTCCGAAAGGTTCGGCCTAGCACAGCTTCACCAACTCAGGGGCAGGGTGGGTAGAGGAGAGAAACAGTCATATTGCTTACTATTTAGCAACTTTCACTCAGGGACGGCCTACACGCGGCTTAAAGCGATGGAAAAGAGTCACTCCGGCTTTGAACTGGCAGAGCTGGACCTGAAAATGAGAGGTCCCGGCGAAATCTTCGGCACTGCCCAATCGGGGTTTCCTGAACTCAAAGTCGCCAGCTGGGCCGATTTTGAACTGATCAAATCCGCAAAAGACGCAGCTACCGATGTTATCAAAAACCCTCAAAAGTACCCTGTGCTGACAAAGAGCATTGAAAAACATTTGCTTGTTGCCTAAAGTATCGATTTTCAGCTACAATAGCGCATCATGGTACCTCTTCCAAAGCGAAAACACACAAGATCCAGATCCGATATCAGACGCGGTGGGCAGCCCAAGATCAAACTCGGAAACCTCATGAAATGTTCCAATTGCGGCAAGCTTAAAGAAACTCACCGTGCGTGCCCCTACTGTGGTTTTTATAAGTGAACTCTCCCTTTCAATGTCCTTGTAGTTTGTGTAGAATTTCTTTGCTATGAAGACAGCTACAGATCCCAGACACTTACGCAGGCGTGAGGCTGTAAAGGTTCTTTTTGCCGAAACTTTTGCCAAGCAGGCAAGACAGCCGGAACTCGTTATCAATATTCTCAAGCAAAAAAAGAAAATTGACAAGTTAATCGAAAACGCCGCACCTGCCTGGCCAATCGACAAGTTGAATAAAATAGATTTGGCAGTTTTAAGGCTTGCGGTTTATGAACTGGAAAACGAAGACACTCCACCTAAAGTCGTAATAGACGAAGCGGTTGAGCTGGCAAAAGAATACGGAGCTGAATCTTCTTCTTCATTTATTAACGGTGTTTTAGGTACAATATACAAGGAGAAA
>JBGQJK010000012.1:0-26649 GCA_041499035.1 Patescibacteria group bacterium
AATAGTTACCAAATCACTTCAGAAGATTCCAGTGTCTGATTCCGCACTCACAGTTTCTCCGTCCCCTTCGCTCCCACCTGTGCCCTCTCCGACTCCCACACCAACGCCATCCCCTACAGTTACGCCAGCGCCCACTCCTACAAAAACAGCCACGCCCAAACCCGCAACCCCTGTGATTAGCGGTCCGCCGGGGGCGGGTTATAGTTCGGTCACGGTTCATACTGAAAAAGGGGATTTTGCAACGCGAATATTATCTATTGACTTAAACTCGAGCAGGATGATAACAGATACTGCAAACGATTCGGATTGTGCCGACAATTGTCCGGTAACCAATGTGGCTGATTTTGTAGCCAAAAATGGTGGCTATGCAGGGGTCAACGGAACCTATTTGTGCCCTGACACTTACCCTGAGTGTTCCGGAAAAAAGAATTCTTTTGATTTTCCGGTTTGGAATACCAGGTTAGGGCATTGGATAAATGGTGGAAACCTGGGCTGGAACAGCCGTGCAATTTTTTATACAGATGGGAGCGGGGCGCACTACAACCAAAACGCAAACGGATTTGGGGGGAGTCTAACTGCGGGAGTAGTTAACTACCCCGGTATTCTCGACAATGGTAATGTGCAAATTGACGATAGCCAATCGGGGTTAAGCGACAAGCAAAGGGGTGTCAATTCCAAAACAGGAATAGGGCTTATTGACTCAAAACATGTGCTGGTTGTGATTGCGTCTGCCGCTAATATGCAGCAATTTGCCTACATATTTAAAGCCCTCGGGGCAAAGGGCGCGCTCAACTTGGATAATGGAGGTTCTACCGCACTCTATTATAACGGCCACTACCTTGCCGGACCCGGGCGCAATATCCCCAACGCAATTATATTTGCCCGCTAGAGTTTTTTCTCGCAAGCTTTACAAATACTGCATGGGCCTACATCAACTCCACTTGCCCCGCAATTTACACAATTTCCCGTATGATATTCCCAGGATGTAACCTCTCTGACATTTCCAAAGGCATCTGTAACAAAGTCTCCTTTTGTGGCAGTATTATTTAGAAGTTCTGAATTTGATTTTCCCGGGCAAGACTTATTATTTAGCTTCCACCCCGATTGTTCCATAAACCTTTCACCATAGGCCCCAGCCACAATAAAGTCTCTTTCGACTCTAGCCAAACTTATCATTTTAACCATGTTTGGAGCGGCCATTAGAGCATCTTCCAAAGCCCGGGATTTTATAAGCCAGGGCCGCCTTTCTTTAATATATTTCCATGCATCGCTATCTAGAGGAAGCATTTCTTCTAAAAATTCCCAGGGAGAAGTTTCTGTTTCCGGAAGTAAAATGGGTATAGAGATGCCCCTTAAATCGTCCGGATTTTTAACTTCTGATAAGGATAAATCGGAAAATGCAGACAGTGCAATGCTTTTTGCGAGGATTGCCTCTGGCATTAAATGAGTAGGTATTCCATAAAACTCCATTTCATTATTCGATGATCTATATCCCACATTGACTCTTCCTTCTTTATAATTGGAGGTTCCCCCTGGAGGACTAAAGGCGACCGTTAGGGAATATCCACCAGTAATTTGGTGGTAGAAAGCTTCTGCCGAATCTGCTTCGAGATTGTCAAGACGGGAATTTCGTTTTAAATTTCCTGGAACTTCCTTATTGGCTTTTGGGTCATAAACTTTACCACCTTCGATTCTAAGTTTTCTGGCATTTATTCTTTCTTCAAGAGGAGCGTCTCCAGCCTCTATGTAAAGACCTGCTAAATCTTCGGCAACCACTTCGGGACTAGATGAAGAATAAAGTGAAGTATCAAAAAGTTTTGTTCGTTCTGCTAACATATTCCTGCTCGGGTATCAAAAGATTGCTAGTTTTCCGGCTATTCCCCCTGTGGGGATTTACGGTTGCGGCACAGCGCGGGATTTACACCCGACTTCCTTAAACGCAATCTTTAACTTTCTAGTGCAAATTTATTTTTTCGAATTAAGTTGCTTACAAACTCGTACCCGCCAAAGAAGGCTCCGGAGTAAAACATGTCCCCGAGGATAGTATTTCTAAAGAATGGTATTGCATAAAAATAGGCTTCAAGTAGACCGGCTACGGATTTTGGATACATAGTTCCAAAGGCCCAGACGGAAAAGTTGGTTATTATAAAAAAGAGACTTGAGGAAAAAAGCGTTGCTAGGATAATATTTTTAGTACTTTTGTGATTTTTAAGCCAAATACCGATCAGGACGGTTATCAAAAAACTTCCGTAAACTGCCAGACGCATTGGCAAACTGTCAAAACCGATTAAAACATCCGAAATCAACATTGCCATTAAGGGGATAGTCAGAGCTTGTTTCTTGGTTAAATAACTGCCACTAAAAAGTGCCATGGCAGCGATAGGAGTGAAATTTGGTGCGTGGGGAAGAACCCGCGCAATCGCTCCAATAAAAATAAATACAGCCGGTGTTATCAGTTTTTTTAGAACTTGTTTATATGCCATTCAATTTGATCACCATCCTTAATTATGTAGCTTCCTGCTCCAACCTGTGACGAGAGGCCGTTTACAAATAGTTCCCAGAATTCACGCTTGTTCTTATCTGCGGTGCTGTCATTTATTGAGGTAACAAAGGCGTTTTCTCCACTTCCGGTCATTGTTACCTTACCGCCAGTCGCATCCTGGGTGGCTACAAGCACCGATTTGCCTACATATTGAGAGGCGTCGAGAGAGGTGGTAGTTACACCGTCGTTGATAGTTAGATTTGCTTTATAAGTTCTGACTGTATTCTCGTTTTGGACGGACGTGTTTTGATTAGCAAGTTTTAAACGCCAAAAACCGAACCCGAGAGCAAGAATAATTACGAGGGGAATAAGTAGTTTTTTAAAAGTTTTCATTTTTCTGTAGCTCGCAGGTAGATTAATTGGGCTCTGGATGTAACAGTAGCGGCACTTCTACGGAATTTCACCGTAATTCACCAATGCATCCAATTTACTTTTTACTCGCTTTGCAGTCAAGTGGTAGTATTAAAGTAAAGAGGGTGATAAGAATGAAATTAAGTAAAAGTAGCAAAGCAGACCTTTCAAAATATTTGATGTATGGAGCAGTTCTTGCCGTTCTTTTTGCCGGGGAAGCTTGGATAGGACCTGATATCTGGCTGGCTGCGACACAATGGCTCTTGGTGGCCTTGGTTTTGATAGCGTTTGCCATATATTTGAAGCTAGCGTGAATTCTGCGGTAAATATGCGGGAAAAACAGGAAACTCAAGATTGTCCCAATTGCGGCCATCCCATTGGTGTGGTTGCGGGGAGCCATGAGGCGGTATGCGCCAACTGTGGATACAAAGATCCTTGCTGCGAATAACTTCAAAAAACTTGACGTTTATCCCATAGACTTGACAATCTTGTAAGGTAGTGCTATTTTTAGGCACAAATGAAAAGCCGCGATGTTATTATTGGTTTTATCTTCCTAGTAATCCTGATTGCAGGGGTTTTGTGGGTTTTTAGAAACAGGTCAAACAAAACTTCAGCTACACCCGCGCCTTCTCCGAGTATTTCCCAAAAAGTGAGTAACGCATTCCCTAGCTTGAATGTCCCGGCCGGGGCCGATAGGGCAAACCTGAGTGATATTTCCGGTGGCCAGGGTGTGGGAGTTGCTACAAGGCAAAAAACCAACGGGAGCTTTAGCGTCACAGTAATGGCCAATTTGCCGGCGCCTTCTGCAAACTCCTTCTATCAGAGTTATCTCACAAACGGTTCTACTAATATAACTCTAGGGAGAATGAGCCTGACCAAAAGCGGATATTTGGTTGATTTTACTTCCGGCTCTGATCTAACTACATACAATAAAGTCGTAGTTAGCCAAGGGTCAACCCATATTCTTGAAGGTTCGTTCTAAGTCTACTAGAATAGATTAGTGCAAATTATTATCTACTCCACAACCACCTGTCCTTTTTGCAAAATGCTCAAGGACTATTTAACTTCGAAAGGCATTACCTATACCGAGAAGCTTGTAGATATGGACGAAGCGGCTCAAAAAGAAATGGGGGCCGTTTCAGGCGGGTTTTTGGGCGTTCCCTTTACGTCGATAGTTAAAGATGACGGAACAAAAGCGACTGTTTTGGGATTTGATCAGGGGAAAATTAACTCCGTTTTAGGAATCCAGCCATGATTTTTGTCAATTACAAAACATACGAGGAAGGGAGCGGAGAGCGCGCCGTCTCTCTAACTAAATTACTCGAGGAAGTGGCACACACGAGCCAGTTAAAAATCGTTCCGGTAGTTCAGGTCATTGACGCCGAAAAAGTAATTGCGGGAACAACCCTTGAAGTTTGGATTCAACATGTAGATCCGGTCACATATGGTGCCCATACAGGCTGGACCCTGCCGGAGGAAGCCGTAAAGGTTGGGGTTTCCGGAGTCTTTCTTAACCATAGCGAGCATAAATTTGATAATTTTGATAATCTTTACGCCGCTAACGAAAAGGCTATGACAGCAAACTTAAAAACCTTGATTTTTGCAACGGATTTAACTGAGCTCAGGAAGATTTGCTCTTTGGCCCCGACTTATGTTGCCTATGAACCGGCTGAACTGGTTGGTTCAACCACGACTTCAGTGGCTCAGGCCAAGCCGGAAATAATTTCCCAGGCGGCGGAAATTGCCAAGGACGCGGGATTGCCGCTTATTGTGGGGGCGGGCATACATTCGCAGGAAGATATTCGAAAGAGTTTGAGTCTCGGGGCCGTAGGGGTTGCCGTGGCAACAGACATTGTCAAAGCAGATGACCCTAAAAAAGAACTACAGGATCTGGTGGGAGGCTTTCAGTAAAATGAAGATATTTATTGGTGCGGATCATAGAGGTTACGAGTTGAAAGAAAAAATTGCCAAATGGCTTTTTGAATTGGGGCGTGAGTATCAGGACCTTGGGGCCCAGAGCCTGGATCCTAAGGATGATTACACAAAGTATGCCACGGAAGTAGCGTCTCTTGTAGCCAAAAATGATGGCTCACGGGGAGTACTTCTTTGCGGAAGTGGGGTAGGGGTTGAGGTTATTGCCAACAAGTTTGACGGAATCCGCGCTGCAATCGGCAAAGGTGTTTTACAGGTTAAAGCCGGACGAAACGACGACGATATGAACGTTTTGGTTATTGCGTCCGATTTTACAATTGAAAAAGAAGCCAAGGCAATGCTTATCGCCTTCTTGGAAACCAAATTCTCCGGCAAAGCCAGATATGAGAAAAGGTTGGAAGAAATCGAAAAGATAGAAGCGAATAATTAACCGGGAAGTTTTGGTTTTTCTTCAAATTCACGCTTGTCTATACACCAGTCAAACGGCTCGACCGTTTCTGTTCCCTTCCCGATTGAACAACCTCTTTTAAAGATGGTACCTTTAGACTGCTCGAACGTGGTTGAATCGTTAAGAACCATTCCGGTTGCACTAAACATTAGCGTCCCCTCAATTCTTGTGGTTTGGACAGCTACTTCCTCGGCTTTAGCGCAAAATCTGCAAAATTTACCTGCCATTGGCTCGAATTCTAGGATTTATATATCTGGAAGTCAAATAACCGACCTGCTAGACTGGATATATGGACTTGCCTAAACTTTCTGACATCGATGTCTCGGGAAATAAGGTTCTTCTGCGGTTGGACTTAGATACCGATCCCAAACCGGATGATTTGAGAGTTAAAGCTTCTGAGGAGACTCTCGATTATTTAAAAGAAAAAGGCGCGCAAATTGTCATCTTGAGTCACAAAGGTCGTCCCGGAGGAAAAATTGAGGAGGGTTTAAGTTTAAAACCCTTTCAGTCGATTTTTGATAAATGGGGAGCAACGGTTGAGGAAAACTTGCGGTTTGATTCGGGAGAAGAAAGTAATAGTCCCGAGTTTGCAAAGAAATTAGCCTCTCTTGGCGATATCTACGTCAATGATGCCTTTGCCTCGTCTCATCGCGATCACGCTTCAATCGTCGGACTTCCCAAGCTTCTTCCTCATACCGCCGGGCTTCATTTTGCCAGGGAAGTGGAAAATTTGAGTAAAGTTTTCGAAAACCCTGCGCGCCCGGTTGTAATCCTAGTGAGCGGAATAAAAAAAGATAAGCTGGATATGATTGAACCCCTATCTAAAATCGCCGATAAAGTGCTGGTTGGCGGGAGGCTACCCGAATTTCTGGGGGATGAGTCCCTGGTAAGTGTAAGGGTCCGGGGGGAGAATGAAAAAATAGTTGTCGGGAATTTAAACATGGACAAAGAAGATATCACCCTTAACACAATCGAAAGGTTTACAAAAGAGATAAGTCTGGCTAAAACCGTAGTCTTGGCCGGAGTTTTAGGGAAGTATGAGGACGAAGGACACCGGCAGGGGACGGAAAAGATTTTCAAGGCGGTGGCCGAGTCCGCCGCATTCAGAATTGTTGGGGGTGGTGATAGTTTGGAGGCGGTACTTATGTATCATCTTGAAAATAAATTTAGCTGGCTTTCCGTAGGAGGCGGTGCTATGCTCGAGTTCCTTTCCAAAAAAACTTTGCCTGGAATTGAAGCATTACTTAAATGAACGCTTTACCGATATTTCTAGTTGTTTGGGCGGCTATGATAGCTAATTCTTTTTGGGAAGCTTATGTTGAGGGCAGGAATACCTGCGAACTTGGAAAACTGGGGTGGAAAATAAAACTGGGCAAGTATTACTTCACCGGATATCATTTTTATTTGTTTTACGTTATGTATCCACTTCTCTTATCGCTTCCCCTGGTTATTTACGGATGGAACCTTAGACTCTTCGGAATTTTACTGAGCGCTTATGCAACCGGTATGGCGATTGAAGACATTATGTGGTTTGTTGTTAATCCTGTGGTGAAATTCTCCGAATGGGGAACCGATTTTACCAGCCACTATCCTTGGGTGGGTATAGGTAAATTCAGAGTTCCAACTCTTTACGTAGTGGGGCTACTGATAGCTATACTTTCCTGGTACTTTCTTTGGAGAAAGGGCTAAAAGAACATTCTTGGTTCCCATTATAGCTTCGTTAATATAGTTTAGATTTATTTCCATCCCAATTCTTTTTCTGCTTTTACAATTGCCTGCGCAATCATGGTCGGGTGCTCATGCGCGTACCAGTGAAGCACATTAGAGGTTATCTCAATTATATTTGGATTTATTTTTTTGAGATCATCAATATTCCTTCTCATTGCTTGATTATCAAAAAAAATGTCTCGTTTCGCGTCAAAAAAAACCATTGGGATGTGTGCCCCTGCAATTTTTTTAAAATAGGGACTTTTTGTTACCGCTACTTTTAGCCGTTCAATCGGCACACCATCCATTTTTAGTAATTTATTTAACCCTAATTGCGTAAAAATATACCTTCTTGCCCAGAAGTTAACGTTCCATTCTCCCAAAGCCTGGTCGTCCTGGCCTTCGTAAAGCGGTGCGACAAGGCTTTTTAAGTCGTAAATGCTTTGGTTGAGAGTTATTTTTCTGTTTTTAAACATTTTGATTATTGTTGATAAAGTATGCAAAACCGGGTTTGCCGACTCTTGACTGTCGGCCCCAATTATTCCTGCTCCACAAACACTGACGACCTGTCGGATTTCAAAACCCAATGAATGCAATTTGTATGCTGTCGCTACCGCTTGGGGAACACCTTCGGAGTAGGCGCCTATGTCGATAAGACAATTGCTTTTATTTAAATTTAACTTCTTGTTAAAAATATCAAATATTCTACTAACTGCTGCTTCAGCGACCTTTTCTTCGCCGATAGGTGTGCCGTCGCTCTTTTTATAGGCCAGATTGTTTAATCCCTCAGCTTTTATCAGTAAGAAATAGTCTATTTTTCCGTCTACTACAGCGGGACATAGCGCAGCCTCAAAAATATTTGCCATGTTAAATCTGTCTATTTGGAAAAGAGTTGGAAAGTAAATTGTTACTCGTTTTTTTGAGGCGGAGCCTGACTTAAGAGTGTCGGGGACAGTTACGGTTGACGAAAATACTTTAATAATTTCTCCGTCTTTGGGTTCGGCAATTGATAGTTCGGGCCCGTTTTTTAACAGAGTGTTGCGAATATAATCGCGCCTATTCATTAGAAAGGTATTATTATCCACAGTTTAATTCTAGACTGAGTTGTTGGGGTCTTTAATATGCAATTTTATTTATCGATACTGCAATTCTTTTATATATTCTAAGTTTCCATCTTCCTGCCCGGATAGGCAACCGGTTGCCAAGAATGGTTTTTCGGCAACAATGACTTCAAACATAAAGTTCGGGCCGGCCTTTCCGGGTACTTCATTTGGAAATAAGGACTTGTTGTTAAGAAACAAAAAGTGTTAATGTTAGTAAAGAGGGGGTGAGGATAGATGGAATTAAAAACATTTTCTAAATGGTTAGTAGTGCTTGGTGCGCTTGAAGTAGGGTTTATGGGAGTATTAAGATTTGATTTAGTTGGAAGCCTACTTGGCAGCTGGCCGACACTCGTAATGGTAGTTTACGCTTTGGTTGGACTTTCCGGTCTTTGGGGAGCCTACGCGATGTTGATGGGTAAGAAGAAAAAGTAATTTATCTTTTATTTGCCCAGAAAGTTGTGAACATCCTTGCCGTGTATTCTATAAAGAATGACTCGGGATGTTTTTTTATTCTGCGTGCTGAAATTTGAACGACGAGTTTTGGATCAAGCCCGATTCTGCCTCCGACTTTGAGAATATTAAGCGACAAATCGATATCTTCATGGACTTTTTTCTCGTCAAAGTTCACAAGATTTCGCACTTTAAGCCACATAGCCCTTTTAAGAACCATGTTGGGGCCCTGGAGAAACCTGTCTCCATGGTTCAGAAGCCTCAGTGATTCCAGATACAGTCTTGACGCCAGTGTTGAGGTGGGTTTAGAAAAAAGGTCGCTAAATCTGACAGGGCCGGTAAAGGCGTCGTAGTTTTTTTTGGCAAAGCTCTTTTTTATTTGTTTTATCCAATCCGGCGGAACAATAACATCGGCATCAATCCGGGCTATTATTTCATACTTAGCAGTATCAAAACCTTTATTTCTAGCAGGAATCATTCCCTGTTTGCGTTCACGCACTACTTTTGCCCCCATCTTTAAGGCAATTTCCTCGGTCCTATCCCGGCTATTGTTGTTTACAACAATAATCTCATCAGCCTCAACCACCTGGGCCATTACGCTTCCCAGGCTTTTTTTGATGTATTTTTCCTCGTTATATGCCGGGATTACCACAGAAACTTTCATATATTTAGATTATATCTACTTTTTCGATCCTCGGGATGGTAACATCTGGTCAATGAAAAAGCACCCTTTCCCTAAAGGTTTTCTTTGGGGAGTGTCTACAGCCGCGCACCAGGTTGAAGGCAACAATGTAAACAGCGACTGGTGGAGCTGGGAGCAGAAAGAACCCGACAGGCCAAAATCAGGAGTCGCTTGTGACCATTACCATTTGTTCAAAGAGGATTTTGCTTTAGCTAAAAAAATGGGCCACAACTCCCACAGACTCTCCATTGAATGGGCGCGGATCGAGCCGAGACAGGGACGGTTTGATGAAAAAGAGGTTGAACACTATAGAGATGTTCTTAAAGAACTAAGAAAGTTGAAGTTAAAGTCTTTTGTAACTTTGTGGCACTTCACGCTTCCAAAATGGTTCGCGGACCTTGGGGGGTTTGAAAGAGAATCGAATATCAAATACTTTTCTAGGTACGTAAGGTTCTGCGCAGAAAATTTTGGAGATTTAGTTGACTACTTCTTGACAATAAATGAGCCTAATAATTATGTTTTGAAGTCCTATTTTGCCGGATATTGGCCTCCCCAGAAAAAAAATCCGGTTCTGGCTATGAGAGTCTACAAGAATATTTGTAAAGCCCACAATGTCGTCTATCAAACAATAAAGAAAGTCGACCGAAAATATAAAGTAGGGGCAGCGCACCAGCTTATAAAGTTTTATTCAACGGGAGGACTGATTAATGGTATGCTAACCAGGCTGTCAAAATACCTGGCAAACGACTTTTTTTACAATAATACTTTTAATAACTTTGATTTTATTGGCCTGAATTATTATTTTACAAACCCGGTTTCATACAAATACTTATTGAAGATTGGCGAGATGGGTTCCGAAAGAATTCTTAGAGATGAGTCAAAGGATCTTGGCTGGGGAATGGATCCGGAAGGTATATATGATTGCATAAAATATATTCAAGCCAAGTTTGATAAACCGATTTACATTTTGGAGCACGGAATTTCGGATCCCGATGACAAAAAAAGATCAAAGTATATTAAGAAAGCTCTCGAATCAGTTGCAAAAGCCATCAAAGAAGGAGCAGACATTCGAAGTTATTTACATTGGACTCTAATGGATAATTTTGAATGGTCATTTGGCTATACTTCCAAATTCGGAATGTTTGCACTGGAACCAAAAACTTTAAAGAGGCTGCCTAGAAAGAGCGCATTTGTTTTTTCAAAAATCGCTAGAGAAAATGCTATTTAAGAACCGTTACATCGATTCAGTGTTTAAATTGATACTTTTTTCGGCATCGTTGCATATCCTGATTCTTTTTATGGCCGCCTTTTTAAGAAAAGATCCTCCAATGTTAAACTATTTTAAAATTCTTAATGTTGAATATCTTTTTCCTAATTTTCCTTTTGGGAATTTTAGTAATGTAGCTTCAGTCTTTGTCCTATTTTCAGTCTATCTGATTTTTCTAATCGGCTCGAAATATAAGAAGGAATAAGCCTTTACCGAACATTCAAGCACTGCTAGAATGAATCTACTGCCATGGTTAAAGTAGGTATCAATGGGTTTGGTAGAATTGGAAGAATTGCTTTTAGAATAGGGCTTCTTAAACATTCTGATGAGATCGAATTTGCTGCAATAAACACTTCTGGGAGCATGAATACGGCCGGTTGGGCACAACTTACCAATTACGACACTATGTACAGGAAGTTTGAGTACGTAGTACAGAGTACCGAAGCCCAAAGTCCGGACAAAGCTACAGATGACAATCCTTTAATAGGGGAGCTTATGGTTTCGGAGAGAAATGTTAAAGTTCCGGTTCTTGCACAAAAAGATCCGGCAAAGATTCCCTGGAGTAAATATGGAGTTGATGTTGTAATTGAAGCCACCGGACACTTTACGGACGAAGAAGGTGCCAAAAAGCATGCAGTAGGAGGGGCAAAGAGGGTTGTAATTTCCGCCCCAGGAAAAGGGGAAAATGTTCCGACATTTGTTCTTAGCGTTAATGAACCAAAAGGAGAAGCGATGGTTTTGTCAAATGCTTCCTGTACAACCAATTGTGTTGCTCCTGTCATGGCGGTTCTTCACTCAAAATTCGGAGTGGAGAAAGCTGCAATGACAACAGTCCATGCTTACACAGACGATCAAAATTTGCAGGATAGTTCACACAAAGATCTGAGAAGGGCACGTGCTGCGGGACAAAATATTATTCCAACAAGTACCGGTGCCGCAATTTCAACAACAGAAACCATTCCGGAACTTAAGGGAATTTTTGATGGAAGGAGCTTAAGGGTTCCGGTAATCACCGGATCAATCACCGACTTTGCTGTGGTCTTAAAGAAAAATACAACGGTTGAAGAGGTCAATCAAGCATTTATTGATGCCACCAAAAACTCCATATATAAGGGCATTCTAGCAGTTTCTGAGGGAGAATTAGTATCAAGTGACATCATCGGCAGGAGTGAGTCTGCAATTGTGGATCTACCATTGACACAAGTGGTTGGAGGAAATTTGGTCAAGGTTTTTGCCTGGTACGATAACGAATGGGGTTATGCGAACCGACTTATCGAGCAGGTAATCAGGGTCGGGAGAACACTTGAGGGGAATTCTGCTCCAACCGACCCGATATCTCTTTCCTTTAAGTAACAATAATGCACGAAGATAAAAAATACGCCGGCAAAAAGTTTATAAAAAACATTGCATTTTTTGGAGACGCGAATATTTCACCGACCGACGAGACGTATATAGCTGCGTTTGATGTTGCTGAGGCATTATCTAAGGAGGGCTACGTGATAGTTGACGGCGGCGGGCCGGGAGTGATGGAAGCGGCAACAAGCGGTGCAGAAAAATGCAATGGTAAAACAATTAGTGTTACTTTTGATCCTGTTAATGCTCCCGGGTTTGAGGGCAGGTACGTAGGGAACGTTACCGACAAGGAGGTTGTAACAACTAATTATATCGAGCGCATGTTTAAACTTATGGAATATGGAGACGCTTTTATTATTTTTAGAGGCGGGAGCGGAACCATTTCTGAGTTTGGTGCTGCCTGGGTTTTGGCTAAGCTTTACTACGGACACCATAAACCATTTATTTTATTTGGTGAGAATTGGATTCCGATAATTGACACTATCCGCACTAATATGAACATTGACTCAAAGGAATATAGTGTTTTTGAGATCTGTAAGGATGTGGAAGAAGTTATTAAGACCATTCAGAAATTTGAATTGAAGATTGCGACTCGCGACCATTCGAAAGATAACAGTGGTGATGAGTACGATAAGGCTTTTACAAAGTAAGGCATTTACTAAGTGACCCTCCTACGCTAAAGCTTCGGAAGGTCAAGCAAAGCTTTCACAAATGGATAAAATAAACTTAGAAAAAATAGCCAACCAAGTTAGGAAAGACATTATAGAACTAATTTACAAGGCCGGAAGCGGACATCCGGGAGGGTCACTCTCTTCCGTTGAGGTTTTAGTTTCTTTATATTTCGGAATTATGGGAGAGAGGGACAAGTTTTTCCTTTCTGACGGACACGTTTGCCCTGCACTTTATTCTGTAATGGCCGAAAAAGGCTTGATTGCCAAAGAAAAACTCTCTACCTATACAGAATTAGGATCTGAACTTCAAGGGCATCCAGAACGGACAAAACTAAAGGGCATTATGAATACTTCAGGGCCACTGGGGCTCGGGTTGGCCCAAGCCGCAGGTTACGCAGTATTTGCAAAAGATGCTTACGTATATTGCATGACCAGTGATGGGGAGCACGATGAGGGTAATCATTGGGAGGCCGTAAATTTTGCTGCTAAGTACAAACTTTCGAATTTAATTCAGTTTGTAGACAGAAACCGGGTTCAAATTGAAGGGACTATCGAAGAAATCATGCCTCTTGGAAATCTGAAAGAGAAATATGAGGCAGCCGATTGGAATGTAATCGAAATTAACGGCCATGATTTTGAAGAGATCGATGCTGCTGTCGAAAAAGCAAAATCGGATAAATCCTCACCCACAGTGATTATCGCCAATACAACTTTCGGCAAAGGCGTTTCCTACATGGAAAATAACCCCGATTGGCATGCAAAAGCGCCGAATGAGGAGGAGTATAAAAAAGCTATGGAGGGCCTTGTATGATGAAATCTATCAGAGACGGATTCGGAGAAGCATTAGTTGAACTTGGAGAAAAAAATCCCGACGTTGTTGCTTTGACGGCCGACCTTGCCGATTCAACTCGCGTTAAAGGCTTCGCGGATAAGTTTCCCGACCGCTTCTTCCAGGTGGGGGTTGCGGAACAGGGACTTGTGACAATTGCAGCCGGGATGGCGGAAGCCGGTAAGATTCCTTTTGCCTCAACTTATGCAGTATTTTCCCCCGGTAGGACTTGGGAGCAAATAAAAGTTACGGCGGCCATTAATAATGTCCCGGTAAAGATTGTTGGAGCACATGCAGGTTTTGGAGCTTCAATGTACGGCGCAACACACGAATCTCTGGAAGATATTGCCTTAATGCGGGTAATACCTAACATGGTTGTTATCTCGCCATGCGATTATGAGGAAGCCAAAAAAGCAACAATGGCTGCCGGACTAAACGGGAAGCCTACCTACCTCAGGCTTTCCAGGCATGATTCGCCGGTTTTAACTAAACCTGAGGACAGCTTTGAAGTCGGTAAAGCAAATGTTCTTCACGAAGATAAAAATCCAAAAGTAACCATTGTGGGAACAGGGCCAATCCTTTCTGAAGCTTTATATGCGGCCAAGGAGTTGGAAGAAGGTGGAGTTGGAGTAGTTGTGATTAACCTCCATACAATTAAGCCAATTGATGAGCAGACTCTGGTACGCTTTGCAAAAATAACGGGAGCTGTAGTAACTGTTGAGGAGCATCAGGTAATTGGGGGAATGGGCTCGGCTGTTGCGGAAGTTCTGGCAAAAAACTTTCCCGTACCTATTGAATTTATCGGGGTGAGAGATTCATTTGGTGAGTCTTCAAAGACCCCCGATGAACTTTGGAAGAAGTTTGGGCTTAAAAAAGAGAATATTATTGAGGCTGCAAAGAAAGTAATTCTCCGGAAGTCTTCTCAATAACCCGTCGGACATGGGGCAAATTCGCAATTGGGGCCGGTTCTCCCTACCGAACTTCCATCCGGGCAAATTTTTGCCTCCTGGGTGCAGGCCTTTTGAGGCGGAGCCGGGCTTGCCGGCGGGCACATATCGCTAGTTTCGGGTATCAAACATCTTGGTGTAGCATCAAGACAGCTAGGCCTGGGTTTACAAGTAGCTACTGGCGTTTGCCCCAAAAACTTAAATGTTGAAACAATTTGGTCAATTGTTTTTGATAATTCAGACGGAAAATCAGTTGTCGAAACGCTGATTTGGTATATTACTTTATTATGAATAAAAATATAGTAGTAAACACCACCTCCTTCAATCGTTTTAACGACTTTTTCCCCACCGATTGTTAAATTGTATGAGGTGTCTATCTTTCTGTTTGTTTTCTTGATCCAATTTTCGATTGGCTCAGTAATTCCGCTAGTTTTTGCGCCCACATCGATATGCATACTCCCTGTATTACTTGTGGTTCCTCCTGGGTCTAGACTAAAATTTGATGGATCCGTTTCTGAAGCTATTTCGACCCAGCCCATGGGATATTTAATTTCATATCCGTATTTTTCATTTGTGTATGTTTTCCAATTTGCAATTGGGTCCTCCGTAGCCGCAGGGGTGGGGGAAGGAGTTGGTTGTGTTTGGTATTTAGCCAGCATACTTTTAAGTTGTTGGTTCTGATAGTAGAGATAGCCAACAATACTCAGGCACATTAAGACAAAAATAGCCATACTGATTACCGTTATGTTATTTTGATGATTGGAGGACTTTGGGTTTTGCTTTACTGCTTCGGTGTTTTCGGCAACTGGGTTTATAGGTTCCATGAAAATATTGTACACTAGTAGAGAACTGCCATGCATGACACTATCGAAAAACTTCTCGCGCCGACAAAAGGCATTTTAGCCGCGGACAGCATCAACGGAATTGTTAAAAGATTTTTGAATGTTGGCTTAACTTTTACGCCCGAGCTTGATTTGGAATATAAGAAAATGTTATACGCGACTCCGGGTATTGAACAGTTTATCAGTGGTACGATTTTGAATGATAATAATATCAGGGAGGACATTGTGATTAGTAATGAGATTGTTAAAGGAATTAAAGTCGACGCCGGGCTTGCGCCTTTTGGTGAGGGGGGAGAAGAAGCAACTAAAGGTTTAGAAGGTCTTGAAAGTAGATTAAAGGAGTATATCGGAATGGGCGCCAAGTTTGCCAAATGGCGCGGTGTGGTTAAAATTTCCGATATTTTTCCCACAGACGCTTTTTTAAACGAAAACCTGGACAGGATGATTAAATATGCCAAGCTGTGTCAGGAAAACGGTCTTGTTCCGATTGTTGAACCGGAGATTTTACTTGAAGGTAATCACACCACAACCCGTTGTGAGCAAATTGAGACAAAAGTGCTTCAACTTTTATTTGAAAAATTAAAATCAGGTGGAGTGAACTTATCAAATTTAATCCTAAAGACCAGTATGGTTCTACCCGGAAGGGAGAGTGGAGTAAAAGCCGCACCGCTTGAGGTGGCTAATGCAACCCTTCGGGCGTTAAAAAATTCGGTTCCGCCGGAAGTCCCCGGGATTGTATTCCTTTCCGGAGGCCAGACACCGGATGAGGCGACAAGCAACCTGAACGAAATAGTAAAACTTAAAGCAGACGCCCCTTGGCAGATTTCTTTTTCTTATGAAAGGGCTCTGCAGAATGAGCTGATGGAAAAATGGGCAGGGAAAGTTGAGAATATAGAAGCTGCCCGTGCAGTTTTCCTGCAAAGATTAAATACCGTTTCGCAAGCCAGGCAGGGAAAATTATGAGAAGCAAATATAATGGATAACTTTGATTTACTAAGTATTGGCGACGCAACCTTCGATGTTTTTATGTCTCCTACGGAGTCAGAAACTTTGTGTCGGATGGATACCAAAGAATGTTTGATAGCCTTTACTTACGGCGCCAAAATCCCGGTAAAAAATCTTGAGTTTTCAATCGGCGGTAACGCGGCTAACAATTCGGTCGGTACTAAAAGGCTGGGAATTAATTCGGCAATCGTTTTAACGATCGGCCAGGACAATGTCGGGGAAATGATAGTTGATCGTATAAAAAATGAAGGCGTTGATCCTACATATATTATTGAACAGCCGGGTACTAGTTCCAATTATTCAACGATCATCAATTATTCGGGGGAGAGAACTATTTTTGTTTACCATGCCCCTAGAAGTTACGAATTTCCCGTAAAACTCCCGGTTACACCTTGGGTTTATTTAACGAGCATGGGTGAAAGTTTTTTGCCCTTCTACAATCACATGACTGATTGGCTTAAAGCAAATCAGTCGATCAAATTGGCATTTAATCCGGGTAGTTGGCAGCTCAGGGCCGACTATAAAGATATAGAAGAAATTATGAAGATGGCATATTTTATTTCGGTTAACCGTGAAGAAACAGAAAAGTTAACAAATTTTCAGGGGGAATCCGCCGGCAAAGAGCGCGATCTTCTAATAGCACTAAACAAACTGGGGCCGAAGATTTGCGTGGTTACGGACGGGAGCGCCGGGGCATTTGCTTATGATTCAATTAACGGAAAATTTTTCAAGGTTGGAGTTTTGCCTGTTGATGCATACGAACGAACCGGAGCAGGGGACGCCTTTAGCGCCGGGTGTCTGGCTGCGCTTATCCACGGCAAGGGAATAGATGAGGGCTTACTTTGGGGGACCTGCAATTCCGCCTCGGTAATAGGTTATACTGGTTCTCAGAAGGGTCTTCTTAAAGATACCGAAATGCCGGAATGGCTTGAGCGGGCTAAAAGCAGCGGAGTAAAAGTCGAAAATATATGAAAATTTTTATAACTCGCCAGATCCCTGGGGCCAGCTTGGAGAAATTAAAAGTAAACGGGAATGAAGTAATTATTTCCGAATTCAATAGGCCGCTTTCGCAGCAAGAGCTTTTAGAAAAATCAAAAGGAGTTGATGTACTTCTTTCGCTGCTCACTGACCGAATTGACTCTGATTTGATGGATGCAATTGGGCCCCAACTAAAAATGATTTCAAACTATGCAGTTGGTTTTGATAATGTCGACGTAAAGGGCGCGTCGGATAGAGGCATTATAGTTACAAATACCCCCTCCGAAGAAGTTGATGAAGCAGTAGCTGAACACACTTGGGCATTAATCTCCAGTTTAGCCAGACGCGTTGTCGAATCGGACGAATTTGTGCGGCAAGAGGGTTATTTTTCCGGGAAAGGAGGCTACAAAGGATGGCAACCTGACTTATTTTTAGGGGTTAGCTTAATTGGAAAAACTTTAGGGATTATTGGACTTGGGGGAATCGGAACAATGGTTGCCAGGCGCGCGATCGGTTATAAAATGAATGTTGTTTATAATAAACACACAAGGGATCCTGAGTGCGAAGAGAAAATGGGAGTTAAGTTTTGCGAAACAGATCAACTTTTGGCAGTAAGTGACGTAGTAACCCTGCACGTTCCTTTAACGAATGAAACCAGACATATGATTGACAAAGATTCCTTGCCAAAGATGAAACAAGGGTCTTTTCTGATAAATACTTCAAGAGGGACTGTTGTAAATGAAGCCGATCTAGTTGAGTCGCTCAAAAGTGGACACTTGGCTGGAGCAGCTCTTGATGTTTTTGAAAATGAACCAAATATAAGCCCGGATCTTATCGCAATGCCGAATGTTATTTTAACTCCCCACATTGCTTCCGCAACGCAGGAAGCAAGGCAGAAAATGGGGGAACAGGCCGTTGCCGCAATCCTTGATGCGCAATCTGACCGGAAGCCTCAGAACTTAGTTGATGAAAGAGTTTGGGAAAGAAGAAGAAAATAGGCTAAAATGAGATATGGGTTTATTCGGAAGAAAGAAAGAAGAAGAGTTTGATGAGGAGGAAGGATTTAATGAGGAAGAAGATCTTCAAGATAGAAAACTGACCAGAAAGTTCAGGGACCTTAACCCAGAAAACAGGAGAAGGAGGAAAGAGCCGCCCAAGCCCTGGGGTAAAAAGGAGCGGATAATTGTTTTAGGTTTTTTTGCAGCTACAACAATCCTTGCAACGGGAATGTTTCTTTTCTCACATGACTTTAAGCTCCCTGGGCTTCCGCGGTTTTCCCTCGGAAACATCAATCTGAAGAATCCCTTTGGTGAAGAAGTTATAGAAATTGGAGAGAAAAAATCGGCGACTCAAAGTGACAAAAAAGCGGAACAGGCAATAACACTTTTTAATAAAGAAACCTTGCCGCTTTCGGGCCACTACGGATTTTTAGTTATCAGACTTTCGGATGGCACGAGCTATGGCGTGGGGAGCAGTGATAAATTCCAGGGCGCATCCCTTCTTAAGCTACCCCTAATCGTTTTGATGTATAAAATGGCAGAAAGCGGAAGCCTTAATCTGGAAACAAAATACACGCTCAAGGATTCCGATAAAGTGAAAGGCTCCGGCGTTTTATATACAGCAAAAGCGGGAACTATTTACACTTACAGACAATTGGCAGAGTTTATGGGCAAGGATTCGGATAGAACGGCATATAAGGTAATAAAAGATTTCATTGGCGACTCTAAATTTAAAAGTTATTTGATCGAAGTTGGGATGAGTAGTACCAATATAGCTACGGGTGATACCACGCCGACCGACGCCGGGCTTTTTTTTCAAAAACTTTGGGCGGGAAACTTGATTAATCAAGCCGACAGGGATGAAATTTTGGGATTTCTCAAGAACACGATCTATGAAAAATGGATCACGGCCGGCGTTCCGAAAGATGTAACCGTAGCCCATAAGTTCGGGCAAGACGCGGGAGTGATGGCGGATGCGGGAATAATATTCGCTAAGAGTCCGTACGTAATAGTAATAATGGGGAACGGGATTACTGAGCAGGACGCGGATTTACTTTTTCCCAAAGTATCTAAAGATATTTACAATGTGGAAAATAGTGTAAAATGATTTCACTGTTATGAAAACACTTTCGTCTCCTATAAAATTAATACAAGATTCTGTGAAGATTTTTTTTGACAAGAAAAATTTACCGAACTTCTTGAAGATTTATTTACCTCTTTTGCCTTTCGCTCTCTTTTCTCTCTGGCAAACAACTTATTTTAAGGGGGTTGACCAACTGAAAGATTATAGATTACTGGCAGTTGTTGTGGTCCTGAATTTGGTGTACCTAGTTGTATTCTTCTGGGTTTCGGTTTCGGGATTTCTTTCGGTTAAAAAAATTATTAGTAATGAAAGTGTCGAATTCAAAAAAATATACGGCGAGTCCTGGAAAATGCTTTGGAAATTTTCACTTGTCTCTATTCTGGTTTTTCTTGCGATGCTCGGTGGAACGATCCTTTTGATTATTCCGGGGATTATATTTTCTGTCTGGTTTTATTTTGCTAAATTTGTTTTTGTGGATCGGAATTTGGGAGTAATTGAGTCTATGAAGAAGAGTAGAAGCCTTGTTGCCGGAAATTTTTGGCAGGTTTTGGGGAGATTGATCGTTTTTGGTGTATTTACAGCTCTTGCTGGCTTTGCCGTTTCGGTCATTCCTTATGGGATTGGGGAGGCGTTGACGTCACTGCTCGGGGCCGTTTTTGTACTCCCTGCATTTCTTCTTTATAAAGAGCTTGAGAGTATCTAAAACCTCTAATGCCTGACGGTTGAGGCCCCACTATCAAGAATCGGATTCGGACTTCCTGTCGGGTTTGGCGCGGGGGGTGGTTGGCAATAATTGGCCGGGGAGTGTTCCTGCAAAAACCACTCGCTTTTTCCCGGACAGTTAATTTTTATCACACCGTCCGGGACTTTCCAGTCAATCGATGGTTGGTTTTCAAGAACCGCCGACATGACCTTGTTCCAAATTGGGGAAGCTCCGGTTACGCCTGACGCAATCCTGCTCATCGGGGAGTTGTTGTTATTGCCTACCCATGTGAGAACCAGGAAGTTTTGATTATAGCCGGCTGTCCAGTTGTCCCTTAGGTCATTGCTGGTTCCGGTTTTTACCGCCACTTCGGGATGACTCTTAATCACAAGGTATGAATTAAGGCCAAATTCCGGAGCGCGTGCATTATTATCTTTCAGGATATCGGTTAAAGTAAAGGCAACCCGGGGATCAAGAACAGCAGTTGTTTTTGGCGTGTTTTTTTCCAAAACCCTTCCTTTGTAGTCTTTAACCTGTAAGATAGGCATCAGGTCCGGCCGCCGGCCGGTGTTAGCTATTGTCGCGTAAACTTTGGCAAGATCGAGCGCGGTTACTGCACCACCACCGAGAGTTAAAGATAAACCAAATTTGCTTGGATCGTTCCATGATGTTATGCCCATCAGTTGGCCCTCTGTAATCATATTGGCTACACCATAGCTGGCCAGAACTTTTACGGCCGGAATGTTTCTGCTCTGCGCGAGAGCGCTCCTGAGGGTAATATTCCCTCTGAATTGTCCATCATAATTGACAGGGGAGTATGGTGGGGAACCGGGGGTTACGTAAGTAATCGGCGAGTCGTTAATAATGGTTGCGGGTGTATATGTGTGAGATAAAGCATAGGCATAATTGACGATTTTAATCGAACTTCCGGGCTGTCTGAGTCTTAGGGTTACATTTACATTGCCGTCGTTGGCAGCATCAAAATAATTTGCAGATCCCACCATTGCCAAAATTTCACCCGTTTGGGGACTCAGGACAAGAGCGTCGCCATTGCCGACACTTAAACCTTTGAGACTGCCGACTTCGTCGTGGACTATTTTTTCCGCCAGCTCTTCGGTCGGCAGATCTAAACTGGTTGTTACCTCAAGCCCCCCTTTAGCTACCACATCTTCACCATATTTCGCGACCAGGAGAGACCTTACATACATAACAAAGTGGGGGGCTTTTATGCCACTTTTATTAGGTATGAACGTTAACTTTTCCTGCTTTGCTACCGCCTCTTGGTCCTGGGTTATAAATTTATTAATAACCATTAAATGCAGAACCTCTCTTTGTCTTTCAAACCCTGCTTCCGGGTTTTGTCCATAAGGTGAATATAAGGTTGGGCTTTTAGTTAACCCAGCCAGATATGCGGCTTCGGCAAGGTCGATGCTGCCAACATCTTTTCCGAAATATTGAGCCGCTGCCTCTTCAATTCCATAAGCAGTGCCGCCATAGCTAATTTGATTCAGGTACATTTCCAGGATCTGGTCCTTGGTGTAGGTTGCTTCAACCTCAACCGACAAAACAATCTCCTTAACTTTGCGGGTTATGGTTTTTTCGGGTGTAAGGAGAACATTTTTTACTAGTTGTTGGGTAATGGTTGAACCGCCCTGTAATGACTTTGTTTGCAAATCCTGAACAACCGCACGCCCAATGCCTTTAATCGAAAAGCCCGGGTGATCATAAAATTCAGCATCTTCCGCAGCCAGCGTGGCGAGCCTAACGTGAACAGGTATTTGGGTCAAGGGGACTATGGTTCTATTTTGGTCTTTGTAAATTTTGTATAGCAGTTCGCCGTTTCTATCATAAATTTTTGTCGAAACTTGCTGATCCCTTTCTGTTAGTTTATTTGGGGACGGTAGGCTTCTAAAAATAAAGAAGTAAAAGTAAAAGGTTAGTGAGGCGACTATTATTACCAAAGTGATAAAACTAAGTCTTTTTTTGAGTTTGAGCTTTTGGAATCGGGAAACCTTTCTAACAAACAGTTTTTTTAGGCGGGATATGATTTTTAATTCAAAAAGGGAAATCCTGAGTTCCTCAAGCCTGATAATATTGCCGAAGCTTGGAGGCTTGATCCCCGGAAGAGTTATTTTTGGTAACTTGTCCGCAAATATCTTTTTTCTTCCTTTCTTTGACTTTGTCTTTATGCCTGTAAAAATCTTGGTTAAAGGATTTGTTAGCAGGTGGCCGATCATATAAAAAATAAAGATTATAGCTAGGACGAAATGGGAGAGTGTGAAGTAAAGGGGTCTACCGATCGAGGATAGTACCCGGGCTACAGCTTGGGTAAGGTTGAATGTTTCATTTTGGGCAAGTTGTTCATTTGGCTTCCGGTTCTGTCTTTTGGCCACTGCGGTATTTTACCACCTTAACTAGCTTTGTGCCTAGCCAGAACAGAGCAACTATAAGGAGTGATCCGATCGAGGCGTAAGCAAATATAGTTGTCCAGTAAATAAAGTTGTAGCCTGCCTGAGGAACCACTTCCGGCTGAGGAGTGTTCGGCTGGGGTTCCGGGGTTTGGCTTGAGGAATAGGATTGCCCGAACTTGCCGAGGTCGGCCATATAGCCTGGCGTCGGTGTTGGGGTTACAAATACAGTTGTGAGTAGGGTGTTTTGGTTTGGTGACTGGGTAGGTGTTGGAGTTGTGTGACTAGTCGGGGCAGCGGTCGGCTTTGGTGTTGCTGTTTTTGTAGGCACGGCATTTTGGACTATTGCCTGAGTTGGTGCGGGGGTTGGTGTATGGGTAGGAGTGTTTATTGGAGCCTGAGTTGGAGCTTGGGTAGGCGCCTGAGTAGGCGGGGTAGTAGGAGCTTGTGTAGGTGGGGTAGTCGGGGGGGTTGTTGGCTTGGGAGTAGGGGTGCGCGTTGGTGTGGGTACGGGGGTGGGCGCTACCGTTGGAGCGGGGGTTTGGTTTTGGGAACAAACGGTGCCCACGAAGTTTGGAAGAAGATACTTTGTAGTATTTCCTATATGGCTACCGGGGAGAATACTACTGACATCCATTCCACAAGGGTGGCCGTGATGGGGACTCCCCCTACTGCCCATATGGTAGATATCGCCTTTATAAACATACAAACACCTTGAGTCGGCGCTTATTTGAGCCGATGTAAGGCAGCTTTGGGTTTGGGCTTTACTCCTGATCGAAATTATTACTGCTATATTCGCAGCAAAAAAAATAATCCAAAGCTGGATCCCGTAGCGCTGAATTATTTTAAGTAATACTTTTAGATAGTCTTTTATGCTGTTTTTCTGCATTTAGCCTGACCCATGACCGGCAACTAAAAAATAGACTACGAGAATCCAGAACACAATCACAAATACGGCAATAATCTTTTTTAGCATAATGACTTACGACATTGTAAACTCCTCCGTGTGAATTCTTCCTCTTTTAACCCCAAGTTTTACAAATTGTTCGGATAGACTTTTCATCATCGGAGGGGGGCCGCAAATAAAGATTTCTCTCTCGGGAACATCCCTACTGATATCAAAAACATTTTTTGCAGAAAGCCTGCCTTGGGTTTGCGAATAATAGGGGATAAATCTAAGTCCATCCCCCGATTCTGATATCTTTGTCAGGAGCTTCAAATAAATTGTTTCGGCTCTATTCTTTGCCGAGTAATACAAATCGATCTGGTAGCCACTATAGTTAATCAGGCTTTTGGCCATGCTGATAAAAGGAGTTATGCCGATTCCTCCCCCGATCCAAATTTGTTTTTTTATCGGATATAAAATATAGGAAAACCTGCCAAATCCACCCTCAACCTTGACACGGCTTTTAATGCTAAGTTCCATAAGTCGTTTGGTGTAATCACCCTCATTTTTGACGGCAATCGTCAAGTAATTGTCGGTAGGGGAGCTTGTCAGTGAAAACGGATGGACTTCGTTTGATAAGCCTTTTTGTTCAAAGCCGATAAATATGAACTGGCCCGGCATGTAAGACAAGTTCTCTTTTTCCGGGGTCATAAATATTTCTATGATCTTTGGGTTTAAGTAGTCGATCTCGTCTATCCGGTAATCCAAGCGGTTGATAAAAAACTTATAAAAGACGGTTCTATATAGATAAGGAATAACTCCGAGCGAAACTATAAAAAGCATATAGTTGAAAAGGGCGGGGTTTCTGGAAATGTCACTCGGAACAAAGAAGCTATGGATAGCACCCAATATAAAAACAGCCCCTAGGAATTTATGCGTAAACTTCCAAAATTCGTAAGGCAGGTCGACGTAAAAGGTTAGGATAAGAAGAGTCATAGTTAATGCTAAGGATGCAATTCCAAGATCAATTGTCCAGTCGGTCCCGGGGAGTAGAAGTGCCGCAGCTTCATGTAGTGAGCTTGTAGCGTATGAGACCGCAATAAATAGCGGGTGGATCATTAAAAGAATGAAGGCAATTCCACCCAGAATATGATGTGCTTTGTAAATGCGGCTCATGCCTCCAAAAAAATCTTCCACAAACGAAAACCTTCCGCTTAGGAGGAGGTCAAGCGAGTACATCGAAAGCCCGACAAGACCGGAAATTTCACCAAGGCTTATAAAAAAAGTATACGGGTTTATATATCTTAGACTGAAAGGGCTTTCCGCCAAATACCAAAATATAAGCGGGGACATGGAAATTGCGATCAGTATCGGCCATCCGAGCTTTGCTTTGAGTCCCATATATAAATATTAGCAGAGAATTACTGTGTTAGGGGGTATTTGATGGTTGCAGACTCAGAGGCGATAGGGCAATTCATGCAGTAGAGAGCCCCGTCGGGATCTTTATAAATGGGTTTATTTTCCGTATGGGTAGTTTCGGGCGGGTCTTTTGGTCCGGCAAGTTGGCTTGTTGCGTTATTTATTTGAACATCCTGGTTTATTACAGGCTGCGCCGTTGGGGTCGTCCCTTTAAGAAAATATTCAAATCTGGTGGGGCAGCCTGGGTTGGCCGGATCACTTCCCGGTGCTCCACCGGTATCCGCGCAAACAGTTGCGCCAACCACGCCGTCGGGTTGATGAGGCCATGCGTGACCCGTTTCTGACGGGTCATATACCCCTTTTTCGGCTTTGTCGAGGGTTGCCTTAATTACTTTATTCCAGATGGGGGAAGCTCCGGAAACCCCCGAAACTGCCCCGCTCATAACAGAATTGTCATTGTTTCCCACCCAGACGACAACTACTGCGTCGGCAGTGTAGCCGATTGTCCAGTTATCACGTCTGTCGTTGGTTGTTCCTGTTTTTACAGAAACCTCGGGGTGCCCCGTGATATTAAGGAAAGAGCTTGGTCCGAAAGCTGCGGTACGCGCGTTGTTATCCAGTAAAATGTGGGAAACCAAAAACGCGACTGACGAATCAAGAACTCTACTTCCTGTGAGCCTTAGCTTTTGAGGATCCGTTTGTTCCAGAACGTTGCCTTTCCAGTCGGTGACCTTGGTAATTGCAATAAGCGGCTGTTTAATCCCGCCATTAGCCAGTGTCCCATAGGCAACAGCCATGTCATAAGGTCGCACCTCACCTCCACCAAGAGTAAGTGATAGTCCGTATTGCGAAGGGTCAGTAAATGTTGTTATGCCCATCTGGGTTGCAAAATTAATAAAATTATCAAGTCCGTTAAGTGCAAGCACCTTAACTGCGGGGATGTTGTAAGAATTTCCTAGTGCAAATCGGGCTTCCACGAGTCCGTGGAAAGTTCCGTCATAATTAACAGGACAATAATCTGGCTGGCCTTGAACTTGAAAGCAGGTTGGTACGTCCGCAAGGGCGGAAGCGAGTGTAATCTTTTGGTCTCGAAGAGCCAAGGCGTAGTTAAGGGGTTTTATCGAGCTACCCGGTTGGCGCTTTGCCAGAACTACATTCACTTTTCCGTCTTCGTCCGTAGCAAAATAATTTTTTGAACCTACCATTGCCAAAATTTCACCTGTTGCCGGGCTTGTAACGATTGCTGCGCCGTTTCCAACACTCTGTTTTTTTAGTTTTCCTACTTCAGTCGCAACGGCCTGTTGGGCAAAGTTTTGAATGTCCAGATCAAGTGTTGTATAGACTCTTAAACCCCCTTGTTCTACCATTTTATCTCCGTATTTATCGGCCAACTGCTCCTTAATCCAAAGTGCAAAATGTGGAGCTTGGGTGGGAGTAAACTGTGCGTAAACCAGAGCCTCGTTATCTGCTGCGTTGGACTCGGATTGGCTGATGTATTTATTTGCAACCATTTGTTTTAAGACTTCTTCCTGCCGTGCTTTTGCAAGCTCGGGGTGAGCGCCAAATGGAGAATAAGTCGAAGGTCGTTGCGGTAGTCCCGCAATGAGAGCAGCCTGAGCCAAATCGAGCTCTTTTGCCGGTTTCCCGAAATAAGTTTCACTGGCTTCTTCGATACCGTAAGTGGTTCCGCCATAGGGAATTGTGTTTAAGTAAGTTTCCAGGATTTTGTCTTTGGTATAAATTCCCTCTACTATCATCGTGAGTATAAGCTCCTGTGCCTTTCGCCTTATAGTTCTTTCATCACTCAAAAGAGCGTTTTTTACGAGCTGCTGGGTAATGGTCGAGCCCCCTTGGAGCGAGTGTTTGAAAATTGTGTTAAAAATCGCCCGCGCGATTCCTGAATACGATAAACCCTGATGCTTATAAAAATCTTTGTCTTCGATTGAAATTGTAGCTTCGGGGACATACTTTGGCAGTTCCGATAGGTTCACCGGGGACCTTCGTTTGTCGGTATAAATCTCATAAATCAATTTTTCGTTTCTGT
>JBGQJK010000013.1:0-24842 GCA_041499035.1 Patescibacteria group bacterium
AACGACGTTTACTGGGGCTGAGGGATAACCTTATCCTTTCAACGTCGGAATTATCTGACCTCTACCATTTTCCTTATACCAGCACTACAAAAACAGAGAATCTTTCAAAACTCCACAGTAGAGAGTTGCCCGCACCGTTATCTCTGAAACAAAAGACTGAGTGTGATTTATATTTTGCTAAAAACACTTATGGAGGAACAGAAACCAAAATAGGCTTAACGCCCGACGAACGTCGCCGTCACGTCTACATTCTGGGTGCTACCGGTACCGGCAAATCCACGATGCTTCTATCCATGATAGAGCAGGATGTTGAGCATAACAAAGGTTTGTGCGTGATTGATCCACACGGGGATTTAATTGAGCAAGTTGTGTCTATTATTCCAAGTGCCCGGATACCGGATGTTGTGTACTTCAACCCTGACGATATTAGTTATCCGATGGGAATCAATCTTCTCGAGCTCACTCCAGGATTAAACTCAGAAGATGCTGTGAGAGAGAAAGAGTTTATTGCCGAAAGCATTATTTCTGTCTTCCACAAAATTTACTCTGACAAGTATTCTGGGCCGAGAATGGAATACATTTTGAGAAATACAATTCATACGGCGTTTACCGTGCCGGATGCTACGTTGTTTACCATCTACAAGCTTCTCATAAACACACACTTCAGAACGTCTGTTGTACGAAATCTCACTGATGAGAACCTCAAGGACTTCTGGAACTACGAGTTCAAAAAAGCCGGAGACTACCAAAAGGTGAAAATGATTTCGCCGATTACAAATAAGATAGGTCGCTTCCTGTTCTCGCCGACCGCAAAACGCATCCTTGAGCAACCGCATTCAACAATAAATTTCGACACGATATTAAATGATGGAAAAGTACTTCTTTGTAATCTCTCAAAAGGAAAGATTGGAGAAGATAACTCAAGCGTGTTTGGCGTCCTTATCATGGCGAAAATCCAGCTCTCAGCCTTAAAACGTGCGCGTATGAAACCGGAAAACAGAAAAGATTTTTATTTGTACGTTGACGAGTTCCAAAACTTCGCGACTCCGGCGTTTGCTCAAATACTATCCGAGGCAAGGAAATACCGTTTGAGCGCAATTCTGGCTCACCAGACTACATCACAGATTGAAGAAACATCTCTCGTGAATGTAACACTTGCGAACACAGGTACGGTTATTTGTTTCCGTACAGCCAACCCAGAGGATGAGCGGATGATCTTGCCGCAGTTCCGGCCGTATATTGAACAAGGGGAGATTGCGAATCTTCCCTCATACCACTTTTATATGAAGCTTGGTGCACTGAATCCGGAAGAACCATTCTCAGGAGTCACTATTCCGGTCCATATTGAGTACAGTCAAAATCGACTCAATGAAGTTATTGCGTCGTCACGCAAACTGTATGCAAAACCATATAAAGCCGAGAAGCCAGCGTTAATGAAGAAGGAAGCTAGAACCCCAAAATCACAACCCGTTCATGGAGTCGTACCGTAACGCACTAAAAAAGTAGTCGATTAATAGAAGATAAATAGACGATTTTTTTAAGTCAATGCCTCTAACTTGAGTTTGTCTGCCTCTTGCTTCCAGAATGTTTGCCATACCTTTGGTTCCAGAGGAATAATCATTCGGGGAAAATCCTCCGGTTGGTCAACTTCAAAAAGTTGTTTGGCCATTTGTAATGGGTCCATATGCGTATCAAACTTTGCTCGCGCCTGTCTTCTCAAATCGGTAAAGTTCCAGCCTTTTTCTTTCATAATGAGATAGAGATCAATAAAATCCCGACTTCTCGGTTTTTGGTAGATTGTGAATGTTTTGTTTACTGCGATATCCAGAAGGCTATCCACTTTTAAACCGTCAATTTCCTTTGGTTGCTCTAGTTGTGTGAAGGGATAATATGTAAACTCTGTTTTAATAATTTCATCATCAAAATGAAGATGAAACAGATTACGATTAAAACTCTGCTCAAAATCCACCTTTTTAATCCCCGTCTTGAGAGAAATTGACTTAAGAAAGCTTTGGATAGACATAGGATCTACTTCGTTTTCACTAAAAAAATCTAAATCCTCTGAGTAGCGATGGTGAAGGTAAAATTCAGCAAGTGCTGTACCACCGCCTAAATAAAAATTCTTTTGGATATTCGAATCAGAAGAGAGCAAACGAAGTAATAGTTTTTGTCGATCACTTAATATCGATTTCGTCATATTATCTGAGCCAAAACTCTAAGACTCGTTTACGTTTTGGGTCAAGATGAAGTAATGGCCAATATTTTCTTAGTTGCACCGTGTCAATCTTTTCACCATTTAGACCAAAATTAACGAGCTGTTCCAGCCGCCAAATTGCGTATTTTTTAGGACTCCTTTTGAGGGTGGCTGTATCCGTGCTCCAGTTGTACATAGCTATCTGTATTATACCTTTTTTGGAGTGTTTTGTCTTGTACATCTATGCTATTATTTTACCTACCGGTAGGTAATGGGCATTTTAATATTAGACCGATAGATAGACCTTCTTTATTTTTACTTTTCCCTCTTATTCCTTATATATAAGGGAGAGGAATGATATAATCATTCCTGATTCTGCCACACGAGACACCATGCACAACCCAGTACCTACACTCAAACAACTTGCTATTCTGCACTTTTTATATCGCTTCCGTTTCTTAACTTCTATTCAACTTCAAAAATTACTTACCGACAAAACATTACGCCTGACTAACTATCATCTTAAAATTCTTATCACACATGGGTATATTAACAAACACTATACCCGTTCACTTGGTCAAGGAAACCAACCAGCAGTTTATTTTTTAGCTCCCAAAAGTATAAAAGTTTTAGAAGGTTCCGAAGGGATAACAACCAGGGGCTTAAAACGTATCTACCGCGAGAAAATCCGTACCCAACAATTTATCGCACATGCTTCGTTTATCGCGGAGTACTATTTATTTCTTTTCAGCGACTCCATTAAAACTAAACAAACTCTTCATTTCTTTACAAAATCTGATTTACTCGTACATCCCTACATTATTCGCCCACTACCGGACGCCTATTTTGCCCGAGTTAATGCCAAAAAAGAAACAAAACGCTATTTTGTAGAAGCTATCGAGGAGGGCGCGCCACGCTTTGCCTTAAGAAGACGAGTAGAACAGTACAATGACTATATTGAAAACGGAACGTTTGAAGAAACGACAAAACACTCATTCCCGACCATTCTTTTTATCTGCCCAACTATTGGAATTCTTATTTACCTGAAAAAGCATATAGAACGAATATACGAGGAATTATCTATCGATCAGATTGGTATTTACCTAGCCACTCGTGATGGTACATTTTCCGGGACATGGGAAAAGCCTGAAGTTATAGATAATTGATTATTATAGGTCTTAGTGGTATTATGTACCTACAAAATATGAGTCGTCACTCTTTTATTAAAGCAGCACGTTCATTTTCTGAATCTCTCAGCAGGATTCCTCAGGACAACTTACCGCAGGATTTGCTGTCTGAAGCTACGCAGATACTCAAGTCCATGCGGAACGATCCGGGAAAAATCACTTTTGGTTCACAGGAAGGACAACCATTCCTACCTTTTGAAAGTAATCTTTCGTTAGGTCTATCTACGGTATGGCAGCACAGATGGAATAGACAAAATCCATCTAAAGCGCTCTGGATTGACACGTACATGACTTCTGACAAACCATCAAAGAATCTTAATCGGGCATTTGATTATGAAAAAGAGCGTGACCGTTTCATTGCCACTCACATGACCGACTTTCTTCAAAAACAAAAAAAAGAAATTCCCGACGACTTGCGGGCATATGTCGGTCTCCGAAGGGGTGGATCAATAGAGGGCGAATGATACACTGGTTTTTGTCCATCTAGAAAAAAAGTTAATACACATTTTATGATATTGTAAACCCGTTAATAGTAACCTAGCCCAAAAATTTTATATGCCAAATGAACTAAAGGACCGTCCGAGTGATGCAACAGGTTCTATCAGAAAACAACCAGAAATGGAACAAATGGTACCTATTCAAGGTTCCAGGGATCTCGCGCATAACACCGACTTCAATAACAAAAAGGAGTTGGTAGATCTCCCGCTGCCGAAGATGGAACCACTGGTTATGGATAGCAAAGAGGTTACCACCGGCCAAGAAGCTCTCATATTACGAAAGGCCAAAAGAGAATTGCGTAAAAAGATAGTAGAGGATTTACAGGAGTTCAAAAGCATACCGAACAATCCAAAACGAAAACGACTCGAACATGACCTCCAGCAAGTAGATAGAACTGTCAAAAAAGCGACGAGATTCTTAGATCAGTGGCAACATCTCGATAATAATAAATATCTTCAACATCTCATCGATACCAACGATGAACTGGCCTCTTCCGCTAAACAACTGCTATATTTTCGGACTGGTTTTCATCGAATAACATTTTCTGAACAAGAAAAGGAACAAATGGTCGTGATCTCAAGAACTCTACGAGACAAACTGTATGCCAGAATTCGTGTAAAAGAACGAGCGGGCAACGGTTAAAGTCTATTTCGTTCTTCATATTCCTCTAGAGTTTAATTTGATCTCAGGAGATAATTTGACAAATATCGAATTATAGGATAATATAGTAACACTTAAACGGTTGTACTTGGACTCACCAACCAAGGAGTGATAAGCGTTTTGACCACGAAACGGTCAAAGAGAATAAAGAGAAGTGGAACCACGGTTTTACCGTCTTCTTAGATTTAGGAAGGCGGATTTTTTTGGTCTAAAAATATGGAAAACGAACAATGGATTAACAAAGTAGCTGGATCAAACAGCCAAGATGAGGTTCAGAGTGTAGTGGATCAATTAACAACTGACCCTCCAGCAAGCTTAGTCGGTCTATATTCTGAGGCTCAGACTAAGGCTGGAGAATATATAGGCCGTGGAGAAGATATTCCACAAGGCCTCGTTGAGGCTATTAATAAGTTGGCACGTATGCCAACCGGTAACGCTGGAATGACTGTACACGAGACTTTTATTGGATTTATTAGAAAACCGAGATAACTTTATGAAACATATTTTACATACGACAACTACTACACAAACCCATTTAGTTGGGAGATGTGTTAGTGGTTTTCCTCAAACCCTTCTTAAGATTCTATAACCTCTAAGACACCTCTCAAGTAATGAGAGGTTAGATTGGAGGTGATTAGTATGAAAGAAGGTGAAAGAATTGCTGTAGAACGGGCAATCATAGGGGGACAAAAACCATTGTCTCCCGAAGAAAGACGTTTTGAGCATTATCTATCGTCTGTTTCAGAAATGAAATCTGAAATGGTTGAAGAGGGAAACAAAGGGAGAAACATTGTTGATGTAGCGTTAGGTTTTCTCCCTTGGGTGCGAGGGCACTGGGCGCAAGAGGCACTAAACGAGGCTGCCGAGAACTTCGGCATGTCCAAAGATGAGATAAATTCTTATCTTAACGTTGCTGCGCAAAATGGCCAGGCCAAAGACGTTAGAAAGCTAAAACGTAAGCTGTAAAACTCTTTCTACTTGCTGGGGGCAGAAATGCCCCTGGCAAAGTAGAGGTTTCGGAGCTTTTTGGACGATCTGAAAGAAGATAAGATAGCAATTCAATTATTGCAGAGCTTTAGCCGCAAACCCTCGTTAAAAGAGGAGTAAGACCCCCTATATTGGCCTAAAATGTGATTTTTATTCTTTTAAGATTCTAGGAGATTTTGCAGAATACTGCCTTATACCAGCTTCTATATTAGGTGATAGAGTTCCCATGGTCATTCCCAAACCTTTTAATACAGCGTCAAGCCCCATCTGACCGACTATTTCGTCTATATCAGATAGCGATCCTGTACCGGGGAGACCAAGACGACCCCGTTGAAGGAGTTGACTCGCTGTAAACCAATTATCCTGACCAACATCAAGAATGACGTACTTCATCCGCTTATCATGCGCATAGGTGTGGATTGCGCCAAAGGAGATTCTTACCGCTCTCTCTCTCTCTCTCGTTTTCGGTCAATTCAATTCCTCGTTTTGCCATGACCTATATTATATCAACTATATCACTAAATAGGTATTTAGAAGGTGTAGATTAGAGCTTGGTAACAACGTCACCAATATCTTGTAGCTTTGTTTTTCCTAAATCTACGTCTGTACCGCGGACGGGATTTCCACTCATGCCCACAGTTCGAACTCTTGGTGCATGCTCACGAATTGCTCGAAGAACAGACTGGCCATCGTACCCATCAGAGTCGAACTCATTGAGGTTTCCATCAATAACGGCAACATCAACCTTAAGGTCTTGAAGCCTTTTTACGGTAGACATAGCTTCTGGAAGTGTTCGAGCGGATGCCACGACAGTATGGCCTGCCATTTCAAGAAATTCCTTAATCATATCTTGCCAATCTTTATCATCTTCGGCTACAAAAACTCGGGCTTTTTCTGGTGACATATTCCTCCTTTTCGAAACTTATAAGGAGGAAGGTTACTCTCTCTCTCTCTCTCAAAGTCAATGTTTGGGCGTCAGAACAGTCAATTTGAAGCTATTCTTGGCCTAAAAATGTGTTTCGGACTGTTCCGACAAGCCCTTCGCTTGACAATGACTATCTATTAATCTATACTCCGCCCATTATGTTTCGAGGTGACAGAGGAACAGGTAACGAACGGTTTTCTAACCTACCACAGTTCTCTCTCGAAGTTGGTGGAATAAATGGACCACGACTTAAGAGCGAACTTTCTCGGGGTGGTGTTTACGTTTATTCTTGGGCAAGTGATCTGCTCGACAGTTTGCAAAAACCAGAAAGACAAGAACAGGTTTCCACAGTCAAGTTTCACCTTCGCGATGTTGGTATTCGTGATTACGTGAGTGGCATGGACGGCTGGAATAAAGTAGTGAAGGCTGTTAGGAAAGAAGGATTAGATCTTTGTCCACAACTTACCGCTCCAGAAATGGCTCGGCTTAATGCAAATATTATTGGCGAAGGTGAATATGTAGATATTCTTTCAAAACCCGTAGCGGGCCGCAACGGCAACCAGGACGTCTTTGCGCTGGATCGGCGTGGCGGCGAGCTCAGGCTGCATAGCGACGGGGCTGACGACGGGTGGGATCCTGGCCGCGTGGCTGTTGCCCGTCTTGGCTAAGTATCTTAAGTTTTTTGTTTCTTCTTTAATACTTTGTTCCTTTGATTCTTTGCGTTTTTCGGCTATAATTTTTTTGGATAGGTTATATCGAACGGATACGTCTTTTCGAAACCTTTCCAGCACATATATGTTGAGAGCGTAAGAAGACTACGGTTTTCTTCGGGGGATGTATATGTTGCTTAAAAAAAGAAGATACTTGGTATGGGGTGCTCGCTGATTGCATATCACGAATAAAATACAGCTTTTGCCTTCTCCGTAAGGATTTGCAAAGGCAGTGGTTTTTTATGGCACGTCATACAAAACGGACCGCAACGGCAACCAGAACGTCTTTGAACTGAATCGGAATGGCGGCAAGCTCAAGCTGAATAGCAACAGGGCTGACAACGAATGGAATCCTGACAACATGGCTGTTGCCCGTCTTGGAAAGTGTCAATTTTCCGCGTCTACTTGGGCGCGGTTTTTCGTTACTACGGGGAGCTCTATGTGTTTCCTCCACCCACCAAACATTTTTCCTACTTCATCAAGGTTTCGCCCTATATCCTCAAATTGTCCATGAGAAATAAATTTTGCTTCCCACGCTACCGAAATGAGAAATTTCAGTGTGTCCAACATGAGTATGCACTGAAAAATTTTGTCCAGTTTCTTTTCCCGTTCACTGAAGTAGGTCGTGTATGATAATTCAAGGAGATCGAGAAATTTCGTTTCAATACGCGCGCCCAGTGTATACCGAGCGCCTTTTGGCATATGCGGCACTATATTCATCCAGACCAAATAGCCTTGTTTAATCTTGGTGAGGATCGAGGCGCTACCGAGAGAGAGAGAGAGAGAGAGAGAGAGAGAGAGAGGAAAAAACGCGCTTCGCCATACATACGATGATATCATTTCCGTAGAAAACTTACTTTCTTCCTGGCAGGAATTCTTGCGCGGCAAACGAAACCGAAAGGATGTTGCCACGTTTACGTTGCATCTTCTCGATAATATTTTTGCGCTCCATCACGAACTTAGCAACAAAACTTACCGGCACGGGTCATATCGTGCATTTCGGATAAACGACCCCAAGCCTCGCGACATTCACAAAGCAGACGTTCGCGACCGGCTGATCCATCATGCACTTTATAGGATCCTGTATCCCTATTTTGACCGAACATTCATTTTTGACTCGTACTCGTGTCGAAAAAATAAAGGAACCCATCGGGCTATCAATCGGTTTCGCACGTTTGGACGGAAAGTTTCCCGGAACAATACCCGAATCGCATGGGTGTTAAAAGGAGACATCAGAAAATTTTTTGCAAGCATCGACCACGCAATTTTAAAGAATATCTTAGAAAGATATATAGAAGATGACGGTACGCTCTGGTTGTTGCAAGAAGTGATTGAGAGTTATGACGGAAGTACTAAGCACGGGATTGGCCTACCACTTGGGAATTTGACCAGTCAACTCCTTGTGAACATCTATATGAACGAATTTGACCAGTTCGTTAAAAGGAAGCTAAAAGTGAAATATTATATCCGCTATGCAGACGACTTTGCTATTTTGCATGAACGCAAAGCCTATTTAATAGATCTTCTTCCGAAGCTATCTGAATTTTTGGAGACAAAATTAAACCTTTCTCTCCATCCGGACAAGGTTTTTATCAAACCTCTTGCCTCTGGCATTGATTTCTTAGGCTGGGTCAACTTTCCCCATCATCGAGTACTGAGGACCACAACGAAACGGAGAATGTTTACCAAGTTACGACAAAATCATTCGCATGCATCGCTGGCCTCATACAGAGGGCTACTTGGCCATGGGAACACATACAAACTACTGGTTAGATTGTATACGCAATACTCTGACGACTGGATGAAATAAAAAGTGCTTTGATTTTATATTGCAAAAACCCTATTGTTTATTTGAGGATTAAGAGTTGTTTAGCATTTAGCATGTATTAACGCTCCACTTGTTGACATCTGATATAGTTTGTATCATAATCACCCCAGTTTCAAAGAGCTGGCCCTCACAAAGGGGCTTTTTTGTAACTAGACCTGCCACAATAACAAAGGATTTATTTATAAGGAGGCAGATATGAATAAAAAAATCATTACTCTTTCTTCAGTCGCGATCACCGCGCTCATGTTTGCTTCCCCTGTGTATGCTGCGGCGGCCGATGTTACTTCAATTCAAACTTTCATCAAAAGTGTTATTCAAATACTGGTCACAATTGCCGGTCTTGTTGCTGCGGGATTCTTTGTCTGGGGTGGCATCGGCTATATTACAAGTTCCGGCAATCCGGAATCACTAGATCGTTCAAAGAAAACTATCTGGTACTCTGCAATCGGTTTGGCAATAGTTCTCGGCGCGTTTGTTCTCACCAACATTGTCTCTGGCCTGGCCACCACTGCTTTTGGTGCCACGCCATAAAAAATATGCCCATATATTATGCGGAAATTACTGCTTGCGATAAGTTTTACTCTTTCTGCACTCGTCTTTCCCCATGTCGTTCTTGCCGCCTCCTCAGTACCGGAAATTAGCGCCTTTTCCTCTGACACGCTAGCAATAATTACGATTATCGCCTCAGGTGCTGCCGTGTTCTTTTTACTTCGCGGGGGCTACATCTATATCACCTCAACAGGTAAACCCGAAGCGCTTGAAGATGCCAAGAAAACTATCCGGAATGCTCTCATTGGCCTTGTTCTGGTACTGGCGGCAAACGGAATTGTGTCACTCCTTCAAGGCGCACTTGTAGGCAGTAGCAATACCGCAACCGTTGCCAATCTTCCACTTACCCAAATTGAAAGCGTTAAACCTGCCGAAGGTCTCACCCAAGTCCTCATTGATGCGGTCAACGGCTTTATTCAAAACATTGTGCAAAGCGCTACCAAACCTGTTGTAGATGGCATTATGACGTTCCTTACCACCACACCTGAACTCCTTACCAATGCCACCATTGTTAAGTTCTGGCTCATCATGCTCGGGGTTACCGATACGCTCTTTGTTCTGGTTGTGGCACTCCTTGGACTTCAATTCATGAGCGCCTCGACGTTTGGGTTTGAAGAAATCGAGTTTAAACATCTTCTCCCTCGAATCGGACTGGCTTTCTTAGGTACGAATGTTTCACTCTTTCTGGCAGACTATGCAGTTAAAACCTGCAATGCTCTGGTTACCGGCGTAATTAACGCCACCGGAGGACTGGATCACGCTTGGATTACCAATGCCGTTACGATTACCAATCTAACCAACGGTACCGCGCCACTTATTACTCTGATATTTCTATTGCTATTCCTTATAATCGCTATCGTTCTTCTTCTTATGTACATCAGCCGCCTTATCATTATTGCTCTTGGCGCTGTACTTTCCCCGTTTGTATTTCTCCTTTGGACGATCCCAAAAACCGCCGACTTTGCCGAGATGGCAATGAAAGGCTACTTGGTATCGGTATTCACCATATTCTTCCATGTTGTTGCCATTCAGTTGGCCGCATCATTTCTTGCGCTTCCCGAACAAACAGGCAACTCGCTTATCTCTATTGCCGTTGCCATTGGGTTACTACTCACCCTTCTTAAAATCCCCAGTTTTCTCATGCAGCTTATTCTTTTCTCCCGAGGGGTCGGCATGGTGAAACACATGGGAAGCCAGATTGTAAACGTTATGACTACCGACAAGTCTCAAAAAGGAATTACAGAAGCCGTTAAAACGCCCAGAAGGACGGTCAATCTATGAGAACTACTATTATTCCAGCCCAAATTACGACTATTGAGGACAAGATCGCGGGGTCCTTAAACTTTGCCCAGATTCTTCTTTTTATGGCACCCGTTCTTTTTGGAACATTGGTCTACACGATATTTCTGCCCTTTATGAAAATAACACCATACAAAATTGGTCTAGTTTTATTTGTCGCACTCATTTGTCTTGTCTTGGCCATCCGGGTAAAAGAGAAGATTGTGGCCGAGTGGCTTATCGTCCTTCTTCGTTACAAGCTGCGGCCAAAATACTATCTATTTAACAAAAATGACTTGGCCCAGCGTACGGTCGATCTGCCCTTTATCGAACCGGCTCAGAATCTCAAAAAAGTTCTAGTAAAAAATCAAAAGAAACTTGAGCGGGAGTTGTCCGTTAAAGAGCTTGTCAAACTTGAACAAGCCATGAGTTCAAGAAGACTCGCGGTTTCATTCCGTTTTGGAGGGAAAAGATGACTATGACAGGACTATTTTCTAAAACACACAGCCAACCTGCAAGGCATCAAATCCAGATTAAAAAAGTCGTGGATAATGTTCTAGTGTTGCCAAATCAGGAATACCGGATAATTCTTGAAACCTCCTCCATTAACTTTGAGCTCAAAAGCGAAGAGGAACAGGATGTGATTATCGACAGCTTCCAGAATTTCCTAAACGCCCTACCGTGCCAAATGCAAATTCTCATTCGTGTACGGGAGATTGATATCGACAAGTATGTTGAAGATATCGCCAAGTTTAAAGACAAAGAAAAAGAAGCAGTTTACCGGAAGCAGATCGAAAGCTACAGTGCGTTTGTCAAAAAACTGGTCTCAGGCAACAGTATTCTTTCCCGCCGATTCTACATTATCCTGCCATATCACCACCCGGATAAACATGAGGACTGGAAAGTTATTAAAGAACATCTGAATTTAAATCGCGACATTGTGATGAAAGGACTCGAGCGCATGCAGATGAAAGCACGCGAGCTCACGAGCCTAGAAGTTCTCAATCTCTTTTATACCTTCTACAACCCGGAATCGGTAAAAACCCAGGCAATTACCAAAGAAACGTTAACGGCGCTGTTCAAATACAACTATGTTTAACCTTAAAAGAAAAATTAATCATCTGAAGCCAATCAAGAATTGGAAGAGACGAGAGAAACAAAGGCGGCTAGCCCACCAGGCGGTTAATATTACGTTTGGAGAGCAGGATCAGCTTGACCTCATCTCCTACGCGGGACTGAAGGAAGAATCAAGTTACTTAGAGATTAATGACACTTTTGTACGAACCCTGTTTGTTTCGGGGTATCCATATGTTGCTTCTACCGGCTGGCTCTCCATGCTTATTAACTTCAACCACAATATTGACATCAACTACCACATTGAACAAATTGATCCCTTGATTGCCCTGCCCAAACTCAACCGCAAGATTACGGAGCTTGAATCTACCAAGCGCACCATGCTTAAAGAGGGACGGGTTATAGGGAGCGAAATCACTGATCCTCTGGAATCGGCTATGGAGCTGAAAGACAAGATCCAACGAGGTATGGAGAAACTTTTCCAAATTTCCATTTATATGACCTTGACAGCGGATAGCCTGGTAGGACTCAACAAAGTCACGAAGCTTTTGGAAACCGTTATGCAGACACGACTCTTCTACATTAAACCTGCCACATTCCAGCAGATTGACGCCTTGCAATCCATTCTTCCCAGAGGTGAAAATAAGTTAGCACAAAAACGTAACTTGGACAGCTCGAGCGCCGCCTTAACCTTTCCGTTTGTTTCATCAGAACTCGTGCAGGAGTCGGGAATTCTTTATGGCATAAATAAATCCAATAATTCCCTTGTTATTATTGACCGCTTCAGTCTCAACAACGCCAACTCCATTATTTTTGCCCAGAGTGGAAGCGGTAAGAGCTTTACGGCCAAAGTCGAGATTCTACGCCACCTCATGCAGGGCACGAAAGTCATCGTTATTGATCCCGAGCGTGAGTATAAACAGCTTGCCAAAAGCGTCAATGGCACCTATATTAAGCTCTCTAGTATTTCAAAAGAAAAGATCAATCCGTTTGACTACTCACAATCATCTGTGACCGGTGAGAATAGCCTTACCGAGCACATACAGGACCTCACCGAGCTTATTTCTCTGATGGTTGGGAGCCTTACCTCAGAGGAGCGGGCCGCGGTTGACCGCGCACTTCTGCAAACTTACAAAAACATGGGGCTCTCTAAACGGAAAAATGGCAGAAAACCCAAAAAGATTGTCTATCCGGTGCTAAAAGATTTCTACAAAGAACTCAAAGCCATGAAACATAAAGACCTCTGTGACCGGTTGGAACGCTTTGTCAAAGGTTCGCTTGCGGGAGTATTCGATTCCCAAACCAATATCGAACTCAATAACCGGCTCGTAGTCTTTGATATCAAAGATCTTAATGAATCCTTGAGGCAAATCATGATGATGGTGGTTGCCAACTTCGTCCACAGCGAAGTCAAACAAAATCCTCAGAAGCGTATGCTCGTCATTGATGAGGGCTGGATGCTCCTCCAAGAGCCGGAGAGTGCGAGGTTTATCTCAAGCCTTGTACGTCGTGCCAGAAAATATTATTTGGGTGTGACCATTATTACTCAACAGGCAAACGACTTCCTCTCGCAGGAGTACGGCAAAGCGATAGCCAGCCAGTCGTCCCTTCGTATTCTCATGCGCCAGGATACGACAACGATTAAAAAGGTTGCGGAAGAGTTTCATCTTTCCGCCTTTGAACAGCACTACCTATTAACCGGTGACAGGGGTGAAGCGCTTATTATAGCCGACCAAAACCATGTGGCTGTTAAGGTTGTTGCCTCGGAGGGAGAATATCCGCTTTTGACTACCGATCCTCGGGAGATTTACTCCTGACATGAACGCTAAAGTCCTCCTGACCCTCTGGTCATTTCGGAAAGAGCTCAAGTACGTTCTATTCGCATTTCTCACGATCCTCATGGTTCCGGTCATCGGAGTTATACTTCTTACCCAAGTAGGCATAAATATCATTTCGGACAAAATCGTACAAAGTAACCCCACGACGCAGGCAGTGGAGATAAAAGACCCGGTATCAGGCGACGTGGTCAAATCTATCAGCCCACAAGTCGTCTGGCCCGCCAAGGGCGTTATCACTCTTGAATTCGGTATTTCGGACTTGCCGTATCAACCACTCCATACGGGAATTGATATCGCGGGGCCTTTTGACGAACCGATTAACCCTGCCATGAACGGTACCGTTGTTTATGCTGGAGAGATTTTCTGGGGCTACGGCAAGCACATTATTATCGACAATGGAAATAACATAACCACCGTATATGCACATCTGGATAAAATATATGTGTATCCGGGGGAGAAGGTAACAATAACCGATACCATAGGCCTTGAGGGAGAAACCGGCTGGGCAACGGGCCCACATTTACATTTTGAGACGAGGATATATGGAATACCTGTGAACCCAAGAGTATTTTTGGGAAATGGGAATCCGCCATAGTAAGAATTTCTCATAAAGTTGTATAATATCAATATATGAATAGCCAAGACGTAGCTCTTTTTGGTAAACAAATCAAAGAGGCTAGAGAAAAACTAAACCTTACCCAAGCTGAAGTTGCCAAAAAAGCCGATATGACGGTCAATTATTACGCCATGATTGAACGCGGGGAGGTTAATCCATCATACGAAAAGATAAAAAGTATTGCCAGAGTACTGAAAATGAAGGTAACTATTTCGTAGGCTTTGCCTGATCCATATTCTTCAGAGCATTTTGTGCAAACCGCTTCATCATATCTGCTAGTTGCTCTGCCCTATATTCGTTCGCATTCTCCGGATCGGTCTTCTTCAAGCTTTTCAAGGCTGCCTTAACTAAAAATTCTCTATTGGCCTCATCAAGCACAAATTGGTAGGTCTTGTCAGAAACTCTGCCGTATTTACCTTTCGCAAACGCATCCAGTTCATCCCAAGGCAACGTGTCAGAAAGGTTCACTAAAAAATCATCCATCACACTTTTCATGCCCCTATTATAGCCCAAGAGGTTGTCTAGAGGAAATTTTCGAATTTTAGGAAGCTAAACATCTCCGTTGCTGCCTTCTTACTTTCAATCCGGCGCATAATCTCGCGGCTTTTTGCTTGCGACAAAATGTTAAGGCTACCTTCCCAAAGTATCTTCCTATCTATAATTGCAAGCTTTCTGTGGTGGTTGCCGGTACAGAGTAGTACTTGTACGCCTAACGCTTCAAAACGACAGATTTCGGCCTCAGACTGCTCTTCCATTGTTTTGCTATGCTCCCGTGGGTCTCGGGTCACTACATAAACTTGTACGCCACGATTGATGAGCTGTTCAAATACTGGATAAAGCGTTCGTGCCCGTTCTCTTGCTATGAAAGGACTCTCAATTACGACTTCGCTCGTAGAGCGAAGTAAATCATGCCTAAATTGTTGGTAAAATGTCGTTTCGTCGTATAAACCTGAGGAAAAGAGGGCTCGAGATAGGCTCATTTTTCCTCCTCTCTGGCTTGATACGCTTCCATTAACTTGTTAAAATGCGCTAAGAGCGTCTCGAGATGGAGTTCAAAATAATTTGCGTCTCCCGCTCAGAAAGAAAGAAGAATAATCGAAGTTAGATATTGAATTTGTTGCTTTTCCAGAGGTCGTTCATTATTTTGCAGGACTCGACAATTCTGGGATCCGCAATATTGTAAAATCCGTTCTTACCAACTCTCTTTACAGTAACCAGTTTTAAGTATCTCAAAATGGCCAGGTGCTGTGAAACATTGGCCTTTCTTATCCCCATTTCATTCACGAGCTGTGTAACTGTCATTTCCCCACCTTTAAGACGATTCAATATTTCAAGCCTCTTGGCATTAGCCATGAGCTTATAGATCTTAGAGTTTCTTTCGAATGACTCTATTGTAAATCCCTTAGGTAAAGACATGTCCGAATAATATCACAAAAGTTATTTAGTTCCAAGCTGTTTCTGCAGCATCTCAAGCATATTCTTTTTTGCCTCGGTGACTGGCATGTTCCATCCCTTGGCCATCTTCTTGATATCTTCCTCAACTAACGAAGAGCCTCCATTTGAAACATCACCCTTACCCATATTGTCTGTCGGACTTCCACAGCCACAGTTGTAGCACATACTGTGTTATTATAGCAGCATTTATGTTGAAGTTGTATTTCATGCTGTTTGCCGGATGCTTCATTATTTTTATTATCCATTTGGTTTTGGCGGGGCACGGAATTTATGGAGACGGGAACGGCTTCTATACCTATACCCAGGCGTTGTATTTTGATAAAGGTTTAAATTTTGGCCCAATATACTCTTATTTGGAAAACTTCCATGGACCCAAATACATTTTTAGCAGGATATTTTGGGATACTCGCTACAATCCCTACCCCATAGGTACAGGCATTATTTGGGTACCCTCGGTTGCTCTGATTTCCCTTTTTTTTCCAGACAGATTCAGCATAGTTTACGAGGTCGGGCCGGGTCTCACCGGAATATTGCTAGTTTTGGGAGGCTTATATTTTCTTCAAAAGTATTTAGAGAATTTCTTTTCTAAAAAAATCGCCCTCTTTTCAGTTGTGTTTTTTTTCTTTGCCTCAAATCTGTTTTACTATTCTTCTTTTGAACCGGCACTTTCTCATCAACCGGCATTTTTTATAATCTCTTTCCTGCTCTTTAAAACTTATAAATTTGATAAGAACTTCATAAACTTTTTTTTCTTCGGCGCTTTATCGGGATTTCTATTTACTATTAGGCTGGCCGACACAATTTTTTTGATTCCGATTTATTTACAAATATTGCGAAGCTCACCTTCGGTCAAAAACTGGATTACGACATTTGTCTCTGCAGCCGCTTTTTCACTCCCGCTTTTCTGGAGTCTTTATGTTATGACTGGGAATCCTTTTCATTTGTCGTATCTGTCGGGCGGAAATAAAGTTTTGTCTTTCTCAGTTACAAATATTATAGAATTTCTCTTTACAGCTAAACGGGGGCTATTTACCTGGACTCCAATATATATATTCGCCTTTATCGGTTTAATCAAATCACGCAAGTTTACATTTTTGCTATCACTCACGATTCTTATACTTGTTTGTTCTTTTTGGGCAGACATTTCGGTCGAATTTGGTCAACGATGGCTAATTGGGGGAATTCCTTATTTTACTTTCGGACTGGCAGAGTTTATTGAAAAACTTAACATCAAAAAGACAATCCTTTTATTTATTTTACTTCTGACTTGGAATCTTCTGACTATATTTCAGTTTTACTTCGACACGGCGAATGTGATAAAAAATGACAATCTGACATTACTTATGTTTTTAAAGGGTCAGTTTGAAAGCCCGATAAAAGCATTTGAGGTAATTAGAACCCGGGGACTACATTATTTTTTCTACGCGAAAATACTTAATTAACACTCATGCCTTTCTGGCTACTACAACCGCGTGTGTAAAAAGATCCCGCCAACCATAATAATAGTCAATTACCCGAAAGCCTGAAGCCTTAAAAATTCTTCTGGCTTCCTCTTTCGACCGTAATCTTGAAACTTCGGCCGGATGGAATTCAATTCTTCTGATATTCAAAATTTCCCTACAAATAAACACAAGTCCCTTAAAAAACAACACACTCACACCAAATTCCGGGGGCCAAAATATTATCAAGGTCCCTTTTGCATTTAAGACTCTACGAAATCCCTTCAGGATTTTTTTAATATCGTCTTCGTAAAAGTGTTCCAAAACGCCTAGGTTATAAACGCCATCAAAGGTAGCGGGCTTAAATTTGAGAGACCTCACGTCCCCTGTTAAGATTTTGCATTTCCCGGCATGCCTCTTCTTGTATTTCTTAAGCGCGTTTTGGGAAAAGTCTAAAGCCGTTATATTTAAATAATCCTGCAAGTCCATATCCACCTCACCACCTCCGCAGCCGGCATGTAAAACCTTAGAATTCTCTTTAAAGTATTTTTTCATAAAATAGTTAAGGCAAGGCTTTATCAAAAATCTTCTATAAAATGATGCTACTATGTCATAAACGAACCTTTTACTTCGAATTCCTTTTCCTTCCCAATAGTGATCCCAAGATTTTACCTCTTTTGGCTTGTTCGCCGGCTTCTTCCGCATATATTTTAATTTTGTCATTATAGCCGAAGAATAGAGCCCGTGGTAGAATAAGATGATGAAGTTTAGTCTTATCGAAAAAAGGGAAGAAGCTAGGGATACAAAATCTTTTTTTTGGCAATCCGAAACTCCGATTAACTTTCAAGCCGGGCAATATATTTATTACACCCTGCCGAAATTAAATTATCCTGACCCAAGGGGAGCAACGAGACATTTTACAATATCTTCATCACCTCTCGAGAGTAATTTTATTAGACTTACAACGAGAATAAGAAAGGAGTCGGGTTACAAGAAGACTCTTGATGAACTGCCGATTGGGTCAATTGTCGAGGCTCAAGGGCCAAACGGAACATTTATTTTTAATGAACAAGAGCAGGGCCCACAAGTTTTTTTGACCGGCGGAATAGGCATCACTGCTTTCCGGTCAATGATCAAATATGACATAGATAAGAATCTTGAAATCCCCATTTATTTGATTTACTCCAATTCCGATGAAGAATTTGTATTTAAAAAAGAATTTGAGGAGTGGCAAAAAAGTCACACTTTTATAAAAGCCGTATTCTGGAACACTGGTGTTTCCGGACATCTAGATCAACCAAAAATTGAACAGTTGATGGGAAACTGGAAATTGGAAACCGGAAATTGTACCTTGTGGGTTTGCGGTCCACCGCCCTTCATTGACGCCATGGAGGGGGTGCTGGTAAAAATGAAGGTTCCTTCTGATAAAACCCGTTCCGAAAAATTCACCGGCTACTAAGCTTCTTTCTCTCACGTGTTGTATAATCAGTTACAAATTGCGAAGCAATTTGAGAGGAGGAGTGGCTCCGCCATTCCGACGAGCCGATGTAGCTTAGTGGTAAAGCAGCGGTATCGTAAACCGCGGACGGCAGTTCGATTCTACCCATCGGCTCATTAGGATTTATGAGGCAGAGATATTCAAGGCTTGAATCGGTCGAAGAAAAAAGAAATTTCAGGAGCGCTGTGATACTTATTATTCTGACGATTGGCGTGGTTATTTTTCTTTTTGTCATCGGCATCCCGGCTGTGGGCAGGGTGGCCACTTTTGTTTCGGGTCTCCGAAGTAATAATAGTCTCATAACATCAAACGACAAGACTCCTCCGGCTCCCCCAACTTTTAGATCCTTCCCCGATTTCACAAATCAACAAACCGCCAACATTTCAGGCAACGCTGAGCCCGGCTCTACCGTAAAATTGACTTTTAACGGCAAAGCGCAAGAAACATTAGTTGATAAAAACGGCAATTTTTCGTTTCAGAACCTAAGTCTTCTGGACGGAGACAACACATTTTCGGCAGTTGCAGTTGACTCTGCCGGCAATACCAGTCAAAAAACATCCCAGAATAAGATTGCCTTCGACAATAAACCCCCGAGTTTGACGGTAGACAGTCCGCCGGACGGATCCAAGTTTTTTGGCTCGGGTCAACGTCAGGTGACCATACAAGGAACAACGGATAGCGGAGCAGCTATTACTATAAACGATAGAATTGTCTCGGTTGATGACAGCGGCAAATATCAATACTCGACTACTTTAAGCGGCGGAGATAATAAACTTACTGTTAAATCTGTGGACCAAGCCGGAAACTCTACCGAAAAAGATATTACTATAAGCTTCAGCGAGTAATAAAAGTAACTTATATACCGTATTGGCTTTCGCGTTTTAAAGGTATTCCTCGACTTTCAAGCAATCCCCGTACTTCGGTTAATTTTTGCTGTGCCAATCTCTCGGGATCAGTTTTTTCCGAAAAAATAAAGGCTAAATCTCTCGTGTAAAATTTATGCTCTGGCGCGTCCCGGATTACAATTAATATCTGTTCCACCTCAGTTGGTTTTGTGTTTTCCCCTCTCTCTTTTTGCAACTCTTCAATCAAAATATCCAATTCAATACTTTTATCGTACGGGGGTCTGTTCAATTCACTAACCATAATTGATCATACTAATATCACCGAATAATCTACAAATCAAGCGCCAGTAGAATTACCATCCACCCGAGTATCCACGGGTAAAACATGGAATTACTAAAGAGTGAGTGGACTAAGAGTGCAATAAAAGAAGTTGAAACCAAAATTGAATACTTGGAACGTTTCAAATTCGATGCGATGTTCTTAGTGGCATAAATAAATATTAGGAATCCAACTATCCCAGTGGTTGTAAGGATAAAAAGAAGACTGGAATCGGAACCGGAACATGCGTGGGAGGAGAAATCCTGAAAGCCTATATATTTTCGGTATGCAATGCACATATTGTCATAGCCGATACCAAACACAGGGGATCTGGAAAATATCCTAAGAGTAGTTTGATAATTTTCTACTTTAGCTATAGCGGAAAAGCTTCTAAAAAGCTCAATGCTATGATTTTTAGTTGTAGGAAGTAAAAATGCCAGAACTGCAAGACCTATTACAAGAAGCAGTAACTTTTTAAATCTCTTTTCCAAATAAATGACTGTAAAAATTGCAGCCGCAAAAGCGACATAGCTGGCTCTTGAGTACGTAAACGCGAGCGAAACTAGAAGAAAAATAGTAATTAACACGTTTTTCCAATTCATACTACTGATGCATCGATGTATCGATAGTACCAATCCGAAAACAATAATGAGGGCCAAAAACGTTGGATCCAGAAACGTTCCTACTAATCGGAATAAATGCATATCCCAACCCCAGACGAAAAAGGGTTTTATGTCGGGAAAGCGAAAAAACTGAATCCAACCGAACGCGGCAGATGCAACAGAAACTCCGAGAAGCGAACTAACTAAAAGATCCTTATTTTTCTTACCCTTCTGAACAAAATTCCAAACATAGACCCCGAAGTAAAAATAAGCGGCAAGGCGAAATAAGTAAAGAAGTCCATATAAGACCTCTGTTTGTTGAAATATAAAGATGCCAAAAAGCCAGGAAAAAGAAGCGAAAAATAAAAACAAAGCAAGGTTCTTAAAAGATTTGGGAACATCAAATTTCTTAACTAGCGAGTAAACTGCCGCCAAACCGGCTATTACATCAATCGGCTGTAAGATTCCAATTCTGATTATTTGCCCGAACGGGAAAGCTATCAAAAAGAGAAACAAGAAGATATTGTTTAGGTTCAGTCGTTTTGTAATGTCCATTCTTTGCTCCAGGAAAGGAAGGAGTGAAACGATTGTAGCATGCTCATAATAAATCCACGACCGGTCACGATGCTCTGAACGAATTTGAGAGGTGGAAAGAAAATTATTCTGAAAATACTTGATCTTTTTCCTGACTTAAGATTTTCCTGCGCGTGAAGTGTTGAATAAGAATTAATCTTATTTATAAATTCATGCAAATCCTTTGCGGTGTTATGAACTAAAGGATTCTTAAGTTGCCCGATACTCCCTTTGATTTTCCATTCTTCATGAACTCTCCTTTGCCACCAACCCGAATTCCTTTTTCCCAAACGGATAATGTTGTCTGTCCCGCCAAATTCTCCCAGAAAGTAATTATTTCTTAAAACAAAATAGCCGTTATATTTATTTTCACTCCGCGAAGTTAATGACCGAACCTCTTCCATAAGTTCAAGCGAAGCCGTTTCATCTGTATCAACAAAAAATACCCACTTAGCTTTTGATTTCTTTAATAGAAGGTTGCGCTCTTTTGCAAAATCGCTAATCCCGGATTTATTAAGAGTAATTATTTCCAGTTTATTCATTTTTTGATACCGCAATATTTTCTATCCAGGTAACCTTTTTATTTTGAGGAAGGCTTCTGGTATCTTCATAAATTGTATACTTAAGTTTGGCTGACTGATCCGGTTTATGACCCAAACCCCAAAGAAGATACTGATAATTTAAGGAGAAGCTTTCGCCAAAATAATCGTAGAGCCCCACCCGCTCAAGAGAAAAGCTCTTTGACCCGGCATCCTTGTCAATAAAATCTACTACCCTTTTCTGAAGACTGTAGGGAACGTAGTTCATATCATCCGACATTCTAACCGTATTTACGTAAAACCATTTGTCGGAGAAATAAAAGCTCAAATTAAAAATCAAAAGGTAGCCGGCTATTAAAATCGAAAGCCACATAAATTTCCGGCTGATTTTTTCAAGGAATAAAGCTAATAGAATAACCGGAACGGGAAATATCACTAAATAGTAATGCTCGGGAGGGTCCCCGTGCAAAAACAATCCAAAATAGCTGACGGCCGAAAGAATCATTAATATTTGAAGAGGCAGATTTTTCTTGAGCGACGTAAGTGCAAATGCAATAACAGCGGCAAAAAGAAGAAAAATTAAAACGTTATTGTTTTGAAGATAGCTTTGCTGGAAAAAGGTATAAAGGCCGGTGATGTTACTTTGCAGAACCTGCGGGGATGCGGTGTTTTTGGGATAGAAGCCGAAAAATCCAAGAATTCTATATGGTACCCATGCAAAAAGATCAATTAAAATTTGAAACTTGTGGGTTGCGTTATAAATAAGGTATGGAATGTTCGGTATAAGAAAACCTAAAATGCCGGGCAGAAAATATTTTTTGTTAACCATCTTCCGATAAACAAAAATTACAACAACTGTGCCCGGTAAAAGCAGTATTGGGCTCGGGAAAAAACTGAACATAACTCCCAAAATTATCCCAAGAGTAAAAAGGCTTTTACCCCCGTTCCTGACGCTTTTGACCAGAAAATAATAAAACACAAAAAAAAGCACCGCAGTAATCGCGTTAAATCTTGCTTGGTGAATCAGATTAATCCAAATGGGGGAAAAGGAAATTAGAAATGACGCAATTAATGCCTCCTTTTTCCCAAAAAGTTTTTTTACTACCCAATAGCAGACAAGAATCGAGGCAACTCCGACCAGCGCAAAAAAGTAGGCCCCAACGGCAACGTTATAATGAAATATAGGAAGAAGTATTCCAAATATCCAGTAGAAGAGAGGGCCTATAAAAAACCACTCATGTGAAGTCCGCGGGCCAATTAGGGGAATTTGATGATTTTCAACAAACGTCCGTATAGTCATATAGTCATATCCCATCTCACCATTGAATGCCATTGTTTGTTGAATTTTATAAAAATTTAAAAATATGCTAAGCAGTAGTATCCCCAAAAGTATTAATGTAGTTTTGGAAAATCTGGCAAAAGCTTCAACTATCAGGGCGGAGAGGATTCCGTAATGTTTCTTAAAGTAGATATAACGGCTATGTACAAAGGCTTTTGTTATTTTATCAGAATGCTTGGGTGTCCCTTTTGACTCTAAATGAATTATTGTTAGGTCCGTATCATAATAAATTTTCCATCCTTTTTTTCTTAAATTGCTAGAGAAATCATTTTCCTCAAAATATAAAAACATGTCTTCATCAAACCCACCAACATCGTCGAAAGCATCTGTCGTAGTCATAAATCCTGCCAATTGCGCTACACCAACTTCAAGGTATCCTTTCCTATCCCAGTCGAAAATCATAAACTTTTTTAAAATTGGGCTTCCAGGAAGTATTTTATTTATAAAAGACAAGTAAAAAATACCATTTAGAGGTGTAAGAACTCTGCTAGCCTGTACTGTCAATTTTCCAGATTGGTTAATTAACATTGGCGAAACCAAACCTGCATTTTTATGTTTAGCTAAAAATCCAAGAAGCCCTCGAAAATTTTTATCGTTGATTACAATATCCGAATCAATAAATAGTAAATACTTGCCTTTCGCGTGAATTCTACCTAGGTTTCTGCCACCTCCGAAGCCCGAGTTGTAAGGAGATTTAATATAATTTATCCAGGGGAACATCGTCTGGATTTTTTTGCCTGTTTTATTAACTTCTTCATTATCAACGAATATAAACTCCACACTCTTCTCTTTATCATTTATTTCGCTCAAACTCCTAAGGCAGCTAAAAACTTCTTTTGTGGCACCGTAATGAACCACTATCACAGATACTTTGATTTTATTTTGCATTGCCAAACTTTCTTTAGGTGTATTGTATACGATTTGATTTGCATGACAAAGGCAAAAGCGTCAAAATACGGATTGTGGAAAAAATAATCGTTACGGGTGGGTCAGGCAAACTCGGAAAGTCGTTGAAAAAAATGTTTCCCGACGCATTATTTCCCAAACACTCTCAGCTTGACGTCACAAAGCCAAAACAAATCTCGGCCTTCATCAAAGGAAAACAACCCGACATAGTTATCCACGCAGCCGCAATTACGGACATAAGGGAATGTGATAAATATAGAAAGAGTGCCTGGAACACTAACGTCACCGGGACAAAAAACTTCTTGGACGCCATAAGCACGCTAAAATCTCATCCATTATTTGTTTATATGTCTACTGCTTGCGTTTTTGAAGGAAATTCCTCTTTTTATAATGAAAACGATATCCCAAATCCTAAGAACTTCTATTCTTTGACCAAATTCGTTGGTGAGCTATTGGTAGAAAACTCAGCTCTCAAAAATTGGCTCATCGTAAGAACAAACTTTGTGCTAAATAGCAGTTGGCCTTATCCAAAAGCTTTTACAGACAGATTTGGCACATACTTATTCACCGACGATGTAGCAAACGGATTAAAAGAAATACTTGAGGCAAAAATAACCGGTATCATTCATTTAACGGGTAATAAAAGGGTGTCAATGTATGAACTAGCTAAAATGATCTCTCCAAATACACACAAGTTCTCTCTAAAAGATTACAAGGGCCCCTTGTTAACAATCGATATGAGCTTGACAAGTATCAGGTGGAAAAAGTATAAACTAGGAAAATTTAAAGAATTCTCTCACTCTTAAGTATTTTCTTTATTTGTCTTTTTGTTAAAAAAGGACCTAAATCGGAAGAATATCTAAACTCTTTAGCTTTTAAAGTTTTTGCATCATAGCTATAACCGACCTTTCCCAAGTCAATTTGTGGCAAGACAGTATAATAGTTATTTTTCTTAATTGCCCGAAGGGATTCTATAGGCGAGA
>JBGQJK010000014.1:0-24102 GCA_041499035.1 Patescibacteria group bacterium
AAATCAATTTTTCGTTTCTGTCCAGTATTCGTGTTGATACGGGCTGACTGTTGGCAAGATTTACGGGAAGGGGAATTCCCCAAAATAAATAAAGAAGAACTCCTGTCACAACGACTATAAATACGGCCCTTTTCCGTGATTTTGCTGAGTTAAACTGACTGCTTATAAATAGTCCTATTTTTGCAAAAAGATTCTTCATGGGTTAAATTATACTGTATGGACGCTCTTGAGCAAAAAATGTGGTGGGGGTACCTAGGGCGGGACTTGCAAAAACTTCTTGAAACCTCAATGTATTTAATCTCCGTAGTTCAAAGCTGGGGAGCCGATCTGCCCGGGCCAGAAAAAGAGTTTGACGACTATGCATTTGTAGTTTTTCCTGCGGCCAAAGCCTACGAAGGTTTTTTGAAAAAAATGTTTCTTGATCTCAAATTTATTACCGAGGAAGATTATTATGGTAAGCATTTTAGAATAGGTAAATCACTCAATCCGTCTCTACCTAAAGAAATTAGGAAGGAAGAAGTTTACGGTAAGCTTGTTAATTACTGTGGGGGCAAGACACTCGCCGATAATTTATGGGAAACGTGGAGAATTTGCCGGAACCTGACCTTTCATTGGTTCCCGAATGAAAAGAACTCAATAACGCTTAGTGAAGCGGTTGAACGGGTTAACATGATAATTTCCGCAATTGATGAAGCATTCAAGGAGTGTAAGATATAATATAATAGTTAAATGGCTGCCAAAGTTAACAGGACAACCAAAGTTAATAAAACCGCAATTATTAAAGATGTAACAATCTACGCTAGTTATCTGGTAATTGTTTGGGCATTCTACAGATTTCTTTTCCAGTTTCCCAATGACGTTGAGGAGCTGGTTATTAAACCGGTGCTTTGGCTTCTACCCTTAATCTACTTTGTCCGTAAAGAACGGGTGGGACTCGGCTCCCTCGGCATCACCCTTAAGAATCTTTTTCCATCGGTCTATCTTTCACTAGGGCTTGGATCGTTATTTGTGATTGAAGGCGTCTTAACCAACTATATTAAGTACGGCCATCTGAACTTTGGCGCAAATATAGGGTCCATGCCCCTGATGTCTTCTTTGGGTCTTAGCTTTGCGACTGCATTTTCGGAAGAAACCGCATTCAGAGGATATATCTATAATAGATTGGTAAGTGTTATGAGGGGGGAGTGGGCTCCCAATCTTATTCAATCGGTTGTCTGGACGGCAATACACGTACCCATAGCATTTTTTGTCTGGAAATATACTTTGCCACAGGCCTTGATCTATCTGTTTATAACTGCTCTTTTTGGAATTGGCTCGGCATTCATTTTTGGCAGAACTAAAAATGTTTTCGGCTCCATTTTTCTCCACGTCCTTTGGGAATGGCCGATTATTCTTTTCCGGTAAGCAAAGCTTGGCCAGTCAGAGCCCTGGTAACTTGACATAGTTTCCAGAGGGGGCTACTATTACAAATACCCGATGATGAGGAAATATTTATACGGAGTCGTCGCATTTGTCCTTGCTTTCGCAATTCTTTCGGTTTCGGTTTTAAGATGTTCCTTAGTTTCGCGCGCTTACGGTTATACAGCGCCCGTTTTGGCTGCAGTTGCTGTACCCACACCTACCCCTAAAGTTGACTATGTTCTTCCGTACCCTGGCGGAGTCTTGCCCGATAGCTGGCTTTGGTATTTTAAAGCAATAAGAGACAGATTTCAGTATACGATTACTACGGATCCACTTAAAAAGGCCGACTTGGCGCTTCTTTTTTCGGACAAACGCTTGGGTGCAGCTCAGACTCTTTTTGAAAATAAAAAGCCCGATATCGCTTTGAGCACTCTGCAAAAGGGCGAGAAGTATCTGGAACAGGCCGTGTCCGATGAGGCAATTGCAAGGAAGGCGGGGCTAAATACAAACGACTTCCTGATTAAACTTGCTAATGCCTCTCTTAAACACAGACAGGTAATTGAGGAAAAGCTGATGCCCCTCGCTCCCGAGGATCTTAAGCCTGAGGTTGTTAAGGCGGAAGATTACTCAAAAAACACCTATAAATTATGCCGTGATGTGCTTAGTTCAAAGGGAGTAGCTGTGCCAAAAGATCCGTTTAATGGGCAATAGTAATCAACTTTGTCTGCATTTTTTGAACCGGACTCAACTATCTTCAACTACTTCTCAATAATATTTCCGCAAAAACTTCAGGAATTCCTTTTTTTCATGCGTAGCCCGAGCTTAGGGTGATACCTTTTGCACTAAATGTTGATAGTTGACCACTATAGAGGTGGTGTTAGAGTATCTAATATATCGCTAGTTGTAGTGTTTTTCTTTTACATTCGTGAAATAAAAATTCCTGCATCTTTCTTTGCCGAACTTTCTTCGAAAAGAAAGTTCGATAACGTATGAAATGTCCATTTTGCGGAAAGGTAGACTCGCAGGTTTTGGAAAGTAGAACGGTAGACGCCGGAGGAGCGATTAGGCGGCGCAGGGAATGCAGTAAATGTGGTAAGCGTTTTACTACATTTGAAAAAATAAGAGGCAGCGTTCTTTGGGTAATCAAAAAAGATGGCAGGCGAGAGCCTTTCGACAGGGAGAAAATTAAACACGGAATTTTAAGAGCGGTTCAGAAGCGGCCGGTTTCGATGGAAACGGTTGAAAAAATAATAGATGACGTTGAACGCGAAATGCTAAGAAGTGAAGGTCAGGAAATCGCTTCTCGGGTAATAGGAAGCGCAGTTCTTAAGAGATTAAAAAAGGTTGATAAAGTGGCCTGGCTAAGGTTTGCAAGTGTATACCTTGAGTTTGAAGATCTGACAGATTTTGAAAAGCTTATCAAGTAAAAACATGGAACTACAAACGACACAAAAACCGCGAAGAAAAAATACCAAGTTTGTCTACAAGAACGGGGCCACTCACATAACAATGGATGACTTGTCGGCGCCCACATATCAGGAAGTTACCACAAACATAAGAAAGAAAATAGGCGAAATGCCGAAGTTGCCTGCGGGGCTTACTAAAGGAGACTGGACGGAGCAAGCTCTTAAGGTTTTGGGGGAGAGGTATTTGATGAAGAACGATAAGCTTGAGCCTATTGAAACACCGGAACAGATGGTTTGGAGAGTCGCTTGGGAAATAGCTTCGGCTGAGGCCGTTTGGGGTGCTAAGAAAAAGAAAGTTGATAGCCTTGCTAGGGATTTTTATGACATGATGGTCACAAGAAAATTCCTGCCGAATTCGCCGACCCTTATGAATGCTGGCACCGGAAACGGGCTTCAATATTCTGCATGTTTTGTATTGCCGGTGGGTGACTCGTTAATTGATATTTTTGATGCGATTAAATATCAGGCAATAATTCATCAAACGGGCGGGGGAACGGGGTTTGCTTTCAGCAGAGTCCGCCCGGGTGGATCGGTTGTTAAATCTTCCTCGGGAACCGCGTCGGGACCGGTTTCCTTTATGAAGATTTTTGACGCTGCAACCAACGAGATTAAGCAAGGTGGAAAGCGTCGCGGAGCAAACATGGGAATTCTCCGCGTTGATCACCCCGACATAATGGAATTTATTCATTGCAAAGAGGAGGGTGGAATAACAAATTTCAATATTTCCGTGGCAGTAACCGATCCGTTTATGGAGGCATATTATAAAGACGAAGATTATAGTTTGATTGACCCACGGAGCAAAAAAGTTGTTGGTAGTTTAAACGCAAGACATGTTTTTGATGAAATTGCAAACGGCGCGTGGCGAACGGGGGATCCGGGTCTTATTTTTTTGGACAGAATAAATGCCGGCACCGCCAACCCGATTCCCGTTTTGGGGCCTGTTGAGTCTACCAATCCTTGCGGGGAGCAGCCGCTTTATCCGTATGACGCCTGTAATCTGGGTAGTATTTTTCTGGGTTATTTTGTCCACGACGGGGCGATAGATTGGCAAGGTTTGGGTAGAGTTGCCCGGATGGCGACCCGTTTTTTGGATAATGTAATTGAAGTTAATCCATATCCCTTAGAGCAAATCAGAAAAACCGTTTATAATAGTAGACGCATCGGGTTGGGGGTTGGTGGCTGGAGCGACATGCTAGTTGAACTTGGTATTCCTTTTGATAGTGAGGAGGCATTGGTTTTGGCCGAAAAGGTAATGAAGTTTATTCAGGAAGAGTCACTCGACGAGGATAGAAATCTTGCTAAAGAGCGAGGCCCTTTCCCACTTTTTCCGCTATCAATTTACAGGGAAGAGACCCCCAGGAGAAATTCTACAATTACAACTATTGCGCCCACTGGAACAATCTCAATTCTTGCGGGGTCTTCTAGCGGCTGTGAACCCATGTTTGCTATCGCTTATCAGCACATAGTCAAAGACAAGCACTTGAACAGAAAATTGACTTTTGTTGAGCCGAGATTTGAAAAAGTAGCAAAAGCAAGAGGTTTTTGGAGTGAAGAAATGATGACCAAAATCGGCGAACACGGTGTTATCCGCGGTATGGAGGAGATACCTCAGGATGTGCGCGCCGTTTTTGGAACCGCGCATGAGATTGATCCCGAGTGGCATATCAAAATTCAGGCCGCTTTCCAGAAGTACACCGAAAACGCAGTCAGTAAGACCATAAATCTTAGGCATGACTCAACGGTCGACGATGTCAAAAAAGCCTACCTTATGGCTTGGGAAACAAATTGCAAAGGCATAACAATTTTTAGGGACGGCAGCAAAGATGCGCAAGTTCTTAATTTGGGAACCAATAATGGGGAGAAGAAGGAAGAAATTACTCCGGAAACTCAGGTTGTTTTGGAAAGGCCTGTAAGAGTTGAGGGGGCGACTTATAAAATTTTAACCCCGCTAGGTAAGGCCTTTATAACCATTAACCAGGACGATAAAGGAGACCCATTTGAGATATTTATAATGATCGGAAAAGCGGGAAGTGAGGTTTCGGCCATGGCGGAGGCGTTGGGGCGGGTAATTTCCACAACTTTAAGATTTGGCAATCATTTGCCAGCCAAAGAACGTGCCCGCGAGATTATGGAGCAACTTCAGGGAATCGGCGGAGGCAGATCAGTTGGCTTTGGTCCAAATAAAGTTAGATCATTGCCCGACGCTGTGGCTAAGGCCATCGGAATGCATTTTGGGTTTTCAAGCAAGGTTAACGGAGCTTCAACCGAGGTGGTGGCTCAACAATTTGAGGAGAAGATCCAGATAGAGAATAAAGTCGGAGATATTTGCCCGAGCTGCGGCGCACCGGCCTTCGTTTATGAAGAAGGCTGCGCCAAATGTCATGTTTGCGGGCACTCCGAGTGTTAAAAAAAATAGTCCATATGAGCAACCTCCAACAAAAAAAAGTACACAAGCTTAACGGAACCGATGAAGATTTTGATCCTCAAAAAATAACCAAAAGCATCTGGCTTGCTGCGCAGAATGTCGGGGGAACCGATGACAAGTTGCCCCAGCTTTTGGCAAAGCAGGTTTTTGGTTTTCTGGAAAATAAACTGAACGGGGAGTTAAAAGTGCCAAGCATGATGATAGGCGAAGCTGTTGAGAAGATATTAATTGAAAACGGCCACGCAAAAACTGCAAAAGCTTTTATAGTCTACAGGGAAAATAAAAAACATCTCAGGCAAGACAAAACCTCGCTTGGTGTGACCGATGATATAGGTTTTTCCTACAACACTCTTTATATTCTTAAGCAAAGATATCTAAAAAGGAACGAAAAAGGGGAAGTTACCGAGACTCCGCGGGAAATGATTAAAAGGATTGCAAAACATCTTTCTGCTGCCGAGAAAACTCTGGCTAAGAGGAAATATTATTTTAAAAAATTTTTGGACCTCATGGTCGCGTTTGATTTTCTTCCTGGAACACGTACTATTACAAATGCGGGAAAGGATAAAGCGCAGCTGGCAAATTGTTTTGTCTGGCCGATGCAGGACGACATAAATGATGTTTTTGATATTCTACATAAGTCAACGCTTATAAAGAAAAACGGTGGCGGCTGCGGCTATAATTTTTCCAAAATCCGTCCCGAAGGCGACACGGTGGGTGGAATTCCGGAACTTGCTGCGGGACCTGTCAAAATGATTGAGATGTTTGACATGATGACGGCTTTATTCCGACAGGAAGGCAAATACGAAAGCGGAAATATGGCAATTCTTAATGCGGACCATCCCGATATTTTTAATTTTATTTCCGCCAAGCAAAATGACGGTTATTTAAGTAAGACAAATATTTCGGTTGGAATCACGGACAAGTTTATGAATGCCGCCACTGCCGGTGAGGACTGGGATCTAATTAATCCCAGGACGGGTAAAGTAGTCAATACGGTTAACGCAAAATCAATTCTCGACCTGATGGCAACCATGGCTTGGCAAACAGGGGACCCCGGTATAATTAATCTTTCGGCAATTAATAGGGGAACAGACAGGGCCAACCCACTTCTTAAGAAGGAAGGACCGATCTGGGCAACAAATCCCTGCGGGGAAGTTCCTTTATATCCTTTTGAGTCCTGCAATTTGGGCTATGTTAACTTTACGAAATTTGTTAAAGACGGGGAGCTTGATTTTACGCGCCTTGCGGAAGCGATGAAGGTAGCGGTGAGACTAATGGACAATGTTATAGAGGCTTCTTGGTTCCCTGTTACCGAAGTGGACAAATCGGTTAGGGATCATAGACGTATTGGAATCGGGGGAGTGGGCTGGGCGGAAGTTCTGGTCCGGCTCGGGATTCCATATGACAGTGAAGAAGCCTTTACTCTGGCGGAAAAACTGGTTAAGACTATGTATAAATCAGCCTTTGAGGCGTCACTTGAAATTGCCAAGGAAAAAGGAGCCTTCCCGCTTGTCAAAAATTCCATCTGGGCAAAAGACAAAGTTAAGCCGAGGAATGTTGCCCTTTTAACGTTCCCGCCAAGCTCAGGCAACGCCGTGATTTGCGAGACAACTTTCGGGGTCGAGCCATATTTCGCGCTTGCTTATGAGCAGAATGTAATGGAAGGCATGAGGCTAAAGACCGTGGTCCCACTTTTGGTCGAGAAGCTTAAAGAGGAGGGAATCTACTCCGAGGCCTTAATCCAAAAAATTATAAGTAATCATGGCAGTATCCAAGGCATAAAGGAAATTCCGGCTAAAATCAGGAAAATTTTTAAAGTGGCGCACGACATAAACTGGAAAGATCATATTAAAATGCAGGCTGCCTTCCAGAAATGGACGGATAACGCGATAACAAAAACTATTAATATGAATAGTGACGCCACGCCGAATGACATCCGTGATGCATACATCTTGGCCTGGAAACTAGGCTGTAAAGGGCTCACGGTTTACAGGGACCATACCAAGAAAGATCAGGTTTTTGAATTCGGAGACGGCCAAACCCAAAATAATAATGCAATTAAAATGTGTCCCAACTGCGACATTCCGCTCAAAAGGGATAAAAAATGCCTCAAGTGCGAACGCTGCGGGTTTTCGACTTGTGAATTATGACGAATGTGCCGCCTCTATTTTTTAAATACACAAATTGGGAAGGAAAAACCGCAATTCGAAAAGTTATTCCTATAAAGTTATGGTACGGCCATACCGACTATCATAAAAATGACACATGGCTCCTGAAAGCCACTGATGTTGAGAAAAACGCCGAGCGCGATTTTTCCGTCAACGACATTCATCAATTTTTGAAGTAGTATAATTGCCAAAATGGCGATATATACAAAAACAGGGGATAAGGGCTCCACGAAAGTTTTCGACAAAAAATCGGGAACGTTAGTTGGTATCAGAAAAGACTCCTGCAAAATAAAATCAATAGGGGCAATTGATGAGTTGAATTCTTTTCTAGGAGTTGCAAAATCTTTTTCAGATGACTCGAAGCTTCAAAAGAAAATAGAGGAAGTTCAGGCAAATCTTTTCGTTATTAACTCCATTCTTGCCGGCGGCAAGCTCCGCTTCAGTAAAGTTAAAACTAAAAAATTGGAAAAAGAGATTGATATTTGGGAAGGGACACTACCAGTACAAAAGAACTTCATTTTTTACGGCGGCTCTAAAGAATCTTCATTGATTTTTTACGCCCGCGCACTATGCCGTCGTGCGGAGAGGTCTCTCGTCGCTTTCGCCAAAAAAGAAAAAGTTCCGGAGTCGGTTTCAATCTATTTCAACAGGTTATCGGACTACCTTTTCATGCTCGGTCGATCGGCAAATTTTTCTCAAGGTAATAGCGAGAGGTTCTGGAAAACTTCAAAATGAAGCGGTTCGCAATAGGTCGAGTTAATGATAAAATGATTTGATATGGCTGCCACTCCTGAAACATTACGGCCCGAGGCTCCCCAAATAACCGAAAGGCAAGAAGAATTCATTGTGCCCGAAACTTTGCAAAGCTCAGGGGTTAAAGTAGTTCAGAAAAACTTCAAGGCTCAGATTAAAGACGACAAAGGGATTCCCGTAATTCAAACTACTCCAGCACAAGTAATTACCACAGTTCAACCGCCTTCCGATACAACAACTCTCACTCAGCAGGCAAAAGGGAACACAACCTCCTCTGCCACATGGCTGGCTGCATTCTGGCTTAGAATAATTAAGAAAGCATTGCATTTTGGTTGGAAGATAGTAGGAGGAGATAGCAATGTTTGACATATTTAACATCGATTTTACCGGTATATTTATCGCAGCTTTCATAATTGGCGTTGTTATTTTCCTCCTGGCCATTTTGGGCTATGCAGGTTTTATTTTTTTTAAGAACAGAAAAAGGGAAGCGGCTTCAATAGACTCGGTTCTTCTACAAGTGGCTGTTCCGCGGAACAACGAATTCAAAATTGATGTTATGGATCAGATGATTTCCGGTCTTTACTCAACCAAAAAGGGCGGCTGGCAGCAAAAGTTCGATGTTCAGCCCACAATTTCCTTTGAGATAGTGGCCAAACAGGAGGACATTAGGTTTTACGTCTGGGCGCCGAAGAAAATAAAAGATCTGGTGGAAAAACAAATACACGGAAGCTACCCTGATGCGGAAGTGATTGAGGTTGACGAATACAACATTTTCACTGAGGGCGGCAAGGTCGCTTATAAAGCTTTCCAGCTTGGTAAAAGTAATTTCTATCCCCTGAAGACTTTTAAAGATCTGGCAACCGACCCAATGACGGGCATAACCGCGGCACTTGCTAAGATGGGTCCGGGGGAAGCTGCTGCAATTCAAGTTTTAATTTCACCGGCCGAGAGCGAGTGGCAGAAACTTGGGGGCAAATTTATAAGCGATACAAAAAAACAGGAAGCCGATCCAGAAAAGGCAAAATTTTCAACACCGGCGAAAACTTTGGAGGCAATCGAGAGTAAAATTGCCAAACCGGGTTTTGAAACCTCGATCAGGGTAGTGGCAATCTCGGGGGATGATGCTTCCGCCAAAAATCATATTACAAATATCAGCAGTTCTTTTGCCGCGTATTCGGGGGATCTTAATAACCTTAAGGGCCGTAAAATTCACAGCAAAGGCGGGTTCATGGAGGATTTTCTTTACAGATATCAGCCAATGTTTAATCTGTTCGGCAACCACCCCTCAATCCTCAACAGCGAGGAACTGGCAACCATTTTTCATTTTCCGAACAGGCAGGTAAGTACCCCACATATTTACTGGCTTAATGCAAAAACGGCCCCGGCCCCAGCCCAAATACCAAGTGAAGGCTTTTACCTCGGTATGAGCAACTATCAGGGGGTTAAACGCCCCGTTTATATCGGAGATGAGGACAGAATGCGACATGTCTACATAATAGGTAAAACCGGTACCGGAAAAAGCGAAATGCTTAAGGATATGATCTTGCAGGATATAAAAGCGGGCAAAGGTATTTGTTTTATGGACCCGCACGGTGATGCGGTGGAGGACCTTTTGAAGCTTATTCCGCCGGAGAGGGCAGAGGACGTTATTTACTTTAATCCGAGCGACACAGGGCGCCCTATGGGCATGAATTTACTAGAGGCGCGAACCGAAGACGAAAAACATTTTGCGGCAACAAGCGTGATTAATCTTATGTATAAACTTTTCGATCCTTATAAAACCGGAATTGTAGGACCAAGATTTGAACACGGAGTCAGAAACGCAATGCTAACCGCAATGGCAGAGCAGGGGAATACTTTTGTCGAGGTTATGAGAATTATGACCGATGCCCGGTTTGTCCAGGAACTTTTGCCCAAAGTCGATGACCCGATAGTCAGACGCTACTGGACCGATCAGATTGCCCAGACTTCTGATTTTCATAAATCGGAGGTTTTAGACTATACGGTTTCCAAGTTCGGCCGGTTTGTAACCAATAAACTTATAAGAAACATAATCGGCCAATCACAGAGCTCGTTTGATATGCGGACTGTGATGGACGAAGGGAAAATTCTTTTAATCAACTTGGCAAAAGGGCCTTTGGGGGAGGAGAATAGTAACTTTTTGGGACTTCTACTGGTTCCCCGGATTTTGATGGCGGCAATGAGCCGGGCTAGTGTCCCGATGGAGCAAAGGCGCGACTTTTACTTCTATGTAGACGAGTTTCAGAATTTCGCCACACCTGACTTTGCAGTTATTTTATCCGAGGCTAGAAAATACAGGCTTGGACTTTGTGTTGCCAACCAGTTTATAGGCCAGGTTGAAGAAGAAGTTAAGAATGCAATTTTCGGCAACGTGGGAACCAAGATTGCTTTTAGAATTGGCGTGACCGACGCTAATTATATGGCTCATGAGTTTGCGCCTACTTTTAGTGAAGAGGACCTTTTAAATGTAGAAAAATATCACGCTTACGTGACTACAATTGTAAATAATGAACCGGTTCCCGCGTTTTCTGTGGATACGACCAAGGACATAAGTAAGATTAAGGCAATGGAGAGTCCCCGGATTGCCGAAATAATTAAGGAAATGAGCAGGCTAAAGTACGGGAGGGACGAAAAATTGGTGGAGGCAGAGATTGCGAGGCGTTCGAAGCTGTGATATCCTTCAAAAAGAAATGAATAATATTGGAGTAATCGGTTGGGGGTTTGTTGGAGCCGCCACAGGCCTCGGCTTTGGAACCAGCGAAAAAAATAAGGTTTTTTGGTACGACAAATTTAAAGAATCGCAGAACACCCTTAATGAAGTTATAAAAAATTCCGACTTTATCTTTATCTGTGTTCCTACTCCGATTTTTGAAGATTACTCCGGGATGGACATGGGCATAGTGGAAGGGGTTATTGATGAGGTTGCTCCCAAAATCGCGGGCACAGATAAAATCCTGATAATTAAATCAACATCCCTCCCCGGAACTGCGCGAAAAGTCTCAAAAAAATATCCCGGGGTAAATTTTGTTATGAACCCTGAGTTTTTGACCCAGAAAAACGCCAACCGCGATTTTCTGAATCCCGCAAGGACTGTGATAGGGGTCGACTCAAAAGACGTTGCGGCCAAAGTTATCGCAATTTATAAGACAATTCTGGCAAAGAATCAGCCTTATATAGTTACCGACCCAACAAGCGCAGAGGTAATTAAATACATGAGCAACCTGATGCTTGCCAGCAAGGTTCTTCTGGCCAACGAATTTTATGAAATAAGTAAAGCCGTAGGCGCAAATTATCTCGATGTTCAAAAAGCTGTCGAAAGCGACCCGAGAATCGGGACACACCTCGGAGTTCCCGGGCCGGACGGGGATGTAGGTTTTGGAGGAGCCTGCTTTCCCAAAGATATGGTTGGAATCCTCGGGCTCGCAAAAACTTTAAATGTGGATGTTAGTGCCCTTGAGGCTATCTGGAAGAAAAATCTCAAAATAAGGAAACACCGGGATTGGGAAGACTTGCCCCAAGCCTTCAAGAAAAAATAGCTTCAGTTTGGTATAAGCGGAGCTTGGCTTTAAGCTAAGCGTAGCTTGAAACGTTCTCCGAATGTTATAATTGCCTCACTGGGATCATTCGTTCATCGGCTAGGACGAAGGACTCTTACGACAAAATTTGGATCTGTCGTTCATCGGCTAGGACGGGTCTCTTATAAAGACCAGAGGATAGTTCGACTCTATCCAGATCCACCAAATTTTGACGCGTCGTAAGACGTCGTAAAGTACGGAGGATGGTTCGACTCCATCATGATCCACAAAGTGAAAGCGCTTACCCCGAAACAGCTTTACCAAAAAGGCGAAGTTTTGAGAGAGAAAGATAAACACCTCGAGGCCCTTCAAGTGCTAGATGAAGCTATTGTAAGGAGTGTTGAAGCAAGAAACTATCGAAACTTAATTGACACTCTTAAGGCAAGAGTTTTGACTTGGAAGCACCTTTTTCTACTGAGCAAAGACCTTGTGTATAGAACTTTGGCACGGAAGGATGCTGAGAGTATGCTCGAGATTGCAAACGAATTTCATCTAAAAGATAAGCTTCACACGTCTTATTTCAGGTTGGGGGAGGTTGATATGCTTTTTGAAGACTATCCAAAGGCTATAAAAAATTACAAAAAGGCTCTAAAAACTTATGTAGGCCCAATATCAGAAAAAGGGGACTACAGGTATCATCTTGGGGAGGCGGCTTATAGAAGTGGCGATAAAAAGACTGGTAAGGAAACAATTCTGGAAGGGCTAAAGGAAATTGACAAAGGGGCCGACCAGATAGACTCGTTTGTAATACACGTCTGGGAGTCGGGTGCATATATGAGGTTGGCGGATCTGTTAAGAAAAGATGAGCCAGAAGAAGCCAGAAAATATTTTGCTGAAGCGCTCAAAATTATCGAGTCAGATCCGAAACTTATTATCAGACGAAGGCAAATCGAAGAGCTTTCAAAGTCACTTGGTGTTTAAAGCTCGATGAGGATCTGTTTCTTGCCCGGTTCCGTGACTTGGGCCAATTCCAAATATCTCTCGGTTGTGGAGAGTCTTTTGTGACCGGAAACTTGGGAAAGAAGGACGATATCAACACCGTTTTTAAGATTTTCTACCATAAACGTGGTTCTTAAATCGTTGACCGAATAAGTGGGAAGCTCGGCCCTTTGCATATATCTGGCAATCGAGGCTCTGATGTTTCTGACCGCTAGGGGTTTGCCGTTTTTGCTGATAAAAACATAGGGAGAGTCTTCTTTTGGTCTGATTTTGACATAAGCGTCCAAAATATCTTTGGCGGGCCTATTTAAGGGAATATTTCTTTGGGGCTGGGTGGCATATGCCTCAATCAGCATTTCGCCCTCTTTTAGGTTGGCAGCTTTAAGGCCTGCTACCTCGGAAATCCGGAGGCCTGTTTGGAGTATCAGCTCGACTATGGCGGCAATTCTAATATCCGCCCGTGTAACGTCACGCAGGGCTCTATATTCAAGCTGGCTCAAAAACTTAGGCAGGGAATTTTCGATTTTAGGATGAGCAACAGAGCTTGACGGGTCGGAAGTAATCACATTTTCGGTGACCATCCACCTAAAGAAAGTCTTAACAGCGTTTAGCTTGCGGCTTACGGATTTTGGGGTATATTTATCTGCGAGTAGGGTGTCACGGAAGGAATCAAGGTCGTCGGGCCTGACCTGATCGGGAGTGGCTTTTTCTTTCTTAATCAGGAAATCCACCAGCTGTTCAAGATCGCTTCTATATGCCAAAACTGTGGCTGGGGAGCGGCCTTTGACTTTGAGTGATTCAATAAACTTTGGAAGCAGGTTTTTAATTGTGTCTTGTGTCATACTATATCTGTTAGAGGCTAATTATATCCCATTTTAGGGAATAGTCAACGTATTACAGGGTATGAAAAAAATATTAGCTAAAATCGGAGGCTACGCAGCCTGGGGGTTGATCCTGATTTTGGCCTTGTCGGTATATAGAAACCTGGGCAGATCTGCCCAAATTAACACACAAATCAAGCTGGAAAAAGCCAAAGTGGCTAAGATTCAAGCAGACAATAACAAACTTCAGGAGGAGCTTGCCCAAACCCAAAACCCGAATTTCATTGAAAAAGAGGTTAGGGATAAACTGGGACTAGGGAAAACTGGGGAAGCCATTGTGGTCTTGCCTGACGCGGATACCCTCAGGAAGCTTGCGCCGCAGATGCCTACTGAAGTTGACACTCTGCCCTATCCGAACTGGAAAAAGTGGGAGAAACTGTTCTTCTAAAACTTCGTGTTGCGGAGCCGGGAGTTGAACCCGGCCTGGAAGATTATGAGCCTTCCGTGCAGCCGTACACTACCCCGCATGTATCTCAAGCATTGGTATTATAGCACAGAAATGTTAAAATTGAGGCCACTTGGCTGGGTAGCTCAGTCGGTAAGAGCGCGGCATTCATAACGCCGAGGTCGAGAGTCCGAGTCTCTCCCCAGCCACAAACTTGATTTTTGAGATTTTATTTGATATTATTTCAACCAGTTTAATAAAAGCTTTGAACCGGAGGGATGGAACCGGTGAGCTGGGGTCTAAATAACCTACAGAGGCGAAACTGTAAAAAGCCAGCAACATTTGTCGCATAAGCGGAGAATGTCAGAAATAAGATTTTCTTATTTTGATTTTTCCCGGTTTGGCCGGGATTTTTCATTTTAAGGGGATAAGAATAGGGTGGCACCCCCGAGAGGGCCCTCGTAAGATCACTATTTTTTAGTGGTTTTGCAAGGGCTTTTTTGTTGAAAAAACATGTCAAAAGATGGCGAACAATATTTAGGTTTAGGGAAAGGAGACCCCCGCTCTGAAAATGGGCAGGGGTTAGTTTGGCTTGGCCGAAGAACTTAAAGTTATTATGCCTGATTTTTCATCTCGCGAAGGTATCGCTAAGTTGAGGCAAATGGGTTATGCGATTTCCGAATTTTCCGGAACCGGATCCTTTGGATTTCATAGCACAGTGATGGATGAAGTCCGAAAGAAGGTCTTTATACCAAGGGTTGGTAGCGGAGTTTCCAGAGAAAATGTTCAAAACGTCTCTCGCCAGGTTGCAGACATCCTGGTTTCAAGCCCGGAGGGTTCTAATTTTGGACTTTATTCACCAAAACAAGAATATTCAAATTTGGCTAAGATTTTATTAGAGTCTACTTTATCTGGAATACCAGTAAAATTAGTTTGTCCAGTTTGTCCCGATTATCCTGAGAAAGGCTATGAAGTGGGTAGCGGAGTTGGAAGAACCGGATTGAGGCTACTTAATGCTCTACCAGGCCTCACTAGTATCTTTTCTAAGTACGGCGCAGAAGTTGCAGTAGATATTCATATTGCCGATGTCGAAGTGTTCGACTCTTTCTTAGGCACTCGGCTAAACATCTCTCAGAATGAGTTTTTAAAAAGAACAGGAAAATCTATTGAATCAACAGCTAAAGAGATCGGATTGAGAAATTTAGGTTTAAATGTGAGGGTTGGATCTATGCTTGAATATTTTAATAGTTTAGGGGTTAATTATCCCTTAAGTCAGTTAGAGTTTGCTAGAAGCATACTTTCTTCAACAAATAAAAAAGTTCAAACAACCCTTAACTCTTTAACTCAAGAGAGAGTCAAAAGAGGAGACTTTGATAGTTTGCATTTAAGTCAAGATAAATTTTTAGAGGCTGCAGCTTTTGAGTTGGCTGGATACTCTGTCTTAGGTGAAGCTGTTGGGGGAACATCAATAATTTGTTCGCCAGATGCACAAAGTGCTGTTTCAGCTTACAATTTTCTTAAGGCAGACCCTTTAAAAGTGACTCCAACTTTTTTTATAAAACCGGAAAGGAAAAATAAACATGTCGACCTATTTAACTGAAGTAATTAGCAGGATCGAGAAATTTGCGCCACCAAGTCTGGCTGAGTTTGACTATGCTGGATTACTATTGGGCGATAGGAATAAAAGAGTTAGGAAAGTGGGGTTAACCTTGGATTTTAGCTTACTGGCAATGAAAAAGGCGGTCGATTTGGGTTGCGATGCGCTAATAACCCACCATGGTCCTAAAAGTTTTAGCTTGCCGGTTCAAGGTAATATGGCAAAGAAAATTAATTTTGCCGTTAAAAATGATCTACCTGTTTATAGAGCCCATCTAAATTTGGATTTTTGTCCAGGTGGAATTATAGAAACTTTATGTGTGATTCTAGACATTCCTACAAAGGAAACAACTCTTGATTTCTACTCTCATAAAATCAGAAATGGCGTTAGACTTTCTACAAAAAAGATGACCTTGGACCGTGTTTTAGAAGGTGTCAAGAAATTAAACCCAGGGACAATTAGGCTGGCCGGTCCAAAACGTACGGTCTTTAATCGGATTGCGATAACTTCCGGAGCTGGTTTTTTTGAAGAATTTATGGGTCAGCTTAAAGGGATCGATCTTTATATTGCTGGAGAGTTTGAACAAGAAGCTGTAAAGGCTGCAGAAGATATGGGAATTACATTATTGGAGTTAACACACCATGCAAGTGAGGCTAGACCATTAGAACTTATGGCACCGCGATTAAGCCATGTTTTAGGCGTTGATGTCGAGTTTATAGAAATTTCCGATTCGATTAGAAATGTAGATGTTATTGAAAAGCAAAAATGAAAAAAGCCAGACAAATTTTAATTACTGGAGGGCTACACGGAGATGAGTCAAGCGGAATAGCAATAGCTAGTCACTTCCTGAATAAAAGTGGAAATGTTCATGGATTGATCTGTAATATCGAAGCAGTTAAACAAGGAAAGAGATTGATTGAAACAGACATGAATGACAGTTTTGGTAAATATATACCGATGAGTTTGGAAGAAATAGCTGCTGAAAAAATAGTAACTACAATTAGAAAGTTTAATTTGATTATAGATATACATAATACCCGAGCAGATGGGACGACATGTGCGATTGTTGTTAGAAAGCCAAACAAAAAACACTTATTTCTGGCCAAATATTTCGGCTTTAACAAGATTGTGATTATGCCGCGAGGCCGGTCTCTAATAGGACTCAAACCGAGAAACGCCATCTCTTTAGAAATAGCTCATAATGCAATGAAAAACTTTTCAAATAGATATTTAATAGACAAAATTTTAGGGCTACGTAACATTACGGGCAAATACGAAAAAAGTAATTTAAAAATATTTGTTTTTGTAAATGAAGTTTTACCAAGCACGCTAAACAGATTGAGTTTAAGTAAAAATAGTTTTTTCAATTTTAAAAAATTGAGTAGAACACAAGAATTAAAATTTGGTCTTAAAAGTTCAAGTTGCTATTATCCAATTTTTGTAAACACTAAAGAAGACGAAAAAATTGCTTTTACCTTAGTAAAACAAATTGATGTAAAATAAGCAAAGCTCGAATATATCTAAAATAGAATGAAAGACAAAATTGAGAAACTATTAAAAGACGCAGGAGTTAAGTTTGAATTTATTCCGCTTCCGGAGGAGCTGGCTCCAGATGTGCCAACGCATATGAAGTTTTATGGCGATACCTTGGAGCACGCCCTTGCAACAATGATCTACAAAACAGAAAAGGGCTTTGTAGCTGTTTCCAGGCGGGGCGACACAAAGGTGAACAGCAAGAAGCTTCGGGAAGCACTGGGTATAAAACGGCTTAGTTTAGCAAGTGTGGAGGAAATGGAGAAGTTGGATTTAGTGCCCGGCCTTGTCCCTCCGTTGGGGCACACAGTACCGCTTTATATGGATAAGAAGTTGTTGGACGTAAATTACTTTTACGATGGAACAGGGCATAAATTGTTTGGTTTGAAGATGGGTATTAAAGATTTACTTAAAGTTAATAAAGCAATAATCGGGGACTATACAGAGTCAACTGCAAGTAATTCCAAATTAAGGATATTGACGGGTGACACACCCACAGGCAGGCTCCATATTGGCCACTACGTTGGCGCTTTGGAAAATAGAATCAAGCTTCAAAACGTCTATGACACTTATATAATTTTAGCCAACGTACATGCTTACGCGAGCAATTTTAAAGAGCCGGACAAAATAAACGAGAGTGTTTACAACGTCTTCCTCGATAATTTGGCAGTTGGTCTTGACCCTAATGTGGCAACAATTTTCCTGGAATCCGGGGTTCCGGAAATTTTTGAGCTTTATACAATGTTTGTAAATATGGTTACCCACTCAAGAATAATCAGAAACCCTACGGTTAAGGATGAAATCAAATACAAAAAGCTTGACCCATCAGTTGGATTTATGATGTATCCAATTCTCCAAGCTGCTGATATTTTGGCTTTTAATGCAGATCTCGTTCCGGTTGGGGAAGATCAACTTCCCGTTCTTGAACAAACAAGAGAAATTGCAAGAACGTTCAATAGTACTTATGGCGATACTTTTGTTGTTCCAGAAGCAAAGATGGGCCGTGTTGCTAGGTTGGTTGGAACTGACGGGACAATGAAGATGAGTAAAAGCGGGGGGAACGCAATTCTTTTATCCGATGACGAGAAAACTTTAAAACAAAAAGTGATGTCAATTTATACAGATCCTAATAGAATTCACTCAACCGATCCGGGGAAAGTTGAGGGCAACCCTGTTTTTATTTATCACGACACATTTAACCCAAACAAAGAAGAAGTAAAGGACTTAAAGGCTAGATATCTAAAGGGTAAAGTAGGCGACATTGAGGTTAAAGAAAAACTCTTTACGGCCCTAAACGTTTTTTTGAAACCGATTAGGGAAAAAAGGAAATATTATGAAGATAGGCCAAAAGAAGCTAAAGAAATATTGGTGGAAAGTACAAAAAGGGCAAGAAAAACCGCTCAGGAAGTAATGGAAAAAGTTAGAGAGAGAACAAAAATAGACGATTTGATTGAATAGCTTCGTATGGATATGATCTCATTTGACGATTTTGCAAAACTAGATATCAGGATTGGGACTGTTACCAAGGCCGAGGTGCCTGAGTGGAGCCATTGGGTAATAAAACTCACCGTAGATTTTGGGGAGTTTGGCGATCGGACAATTTTTGCAGGTATGATGAAGTTCTATAAACCCGATGAATTTGAGGGTAAACAATTTCCGTTTGTACTCAACATAGCTCCTAAAAAGATCGGCCCTGCCGGTGATTTCTCTCAAGGCATGATGCTGGCCGCCGATAATGTCCTCGATAAGGAAAAACCGGAGGAAGGTGTACCCATCCTTCTCAGGCTCCAGAAGAAAGTTCCCAATGGGACTAAAGTCCGCTAAGCGGACAATTTTCATTTTCCAATTACCAATTTCCAATGAATTTTCGATTTATCAATTTTCAAGTTTTATGGCCCTTCAGCCATGTAGCTATGTGACCATTTTTGCTCTATAATTGACGCTCGTATGGATCCGATGAACTTAATGAGACCTCGAACGGGCGATAAACCCCAAAAAGGCAAAAAGCAATTTCAGTTCAAACTAAAGCTAAATCTCTGGACAGTGGCTCTTGCTATCCTTGCAGTGTTTTTCATAGTTCCTGTAATTATTGCAGGTGTACAAATGGCCGGAAGCGGCAATAACGTGGACGTTTCCGTGCTTCTTAACGACATTAAAGGCAATAAAGTCGATAAAATCCTGATTGAAAGCGACAAGCTGGTAGTTACTTACAAAGACGGGAGCACTAAGTTTTCCACAAAAGAAAGTGTTGAAGGCTTTAGCACGCTTCTCAAAGATTCGGGAATCGATCCTTCTACTGTTAAATTCTCGATAGCCGATCAATCACTTACCAAGACTTTAGGAGACGCTGCCGGAATAATTCTACCCCTGGTTCTTATGGCCGGACTTTTTTATTACTTACTCCGCGCTCAAAATAAAGGCGCCCAGGATATATTTTCCTTCGGTAGGTCCCGGGCCAAGATTTTTGCCAAAGGTAAGCAAGATACAACCTTTAAAGATGTAGCCGGTGTCGATGAAGCCAAAAAAGAGTTGGAAGAGCTTGTAGACTTTCTTAAATATCCGGCCAAATATAGGAAAATGGGGGCGCGTACCCCCAAAGGTGCTCTTTTGGTTGGACCGGCGGGTGTAGGTAAAACTTTGCTTGCCAAAGCAGTTGCGGGGGAAGCCGGGGTTCCGTTTTTTAGCATGGCGGGATCGGAATTTATGGAAATGCTGGTCGGAGTGGGAGCAAGCCGTGTCCGTGATCTTTTTGGACAGGCAAAAGCAGCAGCGCCTTCCATAATCTTCATCGACGAAATTGACGCAATAGGCAGGCAGCGCGGCCGGGGAATGATGGGCGGACATGACGAGCGCGAGCAAACCTTGAATCAAATACTGGTTGAGATGGACGGCTTTACACCGAATGATAACGTTGTGGTTCTGGCCGCAACAAATAGAGGAGACCTCTTGGACCCCGCGCTTCTTAGGCCGGGAAGGTTCGACAGGCGCGTAATGCTTGATATGCCGGATAAAGAAGGACGTTTAGCAATCCTACTCATCCACGCACGGGGCAAAAAATTTGGCAAGAAAATTGATTGGGGGCGCGTTGCTGATAGGACTGTGGGATTCTCTGGCGCAGATTTGGAAAATATGCTCAACGAAGCTGCCATTGGAGCTGCCAGAAACGACAAAACAGAAATATCTATGGTTGATATTGAGGAATCTGCAACAAAAGTAAAGTTAGGCCCTGCCAAAAAACGACTTCAAAGTGATGAAGATAAAAAAATTACGGCTTATCACGAGGCCGGACACGGCATTGTCACGCATTTTTTAAATAAAACCGACCCCGTTCATAGAATCTCCATTGTTGCCCGTGGCATGAGTTTGGGACATACCCTAATCCCGCCGGCAGCAGACAGGACTCACGAAACGCGTGGGCGTCTCTTGGAACAAATCACCGCGATGCTTGGAGGCCGTGCCGCGGAAGAAACAGTATTTAAAGAAATGACTTCAGGGGCCGCAAACGATATTGCCCAAGCCACGAAAGTTGCCAAAGCCATGGTGACCGAGTGGGGAATGAGCGGTCTTGGCCCGATTAACCTGGGGGACGATAGCGGGATGGGAGATTTTGGACAGCTTGAGTGGTATGAAGGGGCAAAAAATTCCCCGTCTTTTATGGAGAAGATTGACAGTGAAACCAAGCGCATTTTGGATACTTGCTATAAAGCTTCTATAAAGCTGATTAAAGAAAAGAGAAGGCTTTTAGACAAAGTTGCGGATGCTTTAATTGAAAAGGAAACTCTGGACAGGGACGATTTTGAAGAGATTGTGGGACATAAACCGGGCGACGGAAAGCTCTAGACTCTCTCAAGACCAATTCTTTCTACATCTACAAATCTTTCTATATCTACGAGTCTTTTTACAAGTGTCGTGGGTTGGCCTAGTTCCGTAGGCGGGACATAACCACTGTATTCAACTTGGGTAGAAGTCCCGGCAAGGGGCATCGTATATTCGCCAAGTCTGTCGCCATTATGGTCCAGGACTCTGACAACTCCACTTTCATCTCCATACCAGTCTATACTTATGTGATCACCAGTTATAACTCTTACAGGCGAACCTAATACAAGCTCAATTCCATTTACGATTATTTTTAACGACATAAGATGATTTTACCTATAGTAGTCCTAGTAGTCAAATTTTACATTTATTTCTGTAAGCGAAGCTTGGCCATTCACTTCCTGAATGGTAAAATAGCTTCATGGCCGGTAAACTGATACTCATTGACGGCAATGCTATCCTGCACCGGGCGTTTCATGCACTTCCCCCTTTAACTACCAAGAGTGGTGAGCCGATAAATGCAGTTTACGGACTTATTAGCATGACCTTAAGAGTTATTCAGGATCTTAAACCCACCCATATTGCCGTGGCCTTTGATGAAAAGGCTCAGACTTTCCGGCAGAAAGAACTACCTTCCTACCAGGCCCAGCGTCCTCCAATGGCCAGGGAGCTTGATAGTCAATTTGAAAAAGCTAGAGATTTCCTCTCGGCTGCAAACATTCCGGTTTATTCTAAACCGGGATTTGAAGCAGATGATGTTATCGGAACTATAGCTACTAGAGCCACGAAAGAGGCTAGAGCCCAGAGCCTAGAGGTCAGTAAGAAAAGTACTAAACTCCAACCTCCAACCTCTAACCTCTCCGAGGTGGTTATAATCACTGGCGACCGCGATCAATTGCAATTGATAGATGATAAATTGAAAATTAAATTGTATATGCCGGTTGCAGGTTTAATCAATGCCAAGCTCTACGGTTCAGCAGAAACTATTGATCGCATGGGAGTTCCTCCTACTCAGATTGCCGACCTTAAAGCGTTAACAGGTGACGCATCCGACAATTATTTTGGAGTTCCTGGAATTGGGCCAAAAACCGCAACAACCTTACTTTCGAAATATTTTTCCCTCAAAGGAATTTATCAACATGTTCAAGAGCTTCCGGAAAAAGCTAAGGAGAAACTTGAGAAAGGCAAGAAGTCGGCGGATCAATCATATCTATTAGCCACAATTGTCCGAGATGTTCCAATCGATATAAACTTCGAATCAATGGACAAGTGGAACATTGCAGGGCCAAAGGTATTAAAATTATTTGAGGAGTTTGGATTTAAGACTTTAACTAAAAGAATACAGGATGTTGGCAAAAAAATAGAAGAGGAAAAACAGGGAGCGTTATTCTAAATACTTAATTAATATATATTATGAAAGTAGCACTGGTACATGATTATTTAAAAGAGTATGGCGGGGCGGAAAGAGTAGTAGAGGCCATTCTTGAAATCTGGCCGGATGCGCCCGTTTATACAACGGTTTTTTTGCCCGAATTTGCCGGGCCACACCGTTCTCGTATCGAAAAATGGAACATTAAGACGTCTTTTCTTCAGCAAATTCCTTTCAAATCCAAGTTAATTAGTATGTTTAGATTTACCGCACCTCTGGTTTTTTCCCTCATGGATTTGACTAAATACGACGTCGTTATTGTCTCGTCTGCCGGAACGTATACAAGCCCAAACTTTGTAAAAACGAATAATAATAGTACCCTAATATGTTATTACCACACCCCTCCCAGATACCTCTACGGCTACCCTGTGGCTAATGATTGGCGGAATAACATTTTCCGCAGGATCCTGCTGGCTTTGGGTCAGATTCCAATGTTTTTTCTGAGAATTCTTGATAAAAACGCTGCCCAGATTCCGGACTATGTAATTGCCAATTCAAAAGAGGTTGCGGGTAGAATTAAAAGATTTTACGGCCGGGATGCAATAGTCGTTTATCCGCCGGTTGATATTCCTAAAGTAGAAAGTCCCGTCAAAAAAGAAAACTACTATTTAATTGGGGGGAGAGTATCAAGACATAAAGGCCATGATATTGCGGTGAAAGCATTTACCAAACTTGGATTTCCGTTAAAAGTTTTTGGTGGAACCTTTGCTTCCTATGGACTTGATCAATTTAAAAAGTCTGCAGGAAAGAACGTTGAGTTTCTAGGGGAAATAACCGACACGGAAAAATGGGACCTCCTCAAGAAAGCAAAAGGGTTTATCTTTCCATCAGAGCAGGAGGATTTTGGGATTGCGCCGGTTGAGGCGATGGCAGCGGGAACACCGGTAATCGCGCTTGCCCAGGGCGGCCCTCTCGAAACAGTAGTTGAGGGTAAAACTGGAATCTTCTTTAACGAAAGAACTCCCGGGTCGTTAATTGAAGCGGTTAAAAGGTTTGAGGAAATGAAATTTAAACCCGAAGATTGTATCAATCAGGCCAAAAAGTTTTCCAAAGAAAGATTCAAAAAAGAAATGCTAGAATTTGTGAACACCCATGCCCAAAAGAAAGTCTAAGAAAGGGTTTATAAGACCCGTTCATCTTCAAGCACTCGCCATAATTATTATTTATCTAGTAATCTCCAGGATTGTCTTTGTAAAGTTTGTGACAAACCCAAGCCTTTCAGTATCTTTCTTAGGACTATTTATTTATGGAGTGGCTGGATCGTTTATCTTTTTATATCTATTTAGTCATGAAGACTTTTTTCATTTTATCAAAGGGGTGGAAAAACAAGAGAAAAAGAAAGAAAACCAATATTTGAAAAAATATAAACGCTTTGGCAAAATTGCTGCTGTAATTATAGTTGCAGTTCTCGGGGGGACTATTCTTGCGGCTCTTACTGCGAGGCTTCTTTTGATGAATTATAAGTATAAATACATCATACTTTTAATATCCATGTTTTTCTCAACAATTTTTAGTGTAGGTATTGCAAAAGGAATTCTTAGTTTTATTTGAAAAAATGATCTTAGCTGCAGAAAAAATCTATAAACCTTTTTGGTTTTGGTCAGTCTTGGTAGTCAGACTTATTGCCTCTTTCCTATTTTTTTTCAACAATCTAGTTGCCTTTTTGATATTTCTATTTCTCGATGTTTTGGACGAACAGATATGGTCCAGAAC
>JBGQJK010000015.1:0-23884 GCA_041499035.1 Patescibacteria group bacterium
CTTCTCTCTCAGGTGATTGATAGTTTTCACTCTACTGCCGGTCTTGGCAAGGGTATTCCTTTGGGTAACCTGACAAGTCAGATATTTGCCAATATTTATATGCATGAATTAGATGCATATATGAAACATACTCTCAAAGCACGGTATTATATTCGCTATGCTGATGACGGTGTTATCGTGGATTCTTCTAAACGGCTTCTTATTGATCTGATTATGCCTATTGGAGATTTTTTACAAAAGCGATTGTTACTCTCCCTGCATCCCCGTAAAGTCACCGTTCGCAAGTTGTCGTGGGGAATAGACTTTTTGGGCTATATCGTGTTGCCGTATTACGTCTTGCCACGCACAAAAACAAAGCGACGTCTCCTGAAACGTATACGGACCGCCGGACACAGCGAAAGTGCAAATCAGATGGTGCAGTCATATCTCGGGTATCTTTCTCACGCGCAGGCATATCGTCTTCAAACTTTGGTAAAACATATGACATTTGAGACAACTTCGTAAGGAATACGGGGGTCTTACCCTCTTTTGACAAGGGTTTACGTGCCGGAGGTATCGAATTTAATAACCTTTTGAGTAAATTTGCCCCCAATTTTTTCGTAGAATTTATGTGCTTCTCTAAACTCAAGGCTGCTTGTCAGTTTCACTGGATTAATCTGATATTTTTTTGCATATTTAAGTATTCTATCCATTAATACCTTTCCATACCCTTTTTTTCGTTCGCTTTCCTCAATGATAAAATCATCTATATGTGCAAATTTATCACCCGCAATCATATTCGTGAAGATGAAAAATGAAGCTGCGCCGATAATTTTGTTAATCTTTTCAAGAACGAATATTTTAATAATATCCGAATGTATTATATTATCAAAGTTTTCTGACCCATAAATACTAGCGTTTTCATTTTTAGGTTCATGCAACCTTAATTTCTTATTAATAAGTATTCCTAGTTGTGTGAGTAGAGCTAGTACTTGTTGTTTGTCATAGGGTGTCGCAAAACGGATTTTCATACGTGAAGCGAAGTATAACAAATAATACGTAATTTGTGAAAGTAACACAGACGGGTCTTACCCCTCTTTTGACGAGGGTTTGGGTAAGGGGAGATTAACGTTAACTAATCGCGTAGCTTATTACTGTATTTCCCTCTTTTGTTTCAACATTCGTGATTGTTATCTTACCGACTTCCTTAGTCGTGTGTACCTGAGTGCCCCCGTCAGCAACAGTGCCTACTGTTTCCAGCCGCAACGTACGAAGCGGCTTGTTTGTCGGCAATCCAGGCTGCAAATAAATTGCTTCCTTTTGCAAATCCTCAAAGGGTTGAAAGAGCGTAGAAAATTTCAGATCTTTTGCAACTAATTCATTAGACTTACCTTCCAATTTTTGGCGAATATCCTCCGCAACGGTCTCTTGGTATACAATAAACGGCTTTTTCCCATGATCGCCTTTGAGTGGCATCAATGGACTTGGAGAAAACCCAAGTACATGCATGGCAAAATCTATCACATGGCCTGCCGAGTGCATGCGCATATTTTTGAATCGCCTATCCCAATTGATAACACCATGCACTTTGCCGCCGACTGCCGGCGGGGTTTGGGCATTGATGTAATGCCAGATTTCCCCGTCCTTATTCATCACCATATACACATCAGCTTTCCATGCATCGGTCGAGAGTGTGCCTTGATCTGTCGGCTGGCCGCCGCCCATCGGGTAAAAAACGGTTTGGTCGAGAATCATCCTCCACTTGCCTGCGCTTTCCGGAAGTACTTCCAAGACCGTCGCATCAACCTCTTTCACATACGAGTCATCCAAATAGAGTTGTTTCGTTTTCATAACTAGTATATTTTACCACAATTAGTCTTCAGGTTTTACTTCCTTGGGTTGTATCGTTATTTCTGGCTTTGATTCTGTTTCGGGTTTTGGTGCGGTCCATGTTACAAGGTACCCTTTTTCGTACGCTCGTCCTTCACCTAACTCTGGTAACACCCTATTTGTTGTTTGTCCTTTATTTTCTATCATGTGTGATCACCTCCTTCCCACTAAAAAACCTCCCTTTCAGGAGGTTTATATTGCCACGCAATTCTAAACCTCCGTTAGGAAGTAAAGAATGCGAAAAATGTATTAACTATTTTGTTCATGTTAAGTAATATTACCTGAAGTTTTTGCTTTCGTCAATTAATTACTTTTGCTTCGTATGAATTTGCGAGTATATAAAAGGGGGAAACAACACAAAAGGGCCTTGCCCCTCTTTTGACAAGGGTTTCCGGCTTCGCCTGCAATAAACTTCGCTTCGCTTGCCCTTGCAAAATTCACCCCGCTTAAAAAGATCCACGTATGGGAAGCATGGGCATGCTTCCCAACAATTAATTTTTTTTCGGGAAGCGCATAAAGGAGGTGAGTAATAAATGCAGCTATTAACAGAGGAACTACTCAAGAGATTTGCAAAGGTTGGAAGTCAGGAAGAGATACACGATCCCGTGGTAATCGCAAAGTTTTTTAATCCAAATGGAGCCGGTACCTGGTACGCAACCGAATACGATCCAGAGTCAAAGGAATTTTTTGGCTATGTTTCGATTTTCGGCGACTGGAACGACGAATGGGGTTCGTTTGCGCTTGCCGAGCTTGAAAGTTACCGAGGAAAGTTTGGCCTTGGGATTGAGCGAGATCTGTATTTTGGAGAGAAAAGAATAAGCGAGGTTGCGCCTAGCGCAATACAGTAAAAAAGGCCCGCGGGGCGAATAACCCCGCGGGTTGTTAATAACAAAAGGAGAAAATTATGATCAGAAGACTACCAGTTTTTAAAGGCTATACCGTAGATTTACGTCTACAGGAATTTAGAAAAATTCCACTCAATAAATTGCCGGAATTTGTGCCATTTTTAAGTGATAAGGGAGCAAAGCTTTTTTATGAGTTCGGGCAAACCGAGGAAGGCCAAAAAGAGCTCGAGTATTATTGGAGTCATAGATAACAAGTTTAATGGCTTTGGGCTACTAACTATTTTTGCGATATGACTTTTTTGAGAAGATGAAGTTGGTCTTGTTCGTACCCAATATTTTCTTTTCCTGCAAACCATACGGAAATGTTTTGCATAATGGGTCCCCAATGCGACGGCTCGTACCGTAATTGCGCATCTTCAGCAGATACTCGGCCTCCTTCAACCTCTGGCAACCGTTTTACGGTATCATCAAGAAGCTCCCGATATTTAGGCCCGAGAGTCGGATCGGCAATTACGCTGTCGTATGCCGCGATTAACGTTGTGCGGAATTGCATATGGGCACGGTGCTCTTGCAAGATGTTCGCACGGAGAACGGTCGCTAAAGCAGCCTCAGCCGCACTTACAAGTTCTTGTGGGCTGGATGGTCTTTCGTGACGTGCGTCGATCATGATTTTGATTAAAAGAGACTGTAACCTAAAATTTTTATAAAATCAAGTATTCGATGGTTTAATACAAGAAATCGAGAACACAACCTACTCATTTGATCCTTCAACTTTTTCCCAACTTCTGGCAAACGCTTGCTCGCGGGTAGCAAGATATACGGACGTTTGATCGAGCGACGTTTCGTCATATATCCGCTCGAGGTGTTTTTTGAGGTAGATAAGAATTCCGACTGTCGGGCAAATGAAAAGGATCGTCGGGAATGGGTGCTTGGTGACTTCTTCAAATTTTCTCTCCTCGATATAGTCATTGTACTGTTCTATTCGTCTTCGTAGTGCGAACCGTGGCGAACCTTCTTCGAATACCTCGACAAAATAACGTTTTGTTTGTCCCTTACCATCAGTCCGGGCAAAATAGGCGTCCGGTAGTGGGTGAATGATATAAGGATGAACCTGTAAATCGGATTTTGTGAAGAAGTGAAGTGTTTGTTTTGTTTTTATGGAATCATTTAAGAGAAACAAATAATAATCGGCAATAAATGAGGAGTGAGCGATAAACTGGGGTGAGCGGATTTTTTCCCGGTAGATACGTTTTAAGCCTCTCGCTGTAATACCTTCGGTATTTTCTAAAACTTTAATACTCCTGGGAGCCAGAAAATATACTGCCGGTTGATTTGCTAAGCCAAGTGTTCGGGAATAGTGTTTATTAATGTAACTACCTGATGTGAGTATTTTGAGATGATAATTTGTAAGGCGTAGTGTTTTGTCGGTAAGTAATTTTTGAAGTTGTATAGAAGTTAAGAAACGGAAGCGATAGAGATAGGTAAGAATAGTCAGTTGTTTAGGGTTTAGAGTTAGTGTCGAGTTGTCCATAGTAAGTAGAGAAGGCAGAATCTGGAGTGATTGTATCACTCCTCTCCCTTATATATAAGGAATGAGAGGGAAAAGTAAAAATAAAAAAGGGCTATATATCGGTCTAATATTAAAATACCCATTACCTACCGGTAGGTAAAATAATAACCCCATTATGACAGATCTTATATCATCTTATACAATCGTATATATCTGAAATATTCGATCAAACACCCTTGACTCTTGCGTATCATCATGATACGCTGGACACATATGAATGATACGCAAGTTAATGCAAGACAACGCAAACTTCTGGGTTATTTGTTTGCCAACCCTTCCCTGTCGAGAGCTGAGCTAGAAACATCTCTTGAGGATGAAAAAGGATCACGTATAACCGTCATACGGGATTTAAACCACCTTCTTGATCTTGGTTGGGTTGAGCAAACAGGGGGTGGAAAACACGTAAAATATAATCTTAAAGCTGGTAGGGAACTCCTTATTCCGGTTGATAGTGATGAATATTTTTCGAAAACAACCGATGCGAGAATTATTACTTATCCCGGTTTCAATAGTAAGATTATTGAAAATTTATCCGGGCTATTTTCAAAAAACGAACTTGATCTCTTTGAGCAAGGGAAAATAAAATTAAAGGATAAATTTAAGACGTTGGACCAAACATTGCTCAAACGTGAATTGGAACGGTTTACGATTGAGCTTTCTTGGAAATCCTCTCAAATTGAGGGTAACACTTATTCTTTACTTGAAACTGAGGAACTTATTAAAAACAAAAAAGAGGCGAAAGGCCATAACAAAAGTGAAGCGCTGATGATCCTAAACCATAAAAGTGCCTTTGATACAATACTTGAGAAACGGGATAGTTTCAAAGAGATTACTGTTTTAGATATACGGACAATCCATGCTGAGCTAATAAAAGGCCTGGAGATTACTTCTGGTATTCGTAAATCAGGAGTGGGTATTACTGGTACGAAATACCTGCCTCTTGCTAATAAATGGCAAATAGAGGAAGCATTGTCAAAAATAGTAGCACATACAAAAAAGATGACCATCATTCCTGAGAAAGCCTTAACGTTTCTTGCCATGATTTCGTACCTTCAGCCATTTACGGACGGCAACAAACGAACGAGCCGAATGATCAGCAATGCGGTGCTTTTGGCAAACGGCTATTTCCCTCTTTCATACAGAAGTGTTGACGAAGTTGAATATAAGAAGGCGTTGATCATTTTCTATGAACAAAATAATATATTTCACTTAAAGAGAATATTTATTGAACAGCAGCAATTTGCGATTAATAGCTACTTCCTGTAAGTTCAACGAACTGGTAATCGGCTACTAATCGTCTATTAATCGACTACTTTTTAGTACGTTACGGTACGACTCCATGAATGGGTTGAGATTTTAGGGCTCTAGCTTCTTTCTTCATTAACGCTGGCTTCTCGGCTTTATATTGTTTGGTGTATAGTTTGCGTGAAGACTCAATAACTTCATTTATTCTATTTTGGCTGTACTCAATATGGACCGGGATAGTGACCCCTGAAAACGGTTCTTCGGGGTTCAGTGCGCCTAACTTCATATAAAAGTGGTACGAGGGGAGATTTGCAATCTCCCCCTGCTCAACGTACGGTCTAAATTGTGGCAAGATCAGCCGCTCATCTTCCGGGTTAGCAGATCTAAAACAGATGACAGTGCCAGTATTGGCAAGTGTTACATTGACGAGCGAATCCTCTTCAATTTGTGAGGTTGTCTGGTGAGCCAGAATCGCGCTAAGTCGGTACTTCCGTGCCTCAGATAGTATCTGTGCAAACGCCGGAGTCGCGAAGTTTTGGAATTCATCAACGTACAAGTAAAAGTCTTTTCGATCTTCCGGCTTCATCCGTGCACGTTTGAGAGCTGCCAGTTGAATTTTAGCCATGATAAGGACGCCAAAAACACTTGAGTTGTCTTCTCCAATCTTGCCTTTTGAGAGATTACATAACAAAACCTTTCCCTCATTCAGGATTCTATCAAAGTTGATTGTCGATTTAGGCTGTTCCAATATCCGCTTCGCGGTTGGCGAAAACAGGAAGCGTCCTATCTTATTCGTAATCGGTGAAATCATTTTTACCTTCTGGTAATCTCCGGCTTTGTCGAATTCATACTTCCAGAAATCTTTTAAGTTTTCATCGGTCAAATTACGCACTACAGATTTTCTAAACGGCGTGTTAATAAGGAGTTTATATATCGTAAATAGCGTCGCGTCAGGTACGGTAAATGCGGTGTGAATGGTGTTTCTTAAGATATATTCCATTCTCGGACCAGAATATTTGTCGGAATAGATTTTATGAAATACAGAGATAATGCTTTCGGCAATAAATTCTTTCTCTCTCACGGTATCTTCTGCATTGAGTCCGGGGGTGAGCTCGAGAAGATTAATACCCATCGGATAGCTAATATCATCAGGGTTGAAATAAATAACATCCGGGATTCGCTCTCTCGGAATAACCGATAAAATCTGATCGATTAAGTCCCCATGAGGATCAATAACGCATAAGCCTTTATTGTTTTTTATATCCTGTTCGATCATCGACAACAGCATGGTCGATTTACCTGTGCCGGTTGCTCCTAGGATATATACATGACGACGACGTTCATCCGCAGTCAGACCTATTTTCGTTTCTGATCCACCGTAGGTATTTTTAGCAAAATATATATCAAGTGCTGTTTTTTGTTTGAGTGAGAGCGGTGCCGGAAGTTCTTTGCTGTGTTGTTTTACTATGTCTTCTGTTTTGGTCATACTCGTATAGGGAAAGTGATAGAGATCCGATACCTCAGTTGAGGAGAGGATAAGCGATCCAAACGGCGCCAGTACCCTCTGCTTGTAAAGGTATTCTTTTATCCGATCAAATACACGAAGCTTTAATCGAACAGAAGCTATTAAAGCCTGATAGTCAGAGTTGTTCAAGGAAGCCAGAGCCGAGCGAAAGCCCCGCCCTCTACTATGAAGTTCACCATAATTATTACTTGCCACCAAGAGCCGTATAGAGGCAGAGAATAACTGTTGATCGAGTTTGTGCTTCACTAACTGTTCGAGTTCAAGTTGATACGGATTAGGAGTTTTTTCTTGTAGTTTATTGCCACCCAAAGTTAGAAATGGCCCTTCGCGCCCATCGCTCGCAAAAAATACCATAATTCCTATGGGCAGGAGAAGTATTCGCAAAATTAAAAGGAAAACGAATTTAACAACACCAAAAATTGGATTACCTGATTGATCATCGTTGATATTTCCTACAAGGTCTTTACTTGAATAAATAAGTCTGGATATCCGAGATATTGACGGTACCGTAGATTTATTTAGTGGGGAAAGAACCATTTGAATGGCAACTATGTCGTCGCTACTTAGCTTAGTCATACTTCCCGTTAAGTAGGCAATCGGATCGTGTCGATCCAGCTCTTCCTGATGTTTAAGAGGATATGCAAAATGATGGGACAAACGAAAGCTAGTAACCCGTTTGTATTGTATTGAAAGAGAATCAAGATAATCAGATGTCTCTTTTATACTAAGTCCGGGTAAATACGATAGTAGTGTTTTCTTTACGAGATCAGCATCGTCTTCATTTATGCGAGCATAGTATGTAATTCCTCCCTCTTTGGTAGAGGCGATCTCGAAAGAATAATGATTGCGAATATCAAATATGCGAGAGATAAACGAGCGTTGTTTGGCTAGTCCATTAATGACTGTAAAGAGTTGCTCAGTCGTATAAGCCGCCTGTTCGGTGTTTTTGAGAGGTTGGAGTTCAAAAATAATATATTTTTCTTTCAGTTGTTGAAAGTGGAGTACCAACCGAATGATCTGATAAATAATGTAAAAAAGAGTTAATATGCCGACAAGAACCAAAACAGGAACAGCAAAGGTGTGATACAAAACAAGAAAATATTTATACGAGGGTAAAAGAAGTTGTTGAAGCGATTTAAAATTTTCCATAATCCGACCTATGCAGGCAGGATTTGATAGGAGTATACAGCAAGTTTCTCAAGGGGACAATTTTAGTTTACCTTGTTTGTAGGAGTATTTTTTAGAAAGTTCACAAGATTACTTATGAATATACCTTTTTTAAGTGCAGTTGCTTCATTAGTTGTGTAAGCAATAGGAGGATAAATAACACAATTTTTATATGGTTTTAACATCGTTAGTTGTTCTGTGGTCATTTCGTCAGAATGGTCAAGAATAAAAGATATTTCATTTCTTTTTAGTCTTTCCACTATCGCTTCCAAATCTACTATCTCCATGGGACTAGGATTTACTAACAAAGCATCCTTTTTAAGGGACTGAATAAGTTCTTTAGTAAATAAACCGTTAGTTTCGGCAGTTAGGGAAGTGTTTATGGTAACAATATCCGAGGTTTCAAGAAGTTCTTATAATTCTTTGTAGACTATTCCTTTCCTTTCACTGTCACTCTTTCTATTTTTAGACCAGTAGGATACTTTCGACCCAAAACCAATTGCTATCTCCGCAGTACGTTTTCCTATATTTCCTAAGCCAACAATTCCAAAGGTCTTATTCCTTATCTCAATTCCTGTAAAACCGGCTTCAGAATAATCATTATTTCTTGCTTGGGTTTTTGCTCGTTCCAGCTCTCTCAAATATTCTAAGATAGACCCGATAGTAAATTCGGCAACACCCTCGGTTGCGTAATCAGCAATATTACATACTGTTATGCCTTTACTCGCAGCATATTTGAGATCAATGCCACCAACACCTGTCCCGTACATTCCAACGTATTTTAGGTTAGGAGCGTTGTCTATTATTTTTGGAGTTACTTTTGCACCAAGTTTCACAAGTAAGCAATCAGTTTCCTTAAGGTTTTCATCAACGGACGCATCGTCATAAGGAAGCATGGTTTTTTCATCTGTAATCGAATTAAGCTTATGCCAATAGTCCTCTTCCATCTCTTTTCCAGAGTAGCCCAGAAGCAATATTTTCTTGAATTTCATACTCTTTGATTATACAACTTCGGGCAATAACAATTTAGAAGGGTAAAACTTGAGAAGACTTAACTTTTAGTGCTTTACAGATACTTTCTAACACTGAAAAAGTAGGATTTTCTTCGCCTCGCTCAATTCCTGCGTAGTGCGTGGTAGAAATTTTACTCATTTTAGCCACTTCTTCTTGGGAAAGTTCCTTTTGCTCCCGCACCACACGCAGGGTTTTGCCAAATTCCCGCTGACTCTTTTCGTTTGGATTTGCTGTCATAATTTTATTGTAACACCTGTTGGCTCTAGCTATGTAATTTCTACTATGGTTTGTAACTATTTCGCAACCGCTCAATTACTTCATCGGTAATCCAATTACCATCTTTATCGATATCAATAACCCATTCTCCACGCTCATTATATAAACTTTTGCCACCCTCCGTACGAGGCCAACCTTTTTCATAACGACTACATCTCGTCTGTGCTGTTGCCAATTTAGTTGAAACTTCCTTTTGTTTCCAATCAGTATTTCCATGCCTTGCCTTACACCAAACATCTCTGTTTGTTCCGAAGTTCTTACCTCCAGTACCAGTCTCGGCCAATGTTGGATCCGAAACAAACCCTACACCTGGCTCATATGGGAGTGCATGACATTCCCCATTTTTTTCATAAAGCTCGCAAACACCTGTAACTATCCTAATTCTTTCGTTCATGGTATTAACTTGTAATATTTATTGCTATTTTACTACATCCTATAGGAAGATCAAATTAATACTTGAAAATTACAGATAATGATAAGAACAACTATAGTTGCAATCTAGCCTCGTATTTTATAGAGTTTCTGCTTGACAACTATAGCTATAATTGCTATTCTGTAACTATAGTTGTAGTTTGGTATGAGGTAATAGCCATGATTAAGAAAGAGTATTTGGAGAAGTTTAAGAAGCTCTATAAGGATAAATACGATATTACACTCTCAGATGAGGAAACAACCGAACTGGCAACCCATTTTTTAAATCTCATGGAAATTCTTATCCGACCAAAATCCAAGCCCAAGGTAATAAACCCGATAAATTCTCAAACTAATAAAGAGGAAAGGAGGGATTATGCGACTGGGAGAATATAACACGCAGCCTAAGAGCGATCTTCCAATAGTACTCCGTTATATGATGTATTGCCGGAAAAGCAGTGAATCAGATGAACGGCAAATTCAGTCGCTTCCGGATCAAATAACCAATCTTACGGCCCTTCTCCATCAAAAAGGTGTTGAACTCGTCGGCGAACCATTACAGGAACAGCGAACTGCCAAAATCCCCGGAAGACCAATTTTCGGACGTCTTATCCAGATGATTGAAGATAATGAGATAAACGCCATCGTACTTCTTAATCCTTCACGGCTATCACGAAATACCGTAGATACCGGACGCATTATTTACATGATGGATCAGGGTAAACTTCTTGAGGTGATGACGCCGTATCAGACATTTCGCAATAACCCGAATGACAAATTTATGCTCAATCTCTTATGTACGCAGGCAAAACTGGAAAACGACAATAAAAGCGTCAATATCACCGAAGCTCTTAAACTCAAAGCAGAGCGAGGCGTATTCCCAGGCCGTGCAAGACCCGGCTACAAGAATAACCATGAGAAGCCACAAGGACTGCGGGACATCTCCATACACCCAGTATATTTTCCATTGATGAGAAAGCTTTTTGATTTAGCCTTAACAGGTAATTACAGCGTTGAAGCCTTGATTAGGGAAGCTAAAATATTGGGAATAAGAAGTTTAAAGTCCGGTAAACCTATTGTAAAAAGCTGGATGCATAGACTGTTGCGAGACCCGTTTTATACCGGCAGATTTATGTACTGCGGAAAGTTGTATCAAGGGCAACATCCGGCAATGCTCACTGATGCAGAATTTAATCTTTTGCAAGATATTTTGGATGGCACATCAAGAGGAAGACTACAAAAACATGACTTTGCCCTCAATGGCATTATGGAGTGCGGCGAGTGTCACTATTGCATTACCGCCCAAGAGCATATCAGAAAATATAAAAATGGCACGCAGCAGGTTTTCGACTATTACTGCTGTACGAAGAAAGGCGAAACTAAATGTCGCCAGCCCTACACGGCAACAGGTAAATTAGAGGGTAAGTTTGCTAACGACCTTTTACAACTAAAAATCAAGGATAAGGAATTTATCGACTGGGCGTATGAGGCTCTCGAGGAGACTAAGGAAAAGAATCAAGAGCTTCATAAGGATAGCTTTGAAGCCCACCAGACCGCTTTAGATGGGGTTAACAGACGAATTGATAATCTCATAGCTCTTAAGATCTCACCGGAAAATGACGGGAACCTCCTTTCTGACACAGAATTTGCAGATAGAAAACGCGGGCTTATGATGGAGAAAGAAACAATTACCCGCCAACTTGCGCAGTGCAACCCAAACGGATCAGATTGGGCAGAAGTAGCCCGTGACGCATTTGACTTTGCACTTTTGGCGAACGACCGCTTTAATCACGGAGAATCAGACGACAAAAGAGTGATATTTAAGGCAATCGGCGTGAACCCGATCTTACTAGATCATAAATTGAACTATCAGCCTCGATTTATCTTTATGAAGATCCAGGAGGGTACAAAAAAGACTAATGACGAAATTGATAGGCTTGAACCTCAAAATAGCCCTTCAAATCGGGCAGATTTGAAAAACTACGTAAAAAGTTCTGTATGGTGCCGGGGACAGGAGTTGAACCTGCACGCCTTTAAGGGGCACTAGGTCCTAAACCTAGCGTGTATGCCATTTCACCACCCCGGCATTAGGCTATTATATATCGAAAGATAGCGGGAGTGCATCGATTTTAGATACGAAGTAGGAAACCTTACTTGCCCAGGTTGAGGATGGGGGTGCATATATTCTGGCAATCTTGGAAATGGATACGGCACCCTTACTTATATAATTTTCCTTAAGGGTTTTACTGACGACTTCTATAGAATCCGGCCAGGACTTAAAGCTGTAATTTCCGTTTACCCAGCCATAGGCGTTATATGAACCCGTTGGAATTTGCTTGCCGAATGTAGATTCTACGCCGGAAATGGCAGGTACCATCCTCCAGTCAATGCCATAAAAATCCGCGTTTTTAATAAATACAATTGAATACGGGGTTAGCGGTGAATTAAATTTGGTCAGAAACTTCCTGAGCGTGTATTCTCTGTAATCGAAGTGCGCGGCCTTAGCTTCCTTAAATTTTGGCACCGCAGAGCCGCCAGCCTCAATTGGTTTTGCATAGCAAGGGGCTACAGTAATCGCCATAAGCGCTCCTACGGAAAGAATACAGGTTATTATTTTTGTCATAATATTAGCTAAAAAAGAAGGGGGATACCTTTCGGTACCCCCCAAATATAATCCTAACGCCAGAATCACGTTTCCGTGCCCTAGCCTCAGAACGTAGAAATACTATAGCATTACATTATAGGGTTGTCAAGTCATTTTTTGATATCACCCTTTTTACGTTGACCTCACTATATTTTCCGTACGAGGATAACTATTGTTTCTTTGCTAAGATAAAAATTGAAGGTCCAAAGTCTATGTAGGAAAAGGGTTTTTGTAAAACAGATTCAACAGCGACTAATAGATCTGTCGGGAATATTTTTTTAAAGAAAGCATTTCTTATATTGCTTACCGACCTTTCGTCTACAACCTTGAATCCGTAATTATCCAAGACTTCTGCAATCCTATCGGGATGGTAGTTCAGAAAAGGCAAGGTGCCTTTTTTAACCGACTTTTTACTTCTAATGTCGTTTGTAGTTCTGTCCTCCAAGAATGAGTAATTCCCCCTTAAAAACTGACGGAGGGTTGCTTTTATATGCTTCTTATTGGGAAACTCAAAAATGAAGTAGCCGCCCGGCGCAAGCATCCTGTGTATTATCTTGAAAGCTGTATCAATGTCCTCGATATGGTGTAGGACCCTTATCATAATTATCAGATTAATCGAGCCTGATCGAATTTTTGCTGGCAAATTTTCGAGAGACGAATGAACAAATTTTATATTTTTTCGATCCTTAAAAGCCGCGCGCGCGGCTTTAAGCGTTCTTGAGGAAGGGTCGGTTAATATTACCTTTTTAGCCCGGAAGGCATATGAAGACGCAAGTCTGCCAAAACCGGCTCCAACTTCCAAAATCGTCCTAAGACTCTTTATTTTCTGAAGAAAAGCTTTTAGGGCAACAAGCTCTGATTTATGTTCATATTCACGACCAATCCAATACCCCGGGTAATCAAACGTGTCGTAAGCTGCTGGCATGGCGCGAGTATTGTACTACATTTACTCCATCTGATCCATGAATTGTGAAACACCCTTTGCCCAAGCTCCATCCGGGGAAATAGGGTTGTATTTTGACATTATTTCGGTAACTGAGCCGTAGCCTTTATCCAAATACTGAGTCCTCAAACCCTTCGAAACGTTTTCTATTCCGTCCGCAAATGAGTTAAAACCCAAATTGCTTTGACTGTTTATACCCCACCCCCAGCAGTTATAAGACCCAGGCGGAATGACTTTGCAAAGGTTGCTTTCCTGTTGTGCTATAGCAGTAAGGAGCCTGTAGTCAAGATTATACTTATCGGATGTCTGTACTAAATCGTCTGCGTAAGGGGCCAGTGGCGAATTGTAATATTCAAGATATTGTCTGATTATCTGTCCCCTGGCATCGGCGGATCCCACGACGCCGGAAACTGAGGGTAGCTGTGGCGGAAGTGAAGCATAAACTTGCAACCCTGAATATTGCGGGATTGCAAGGTTTTTTAGTATCAGCTTATCTTTTGCAAGAGAGCTAATCTTAAAGGAGCTTAAAGAAAATAGACTTAATGCTAGTGTAAGTGGGGTTACTATAAAGAAAACTCCTACCAAAACCATGTTTTTCCAGAAATTGATATTTTCTTCTCTGCTGAATCCGGCAGTATCCATTTGTATTAGTTGTCAGAATGACATATTAGCCCCACCGGTGTCAAGTTTTTGAGACTAAATTTGAGCGGCGGACCGGATTTGTGTGCATAACATAACCCTTAATTGGCACTATCAAAGCCAGTCCGGAGAGAACGAAGTGAGCGGCGGACCGGATTTGAACCGGCGACCTCTTCCTTGGCAAGGAAGCATTCTACCACTGAACTACCGCCGCAAGCATTCATGCGATCAAGGAGTTAGTGGCCAAGCTTTGCTTACCACTGAACTACCTCCGCGAATTAAACTCTCCTGTGCTGAGGATGTGAGTCGAACACATATTTGACGCTCTTCAGGCGCCCGCCGTGACCACCTTGGCTACCTCAGCCTGTCGGAAAAAACAACTTTATTATAAAATAACCAATTATCAACAATACTATCCCGCCCGCAATCTTTAAAAGAAATGCAAATTCCGGGTAATCTAAAAAGATTAAGCTTAATTTTCTCCAGACTATAGTCTTCCAATCCTCGTTGTTTTGCATTGCCTTGTGGTCGCTGAGGGATTCGAACCCCCGACCTTCTCGATGTAAACGAGACGCTCTAACCAGCTGAGCCAAGCGACCTAATGTGCGCGGGACAGGACTTGAACCTGCACGGATTTCTCCATACGCACCTCAAGCGTAAGCGTATACCAATTTCGCCACCCGCGCGCTCCAAACTAAAGTGCAGAAGAGAGGAGTCGAACCTCCAAGGACGTATAAGGTCCACAAGCTTCTGAGGCCTGCGCGTCTTCCAGTTCCGCCACTTCTGCGTATTATAACAAAAATCTATTCGAGTGACCCTGGGAAGAATCGAACTTCCATCTCGTCCTTAGAAGGGACTTGCTCTATCCGTTGAGCTACAGGGCCTTGCTCGTCCACCATTTTAGCAAATCTTTGCTAAAATGGATATGAATGATCAAAAAACTGGCAGTGTTTTTCGTTTTTCTGGTTACTTTTCTTTTAAGTTTTAAGCCGACACTAGCTATAGTTGACATAACTTCCTCTCCTAATAATAAATTCGGAATACATATTTTTAGCGAAAAGGACTTACCCGATGCCGCAAATTTGGTAAATTCAAGCGGTGGAGACTGGGGGTATGTGACAATTGTAATAACCGAGGCAGAGCGGGATCATGACCGCTGGCAACAAGTTTTTGACCAAATGCGCCGCCTTCATTTAATTCCTATAATACGTTTGGCAACAAAAGCAAACGGTCCCACTTGGGAGGCTCCCCAGGAAGCGGAAATAAATAATTGGGCAGCTTTCCTTAACTCTTTAAATTGGGTAACAGAGAATCGGTATGTGGTAATCAACAACGAGCCAAATCACGCACAGGAATGGGGCGGAAGGGTGGACCCCACAGGCTATGGCATATACTTGAAAGAAATTTCTCAGAAATTAAAGGCGTCTTCCCAAGATTTTTTTGTTCTACCTGCCGGTTTTGATCCGGCATCTTCCAATACTTCGACTACCATGACGGAAAATAAATTTTTAAATCAAATGCTAAGCGCACAACCCGACGTTTTTAACTTTATTGACGGCTGGACATCCCATGCATATCCGAATGCCGGAATAAGTATATATGATCACGAACTTTCGGTAATTGGGAAAAGACTTCCTGTTTTCGTTACTGAAACCGGTTGGCCGAATAATAAATATTCAGAGTCTCAAATTTCCTCAAATTTGGTTGGAGCGTTCACAAACATCTGGAACGACCCAAAGGTTATTGCAGTAACACCTTTTATCCTGGACTACACGACTCCGCCGTTTGATATTTATTCATGGAAAAAGTCCGACGGATCATTTTACAACTTCTACTCTATTGTCCAAAAATTGCCAAAAATTAAAGGCGAACCTGTTCAAATTGAAAGCGGTCAGATACTGGGGGCAATTGCCCAACCCTTTATCATCACAGGTACCGATTTTGTCGGTGCCATATTGGCCAAAAATACGGGGCAAACCATTTGGGGTCAGACAAATATTTTAATCGGCTCTGAGTCCAAGGACTTTAACTTAAAGGGCTTTTCCATGAATGGGATCGAGCCGACAAGACTTGGTTTAATATTTTTTAGAGCCGCAGAGTCCCAAAATAGTGGAGTTTACACGAATTCTTTATTCCTGGAAGACGCAAAAGGCAAACGAATTACCAATAGCTTCTCCATTGAAGCAGGATTTCTTGCTTTAAACAAGGATAAAATTTCAAGTTTTGTTAACCTGACAATCAAAAATTTGCTAAAATTGCAATAAACTAAACAATGGGAGAACATTTTTTGTCAGACGAGGAAGCTGTAGATTTAAAAAACGCGCTAAAGAAAGCGAAAGTTAGTGGAGCCACAAAGGGAGGAGTTTTTGGTAGCATTTTGGAACCCTTTAAGCGTAAACCCGGAAGTGATATAGATATCTTGATTGAGGATCCGAAGGCGCCGGTTTTCGGAGAAATCGAACATATAGAAGGAGATAAAAGCGGTAGCTGGTTTCATATATTTCGTAAAAGACCCGGTAAGGTTGAAGGCAATAGCAGGCGAGCTGAAATTTTGAATGAAGCAGAAGAAAAAGCAAAGAAGCTTTTTTAAAGGTTACAAGAGTTTTAGTGAGCCGCGAAGGATTCGAACCTTCAACCGTTACGTAGGGCCTGTAGCTTCATTCAAAATGGTGAGCCCAGATGGATTTGAACCATCAACCTTTTCCTTAAGAGGGAATTGCTCTACCATTGAGCTATGGGCCCTCCATTTTGAATGTAAAAGTCTACTGCTCTACCACTTCATAAGTGGCCAAGCTCCGCTTACCATTGAGCTAGCGGCCCATAAACAGGCCTCATTTTACCATATCGGACTGCCACTTTGCCCAGATACCAGTGGAAAGAAGCCTACCGGCAGAAGTTTCCTTTAGTGTTAATTCCCCATTTTCGATACTTCCCGTAAGATTTCCAAAGGCGCCTTGAAGAGTGTTCGCCAGAGTTATCGAGGAGGAAGAAATTGCGTAAGCGTTAACCAAAACAAATAACGGATTATTGCTTAAAATTTTCCTGCAATTATCCAAAAGCCTCGGAAAATCCTTATTAAAGTCCCACGGGACTCCGTTGGGCGCGTGACCGTAGACCGGTGGGTCCATGATAATCCCGTCATATTTGATACCCCTCTTAATTTCACGCTCGGTAAACTTTAGCGCATCGTCCACTATCCAGCGGATTGGAGCTGTCTGCATATTATTTAAGTCCCTATTCTCGTTAGCCCAAGTTATTGCGGGTTTACTGGCATCAACATGGGTAACTTTTGCGCCAGCCTTTGCGGCAAAAAGGCTTGCTATACCAGTATAGGCAAATAAATTTAAGATATTTGAAGACTGGTTTAGAGTTCCTTTAATATACTCCCATTGCTGGGCTTGTTCTGGGAAAACTCCCGTATGTTTAAAAGGAGCTAATTTGCACCAGAATTTGATTCCTTCATGCTCCATCTGCCACTTTTCAGGAACGTTTTTGTTAACCCAGCTCTGACGAAACACAGCATTTGCCTTCTGCCATTCACTTTCAGGAAGAGCTTTTTTCCAGATTATTTGAGGGTCAGGTCTATCAAGAATATAGTCGCCAAACTTCTCAAGCCGCCTCCCTACACCACTATCAATTAAATCGTAGTTCATTTTTAAGAAAGAAACCGAATTTGCATACCTTTAACTACCTGCGTATCAAACGAAACTTCCTGTCCCGGGAACTTTGCAGTCTTACCCCAAATTTTAACCAATTTTTTACTATTAGCAAAATCTGATCCGATTTTAATTGCAACATCCTTTAGTGTTTCACCATCCTTCATAACAATTGGATCACTAAAATCAGGCTCAACATCGGGTTTAACCAAGTATACTGTAACAAATCGTAAAGAGTTCCAAATTGCCTCTGTCAATTCTTTAATGCCTTGTTTTCTGTCTGCACTTATTGCAATAAAGTTACCCTCTATCATATCCTTGTATTTTGGCTCTTGATCAACTTTATTAATTACAAAGAGAGCGGGCATATATACACGATTCATTGAAAACGCATCAAAAAGCCGGTTTTGCGTTATCTTCTCTTGAAGGGTTATGTTTCCACTTTTTATGCCATATTCACGGGCAATTTCTTTAATTGTTTCTTTATCTATATTTTGCTTAATATTCGTAAAGACTTCAAGACCTCCGCTTATCTTTTTCTCAATAAGAATCTTTGGCCGCACTGCATTTATTCTGATACCTGCTCCTGCGAGTTCTTTAACCATATTAGCAAATGCGTTTATACGTTTTACGTCGGTCATAATTAAAAGTAGGTCTGCGGCTTTGGCAACCGAAAGAACTTCGCGGCCACGGCCTTTCCCCTCTTTAGCGCCCTCGATAAGGCCAGGAATATCCAGTATCTGAATGTAGGCTTGGTTATATTTGAGCATTCCGGGAATAACGGCGACAGTTGTAAACGCGTAAGGCGCAACTTTGCTTTCGGCATTTGTAAGCTGGTTTATTAAAGTGGATTTTCCAGCGGAAGGAGGTCCGATCAAAACAACCGTAGCGTCACCCTGTTTTTTGACTGTAAATCCTCCGCCGCCACTTCCGCCGCTTTTAGTGACATATTCGATCTCTTTGTCCCTTAATCTGGCAATTTTGGCGCGCATAGCCCCAATAAAACCATTTGTGGCTTTGTGGTGAGGAGTTTTGCGCAAAACTTCTTCAATTTGTTCAATTTGTTCGTCAATTGTGAGCATCTGAGGTATAATTGTACATCAGATTCGCGCCTGTAGCTCAACGGATAAGGGGAACCTTGTCGGTTTCGTTACAGTTGCTCATGTGATTCGCGCCTGTAGCTCAACGGATAGAGTACCTGTCTTCGGAACAGGTGGTGGAAGTTCGATTCTTCCCAGGCGCACAATTTTCCCCTTGACACCTCTTCAGGTAATGGAATACATTATCCTATTGCTAATTTAACTTTTTAATATTGTGAAATATATATTCGTCTCTGGCGGTGTAGTTAGCGGCCTTGGTAAAGGCGTTACTACTGCCTCCCTCGCCTTCCTTCTAAAATCCCGCGGATTCAAAGTTACAACTGTAAAGATAGACATGTATCTAAATATTGATGCGGGAACAATACGCCCTCAGGAGCATGGTGAAGTTTTTGTAACCCACGATGGCATTGAGACTGATGAAGATCTGGGCCACTACGAAAGATTTTTGCACGAGAGTCTGCAAAGAAGCAATTACATAACCACGGGGCAAATATACTCGGAAGTTATTCGTCGCGAGCGGGCGTTTGAGTATGACGGCGAGGACGTTGAGGCAATCCCACATGTCACAGATGAAATAATAAGACGTATAAGAGTTGCAGGAGCTGCTGTCAAAGCAGAGATTGTATTAATCGAGCTTGGCGGAACTGTCGGAGAATACCAAAACGGAATTTTCTTTGAGGCGTCCCGAATTCTAAAGCTAAAGTATCCGACAGACGTTGTGCATATACACGTTACATATCTCCCATACCTGGCCAATATTGGCGAGCTTAAAAGTAAACCTGCTCAGACTAGCGTAAGAATATTAAATGGCATGGGAATACAACCGGATATTATGATTGCACGCACGGAAAAACCGATTGATCAGAGGAGGTTGGAACGGCTGGCACTGTTTTGCAATATGCTGCCCGAAACAATCTTTTCGGCGCCTAATTTAGATACCATATATCAGGTGCCTCTTCTTTTTCATAAGCCCTCACACCATTTGGCCACAACTTGCCTTAAAATGCTTGGCCTAAAAAGCAGGAGGCATCAGAATTTAATACGTTGGAAAAAGATGGCCCAAAGAGCCGTCACCCACTGGCATAAGGCTATAAAAATAGCAATGGTCGGGAAATATTTTGTTACGGGTGACTATAACCTTGTAGACTCCTATGTATCAGTTGTAGAAGCTGTACGCCATGCCGCCTGGAAGCTTGGAGTCACGCCGGTTCTTTCCTGGATAGACTCCGAAGATTTGGAAAAAGGCAGGAAAAATCTTGAGGGTTTTGACGGTATCATTGTCCCGCAGGGTTGGGGAGCGAGGGGAACCGAAGGCAAATTGATGGCCGCAAAATATGCACGCGAAAATAACATACCCTATTTGGGCCTTTGTTTTGGCATGCAAATGGCCTCAATTGAATTTGCCCGCGATGTTCTTAAAATGAAGGATGCAAACACCACCGAAGCAAACCCTACTACAAAACATCCAGTTATACATGTTATGGAATCACAAAAAGATTATCTGGCAAGGCACCAATACGGAGGCACCATTCGTTTAGGTGCCTGGCCATGTATTGTAAAGCTAGGAACTATTATTGACGCGGCCTATAAAAAATATGGCAAAGTGGCTAATGCACCTTGGTATCAGCCTAAAGATGATGTTCAGGCAAAACTGAAATCAAACGACATGATTATATTTGAACGTCACAGGCATAGATATGAATTTAACAATAAATTTAAAAAGGATTTTGTAAAAGCCGGGTTTGTTATAAGCGGAACGTCCCCCGACGGGGAGTTGGTCGAGGCAATTGAACTTAAGAATCATAAATTCTTTGTTGGAACTCAGTTCCACCCGGAATATATGAGTCGCCCGCTCACTCCCCATCCTATATTTTTAGCCTTTGTTACATCGTTGCTAACTTAAGTTTGGCTAAAACCGTCCAGACGGCATATTGAACAAGATTGGCAACTAGTGCCAAAGCGAACACCCAAACAAAACTGCTTACTCCAAATCCAAAGACCGGGCCAAGTCGTGCCAAAACCCATAAGACCAGGAAATTTGCAACCAGGTAGGCTGCGGCAATGGACATGGGTTTTTTAAGCTCAACTTTAAATTTCCTAAGAAGGGGCTGTGTAAACCAAACAAGAACATCCCACAAAAGCGCCACGACTAAAATTGCGCCCCATGTTGAATTATTTGCCGATCCAAGTACAAAATTAGCCGGAAAAAGCATATTTGCGCCCCAGATTAAAAGAACATTTACCAAATACATTGCTATAAAACCGTTATATTTTTTCATAAATATCACCCGACTTTCCTATTTTAGCTTAGAAGATGTTATAGAGGAATGTCAAATTATCTGAGCGGGTAGCGGGAATCGAACCCGCATCAAAAGCTTGGAAAGCTCCTATTCTACCATTGAACCATACCCGCCTAAAGTCGGAGTGCCCGGATTCGGACCGGGGACCTCTTCGTCCCAAACGAAGCGCGCTACCAGCTGCGCTACACTCCGAAATGTGCCGAGGGAGGGACTCGAACCCTCACGAATTATACATTCGCGGGCTCTTAAGGCCCGTGTGTCTACCATTCCACCACCTCGGCGGGAGACTATATTTTACCACGAAGCTTTTTGAAAAGAAGAATTATTTGGCTTTTGTGCTTCCGACTATCACCTCAACTTCATCAGCCGAGGATGTAGCCAATGACTGGTTTGTGTCCAAAACGTAAGATTTAGAAAGAGAAGCCGAAAGTTGGGTTAAAAATGCAGCCGGTACGCTAGCCTTAGCTTTAATAACCGTTTTTGTAAAATCGTAGCTGGTTGCGTTTCCAGTGCCCGTTACACTAAACCCTGCAGTTGATAAAAGGGTCTTTACAACACCTGCTTGCCCGGCAATACCGGATCCGTTTTTTATATTTACGGGGTATTTTGTTAAGTCAATTTGGGTATATGGGGTAGCTACCGGAGTTGGTGTTGCCTGGCCAACTTGTGGTGTAGGCGTTGGTTCCGTTGCTCCACCCGCAATACCTTTTTGATAAAAGTAAATGCCTCCAAGAAGCGCCCCAAGTAGAAAGATTCCGGGGATTATTATGACCATTGGGTTCGGACCCCCGTTCCTGATTTCCGACGCAGGTTCATTCGGGGAAGGTTCCCGGCTTGGAGGCACATATTCTTGGGCACCCCCGACTGTTTCTTCCGCGGTCTTTACAATCTCTTCCTGTACTTCTTCGGATTTTTCGACAGACTCGGAAATGTCCTCGGTCAAATCATGAAGTTCCTCGACCTTTTCCTTAATCTCCTCGACTGGCTCCGCTGAACCCCCAACTTCCTCTACCACCATTCTTTTCCTTGTTTTATCTCCGGCCATATTATAGAAATTATATTAAATATATCTTAGCACTTTTTTCAGTTCTTCCAAACTTTGGTAATCATAGATCGACACAGAAAGTATCGTTTTGGACTCATCTTCAAATTTCTTTTCTAATTTCTGAACAACTCTAGAATCTACCGTATCCGTTTTGGTTAAAATAATGACCTCCTTTTTTTTGGACAATAACGGTTTAAAATCCGCAAGCTCTTTCCGAACGGTTTGATAATCTTTAAGAACATCTGGTGCCTCGCAGGAAATACAGTGAAGAAGTACAGAGACTTTTTCAATATGCTTTAAAAAGGCCGTCCCTAAGCCCCTGCCTTTTGAGGCGCCTTCAATTAAACCCGGAATATCTGCCAAAACTTTACCTTCGAATACTCCCAAATTCGGTTCCAAAGTAGTAAAGGGGTAATTTGCAGTCTCCGCTTTGGCGTTTGTTAACTCGTTAAGAAGCGAGCTCTTACCGGCATTTGGCATCCCGATTAAGCCAAAATCCGCTATAAGTCTTAGGTTCAATATGATTTTCTTTTCCTCTCCTTTGGCTCCTAGTTCTGCAGTTTCTCCTCCGAAGCCACCCCTTCCACCTTTGCAAATTAAGATCTTTTCAGCAACTTTGTTGATGTCCCAGAGAAGTTCAGAAGTTTTTCTATCATATATTCCTGTCCCAACAGGTATAGGAATAGTTATATCTGCACCATCCTTGCCAGTTTTATTGTTGCGTGCTCCCATTGCCCCGTTGCCGGCCACAAAAACGTCCTTCTCGCTAAATTGATTCAGCAAATTGATATTGGAGGACCCCATCACGTAAACATCGCCTCCCCGTCCGCCATTTCCTCCATCCGGACCTTTAAGCTTGTTGTACATGCCGGCTCCACCATGCCCCGCCCTGACAGTGATTTCCGCTCTATCAATTAGCATCTATAGACGCATTATATCTTATAAGAAGCGCTTCCTATATATCCGGTAAAAATCTTTTATTTGCCGTCGACAAAGACCGTATATAAGTCCTTCCAGTCCTCGGCTACATCAAGCGAATAGGGTTTATTCTCTGCATCTCTTCTAAATCCTAGCCTTTTTGCGGTCACATCATACCTTAAATGAGCTGTTTGATTCTTGTCCCGCCTAACTAAGTCCCATTTATTGTATTTTGCGGGCAAAAAATATAGCTTTTCTAAATTGGCTCTACGCGCCCAATCTACAAAGACTCCGGAAAGTAACCGTTCCCATCTTAAGTTACGAAATGTCTCTTTTATTAAGTTTCCGGGCATGTATGACGGACCTTGTAACTGGTTAATTATCAAATCATCGGTGGGTATGGAGGCTACACTTAGATCGTCAACGCGCATTAGTCTCCCGACGTTTTCAATACCGGCGGTTACAGCGATCCTGTCTTTTGGCTTTCCGTAGCCTAGGACCAAATTCATAAAACCGTCATAATAAAACAAGTCGTCGTGAGTACCCTCGCCGCGGCCGTATCCATAATGTGTGCGCAAGTTGAATTTGTTTGGGCTTAATTTTGAATCAGAGGGGATAGCAACATTCAAAAGGGACTTAAACTCACCCGAGTCTGATAAATTTTGAACATATCTCCTAAAAGATTGATACATGACTCTGGCCTTATAGGGCTTAATA